>CAIQBN010000025.1 GCA_903870065.1 uncultured beta proteobacterium | reverse complement strand
GCCCATCACGCCCCCGTTCTTGTAGTCCGAGGCGAGGAAAACAACGGTCTTTGCCCGCTGCGCCAGCGGGCCGGGTGGCGGGCCTTGCACGGCGCTTTGCGCCCATGCACTTGCAGCCAGCAGGGATGGCAACAGAATGGGGTTCCACGCCCAAACCCTCGGAATTTCCCGCTGACCTATATCAGTCTGTCCCTTCCCAATCAATCCCCGCCAAAACAGCCTCCAAATCAATCGGATTGCGCTTGTCTCTAAAGGCATAGTGCCCCAGGAAGTGCAGGTGCTGCCACGCCGCCGGTGAGATTCGCCTGAGCAAGTCCAGTGCCTTTTCATTGCCAGCTGCAAGATGCCGGCCAAGCATGCCTGACAGTAGCATCGAGTTGTAGGCAATCACCACATTGGCAATCAGTCGGCCGCACTGGTTGCTGATGTCCACTTCCAGGTCGGTACGCCCGGTCAGTTCCTTTTTGCCGTTGACCTGGGCGATGGTGGAGCGCAGTTGGTGGTAGGACTCAATGCGGTTTTCCGAGCGGTGAACATCACGCTGCAATTGAGGGTCGCGCAAGTAGCGCAGGGTGTAGATCGTTCGGATCAGCTTGTCGTACTCGAAGAGAGCCTTACGCGTGCGGTGGTGTCCAGACAGTGTGCAAATCTTGCGCACCAGCACACTTTGGCTCATTTCCTTGAGACCCAGGGTGGCGGCAATGTGATCCAAATTGGATTTTTCAGCGGCAATCAGATGACGGTCAATCTGTCCAACCGGCTGAATCAGGAAATCAGCATAACCCTCCTGGTCAGGGCCACGGTAGAGGTGCTTCAACTGGGCATGCAAATTGGTAAAGCGTGGTGCCAGATTCATGCCAAACCAGTGCAGGATGGCAAAGTTGGCCATGTTGATGCTGTGCATGTCGCCGGTGATTGTGGTCGGCCTGATGTCGGACGTGTTGTTGTAGCAGATGTCAAACACCCAGTAGCTCTCATGCTGGTTGGCACCCAGCATCTGGGTTTGAAGAGCCACATGGTTGGCCAGCAAGGTATAGGCGACAACTCCACGGTCCTTGCCAAAATACTTGCGTGAATGGCGGGCCTTGAGCGTCGGGGAGGCAGAGGCAAACTTTTGCCCGTCCACACTGCCATACAGCACATCCATGTCGATGGAGTAATACGGGAAGATCGGCAGGTTGGCGATGAAGTTGCTGAGGATGTCGTTCGCCTCAACCAGGGTGGCCGGTCGCAGGTGCTGCTGGTGCGTGGCTTCCAGGACGTGGTACGGGATGTCGCAAGTCTCAGCCATTTTGAAGTTGCCGTGGTTCATGGCCTGCGCAATGACCACGGCCATCAGGCTGTCAGCGTCGGCGACTTTCTTGGCGTACCGTGGCTGCAAGGGCGTCATGGCCGAGAGAAAGTTGCACCGTTCATTCACAAGCCGGAATACGTCAGCAACATCGCGCGCTTGCAGCTTGCCGTAGAAGCCTTGCTGAATTTGCTTGTCCTTGTCGGCCTTTGGCCGGTGCCACGTCAACGTCTGTTTTACTGGGTTAAACTCCAAGTGCTTGAGCTTGCCACTGCGCAGTTCCGAATCGAATGCCCGCCACTGAGTATCCAATTCGACAAACAGTTCATCAAGCGTTTGGTCAGCCGGCTGACGCAACCAAGGGATGTCCAGCGCCTTGAGGGCTTCGGCCTTGGCATCCATGGATACCAGGTCATCAGCAAAACGGCGGTGCTGCACACTGTCATCCAGGTAAATGTCCCCCGCATCGAGGCGTTTGCGCAGTTGCCTGTAGACCCAAAATTCGTAGCGGTCAGCATGGAGACCCGCTGGCTTGCCATCCTGGTCAAAACTCAACAGGAAGTTTCTCAATCGGGTGGGTATCGTGCGCTGCGGAATGTCCTCCAGCGGCTGCTTGGCAAGTCGCTTTTGACCGGCAAAGACCTCTTTCATCCATTGCAAGGCCGCCAGCCAGACCTTGCCATTGGAGCTGCTGCTTGCGAAATCCAGGCCAAGAGCCAGCGGGCGCAGATTATTCGTGCAAAGTCCGCTTTGCTTGTCCACCGCTTGCCAACGCAAATCCATCTGACTGACAGGGGTCTCCGTCAAAAGCTTGCCGGTCGAGCGTAGCTTCTCCTCCGGCATGATGCGGAAGGCCTGGCCGCGCACCGTGCCGAATGGGGTCATGTCGGTGAGCGAGTCATCCACATACAACAGGAGCAGTTCGCCCACCCGTGGCGTGGCTTGCTGGCGTTCGTTGTGCATTTTGGCGGCCTGCTGGATGGCAACCGCCTTGGTGTCGTCTTCTAGATGACGGGTGTGGTAGCCAAAGGCTTCCACGATGTTGTCAGTGAGTTGCCGGTAACGCTGCCAGGCGTAGCACAGCAAATAGAGGTTGGTCTGGCCGGGCTTGAATCGCCGTAAATCGTAGATGGTGTAAAAGTTGGCCAGACTGGCGTAGTAGGCGATGTTGAGTTGCGAGATATCAAGAATTGGCAGCAGGACTTTGGCGATGGCGTACATGGGTGCCAGCGTGAGGCGCTTTTGGCGCTCCAAGCCCATCTGGCGGTAGCGAAAGCTCTTGGCATCTTGCTTGAGCGCGGCCAGATCGGACAAGGTGTTCTCACCCATCAGCAACTCTTGCAACGCGGCGCGTGTGGCATCGGTTAGTGCCGATTCGACCAGTTGTTCCAGGCGGTCGCGCTCAACGGTGAGTGCATTTGTGATTAGTTCCTGTAGCGTGGAGTAGCCTGGTCGCACGATGTGCTGGTTAACCAGAAACACCATCAGTTCGGCTAGCAAAAAAGTCGGTGTTACGTCTGTCCTAGCCAGCAGCGTTGCCTTTTCAAGTAGCGAAGGCAGGTCAGCTTCAGAGCACAGTCGATATCCAAACAGGTTGGAGATGTCGTCACGCTGTGCGTAATATTGCCGTTTGCTTAGCGGCTTGGAGGTTGATGTCAGTTCCTTTCCTGGGAAATACCGCTGAAGTAAGAAAGCGATGTCGTTTGGTGATGCATCAGCCAGCGAAAAATGGAAAAACGCCTGCTTGGCTTTGAAGTAGCCAATTTGCAGTAGACAGTAAATCTGTTCTTCAATACCCTTGCGCCGCAAGGCCAGGGTGCGCTCGGCATCAGTCATGGCGAGAAATTCGACACGCTGGAAATCGTCGAAATCTGGAATACCGTAGAGTGCAACTTTCTCAGCATCTGAGAGTATTGTCAGACGCTTGCCGGGGTTATTGCGCATTTG
>CAIQBN010000024.1 GCA_903870065.1 uncultured beta proteobacterium | reverse complement strand
GTTGCGCCAGGCGACGGTGTCGAGGCGCTGCAACTGCAACTCAATGCGCTCGGCGCAGCGATTGCCTTGGTGCGCAAACACATTCCACAGGCATCGGTCGGAATCACGGTGACGCCGTATGCAGCCATTGGCAAGCCCAACACACTCAATTACATCAAGCAAGCGGTCGGCATGGTGGATTGGGTCGGAACCGACCCCTACTGGTTTGGTGAAACCGCCGGCATCGCCGATTTGCACGACTGGTCCAGGACATTCCATGCGCTTGCCAAGCAAGCCAACCCCCGGGTCGAAACATGGTTCATTGCCCAAGCGTTCAAGTTCCCCCAATGGGACCTGGCTGCTTTCAACAGCTTTATTGCGCAGCAACTGACTTTTGCGGAACAGTACGACCATATTCTGTTCTTTGGGTGGCAATTCGTCTCTGAGCTCGACATGGCGGCGGCAGGTGTCAATTTTCCCGCTGATACCAAGTTGCTGTACAAGAAATACTTCAAATAGGCCGGGGCAGTTGCTCTGGCCAGCAACCGGGCGCCCACACGGCGCGCCGCCAGACACATCACTTTGTTGATGTAGCCTGACAAGCCCTTTGGCGAGTTGTTGGCACACGTTTTGCTTTTCCATCTTGGATACAAGACTGGATTTCCAAAATGGTGCACAACTCAAATGGCAACTCTGCCGCGTCCTCGATTGCGGCCAAGTCTGGCGACCTGGCGCCGCAGGCCTGGATTTCGCGGTGTGATGTACCGCTGCAATTGCAGGCAACCGGGCCTTTGGCGGGGTTGCGCTTTGCCATCAAGGACAACATCGATGTTCAGGGCTTACCAACAACGGCAGCCTGCGCCGCATTCAGCTATGCACCAGAGCAGCACGCCTTTGTGGTTCAGAAGTTGCTCGATTCTGGTGCATCGCTGGTTGGCAAGACCAACCTAGACCAGTTCGCCTGCGGCCTGAACGGAACGCGGTCCCCTTTTGGAGCCGTACCCAATGCCTTTGACGCAAACTATGTGTCTGGTGGGTCCAGCGCCGGTTCGGCGTATGCAGTGGCGACCGGGCAGGTCGACTTTGCGCTGGGCACGGACACTGCCGGGTCGGGTCGGGTGCCGGCGGGATTAAACAACATCATCGGGCTCAAACCCAGCAAGGGACTGATCAGTGCCCGCGGTGTGGTGCCCGCAGCACAAAGCGTGGATTGCGTTTCAATCTTCGCGCGCACGGTGGCTGTCGCCGCAGACGTGCTGCAGGCGTCCATGGGATATGACTCCTTGGACCCCTATTCCCGAGAACTCCATCTGAGCACCAGCGCCTTGCCTGCGGCCTTTCGTTTTGGTGTGCCGTCCAGCCTGGAATTTTTTGGAGACACTGCAGCGCAGGACGCGTTTGCACAGGCCGTTGAGCGCATGCAAGCTCTGGGTGGTGTCTGTGTGAGCATTGATTACACCCCGCTGGCCAAGGCGGCGGCACTGTTGTATGAGAGCGCGCTGGTGGCGGAGCGCTACGCCGCGATACGGCCGTTTTTTGATGCTCATGAAAACCAGGTGATGGAACCGGTGCGCTCCATCATCGCCAAAGGCCGGCTCTACAGTGCGGCAGACCTGTTTGATGCCCAAACGCTACTGCGCGCCTACGGCCAGCAGGCCGCCGCAATGTGGCACAACATCGATGTGTTGCTGGTGCCCACTGCCCCCACGCACTACACGATTGCCCAAATGCAGGCCGATCCCATTGTGTTGAACCGCAATTTGGGTGCCTATACCAACTTTGTCAATCTGCTGGACTATGCCGCGATCTCGGTACCGAGTTCGATACGCCCGGACGGGTTGCCGTTTGGCATTACCCTGATTGGCACCTGCGGTAGCGACTGGCAACTGGCGGACCTGGGCCAACGCTACCACCATGCCACCGGCTTGCCGCTGGGTGCCACGGGCCAAGCCATGCCGCCGGCCCACCCGCTGCCGGCATTAGCGCCGCCTGCCAAGCAAGCCGTTGTGCGGGTCGCGGTCGTGGGCGCCCATTTGAGCGGCATGCCACTGAACTGGCAGTTGACCGAACGCCATGCCAGCCTGATCAGCACAACCCAAACTGCGCCCGACTATGTGTTCTACGCGCTGCCTGGCACCGTGCCGCCCAAGCCCGGCCTGGTGCGGGTTGCCAGCGGCTGCGGCCAGCGTATCGCGGTTGAAGTGTGGGAGATGCCGGTTGCCCACTATGGCTCGTTCGTCGCCATGATCCCGCCCCCGCTGGGCATTGGCACCCTGCGCCTGACCGACGGCAGCAGCGTGCAAGGCTTCATCTGCGAAGCCGAGTCTGTGCAAGGCGCTACCGATATTTCCCACTTTGGCGGCTGGCGTGCCTACATTGCCTCGCTTTCGTAATTTCACTTTCACCATCACTTGAAGGACCACACCATGCACCAGCCCGTCAATACCCGCCGCCGTCAGGTGGTCACCGCCGCCGCCCTCAGTCTTGCCGCACCGCTTCTGGCGAGGGCGCAGAGCACTCCCAAGATTCGCATAGGTTATTGGCCGGTCGCGGCCGGTCTGCCTTTTTTTGCGGCGATCGAAAAAGGCTACTTCAAGGAAGCCGGTCTGGACGTGGAGCCACTCAAGTTCGCCGGCGCACAGCAGGTGATGGAGGCCATGCTGGCCGGGCGCAGCGATGGCAGCTCCAACGGCACCGGCTCCGGAAACCTGGGAGTGGGCGAACTGGCCTCACCGGGCCTTTTCAAAATCATTGCCACCAACCCCAGCAATGCCAAATATGTGCTGGACGAATTTCTGGTCCCAAAAGACAGCCCCGTCAAGAGCATTGCCGAGCTCAAAGGCAAGCGTGTGGCATCCGGCCCCGGCATTCAGAACAAGACCTTGGCCATGGTGGTGCTGGAGCGTGCGGGTGCCACCGGCGCCACGGTGATGGAGTTGCCCATCGGGCAACACGTGGCAGCACTGGCCGCCGGTCAGGTCGACGCGGTCTACACCCTGGAGCCCACCGGCACGATCGGGCGGCTCAACGGCACCACCCGCATGATCGAAGCTGGAGTGATTGCCAAATACATTTTGGGCGATGCGCTGGCTCCATGGCATGGTGGCTCGGCAACGCTAACCACCGAATTCATCAAGAAAAACCCGGCCGATGCCAAAAAATACATCGCTGCCTACGCCCGCGGCATCGAGCTGGTGCGCACCAAGCCTGACGAAGCCCGCCAATACCTGAAGGGTTACACCGCGATTGAAGGCCCCTTGACCGGTGAAGTGCCGCTGGGCTCCTACATGCTCTACAACGAGTTCAAACCGGCCGACATCGCGGCGTTTCAGAAGTTCTTTGACCTTTTCACCGAAAAAGGCGTCTTCGAGAAAAAGCTCGATGTCGCCTCCATGCTCTACAAGGGATAGGCAATGTCCGAATCCGCTGCCATTGCGCAAGCCAAGCCCTGGGCTGCCGGCGACACGGTGCCTGTAGCACCCCGGCGCATCCGCTGGGGCCGCCTGTTGCCGTTTATTGGCCCTCTGGCGCTGTTCATTGTCTGGGACCTGGTGGTGCGCGCAGGCTGGATTCGGGCCATCTTGCTGCCACCGCCCTCGGCCACGATTGCAACGCTGGTGACCGGCTTGCTCGGCGGTCCGCTGTTAACGGACTTTGCCGTGACGGTCTGGCGCACGGTGCAGGCCTTTGTCATTGCGTCGGTCGTGGGCGTGCCACTGGGTGTGCTGCTGGGCAGCAATGAAAAGGCTTATCGTAGTGTCGAATTCTTGATCGACTTCTTTCGCTCCACACCGAGCTCGGCGCTGATTCCGCTGTTCCTGCTGATCTTTGGCGTCTCGGACATCAACAAGGTGGCCATCGCTGCCTTTGGCGCCTTTCTGATTGTGATCTTCAACAGTGCCTATGGCGTCATCAATGCGCGCAAGCAGCGTGTCATGGCGGCCCGGGTGATGGGGGCATCCAACTGGCAGATTTTTCGGGACGTGCTGGTGTGGGAGAGCCTGCAGCCCACCTTTGTCGGTTTGCGGTCGGCCGTGTCCATGGCACTGGTCATTGTCATCGTGGCCGAGATG
>CAIQBN010000023.1 GCA_903870065.1 uncultured beta proteobacterium | reverse complement strand
CTACGCGCTGACGATTTCGCAAGTTGAAAACTGGACCACCACGCAGTCGACTCTCGACCTGTGGGCCAGTGCCGACGGTGGACGAACCTTCAGGGCTCCTGTGCGGGTGACGGTGCGTGCCAGCGACGGCAAGTCCTATGCCCCCGCCATTCAGGACGCAGACTACGCGCCGCATCTGGCCGCCAAGGGCCCGGATGTGAGTGTGGTCTGGATCAATAACGACAACCCCGGCGGCTTTGATGGCTGGTGGGCACCAAGCCTGCGCGTGAATCGCTCCACGGACGGCGGAGTCACGCTGGGCACACCGGTTACTTTGCACACCTACACGGCGGGCTATAGCCACGGCGCGCGGCCCGGGCTTGAAACCATTGCCAGGGCTGGCAACACCCTGCACATCACATCTACCCGCCAAGGCAGCGGCACGTTTTACTGGCGTTCTACCGATGGCGCAGCGAGCTGGCCCGCCACTGGCACCCAGATATCCACCGGTGGCTGGTGGCAGCATATCGCGGTGGACCCGCGAGACGCACAGCGCGTGCACCTTTTCAACGGCAGCTGGTTCCGCTCGCGCGATGGAGGTGCCAGTTTCGACGGCGGCGTGACCGTGGTCAATACCTTTGGCTCGGGCTGGGCCTCGCCCCACCTGGCCATGACAGCCGCTGGCGTGCCCCTTTACGCGGGCTACATCAACCTGTGGGACAACCGCCATATCTACGCACGGGCTCTGGCCCCGGCCCCCGCGCCCGGCACCACCAACAAGGCACTGCAGTTGATCACCTCGGGCGATTTCCGCCGCGACCAGTTCTGGGTAGCGGCGCAGCCCGCCATGGAATTCAGCACGGCCCTGACGGTGGAATACTGGATCAAGCTGGTGGATGGCAACCCCAACTATGTGCTGCAAACCTTTCTGGGTAAAAAACGCCGCAGTGGGGAAAGCAGTTGGGAACTGGCAGGTTGGAACGGCGACCAGGTATTCAGCCGTCTGGTGACTACCGGCGCTAGCAGCAGCAATTACGGTGACTGGCTGGGCGCAGGCGGCTCCAGCCTGCCCAGGAACACCTGGGCCCACCTGGCCATGACCTACAACGCCAGTGCTAGCGCCGACAACTGGAAGCTGTATGTCAATGGTTCCCTCAAAGCCAAAGCCACCCTGAACGGCGCCATCGTCTCCGAGCTAATGGACTCCTCGCTGCGCGTGGGCAACCAGGGCAACACCGCCTCCACTGTGATCGTGGATGAGTTGCGCCTGTGGAACAAGGCCCGCACGGCCAGCGAAATCAAGGCCTATATGACCCTGACCCTCAATGGCAGCGAGAGCGGTCTGATGGGGTACTGGAATTTCAACGACACCTTGCGCGACAGCAGCCCTAGTGACAACGAAGCCGTGGGGCAATTTATGGAGACGTTTGTGTTGGACGCACCGGCGTTGAGTGGTTTGGCCCCGGCACTAACCCCTTGCGCAACGCTGCTGACGACCGACCTGACGCTGAACATACCGTGTCTGAAATTCCAGAATGGCACCCTCACCACCTATGTGCAGGCCACTCTCGCGCCAGATCGCCGCCTGGGCGGCCTGGGTTTTGGACTGGTGGATGCTTCTGTGATACCCGCACCGGCCGCTGACACAGCCTGTATCGCCCAGCTTGACGCGCAGCTCAACTTGTTCATCCCCTGCGTGCAATACGCCAACCTAGCCTGGTGGCTCAAGTTCCAGTTTGTGGCATCGGGCTCCAGCGTAGGCTTTGGTGTCATCGACCTCGGCCAAGGCACCCGACCCTGAACCATCAATCCTATGGATATTGCATATTTTGGGAATATCAGACTGTTTTAATCAGTGCCAGGGCCACGCGCCAACCGCAAGCTTTGAACAACAAATAAATGCGATCAGGCGCATCTGCCCAGCAGCACCGCACGAGGCGCGCACTTCCCCGTGGCGGTTTGCGTCGGTGTCGGTGTCGGTGTCACCATGACAGTCACCGCTGCCCCTGAGCGGCGAGTTCGGAGCCAACACACCAAAGTTGCGGTACCGGTGGGTGCGCAGTGGCGGCATCAGCGCCGCAATGCGGGCTATCAGCTCCAGTGGCGTGAGTGTGATCTCGTCCACCTTGGCGCCGCGCCCGTGATGGCCGTGGCATACAGCGCATAGCTGTGCATACCGCTTTTACTTGAGCGGCAATTCTTGCCGAGCCGCCAGACAGCAAAAAGCCCGAATTGTTGCCAATTCGGGCCCTCTGTGTTCGGGTCTCAGGAAGTTTTACTTGCGCGCTGGCGGCACATCCGTGCAACTGCCGTGTGCCACTTCGGCTGCCATGCCGATGGACTCCCCAAGCGTGGGGTGCGGGTGAATCGTCTTGCCGATGTCGACGGCGTCCGCGCCCATCTCGATGGCCAGTACGATCTCACCAATCATGTCGCCAGCGTGGGTGCCGACCATGCCGCCGCCCAGACTCTTGCCGTGGCCGTGTGCCTCAGGGCTGTCATCAAACAGCAGCTTGGTGACGCCTTCGTCGCGGCCATTGGCAATGGCGCGCCCCGATGCACTCCACGGGAACAAGCCCTTCTTGACCTTGATGCCTTTGGCCTTGGCCTGGTCTTCGGTTAGGCCCACCCAGGCTACTTCGGGGTCGG
>CAIQBN010000022.1 GCA_903870065.1 uncultured beta proteobacterium | reverse complement strand
GTTCTTGCTGAACGCACCGCTCACCGTGCCACTGGAGCCGACCGACAACGATGCCTCACCCGCATTGTTCAACGCACGTTTGGAGACGATGTTGACCACGCCGGCCACCGCCATGTTGCCCCACAGGCTGGAGTTGCCACCACGCACCACTTCCACTCGCTCGACACTGGACAGCGGTACCTTGAACCACTGGGTAGTCAGGTAAAACGGGTCGTGAATCGGGATGCCGTCCAGCAGCACCAGCACCTTGGCGTTACCCATTCCGCGCATCCTGGTCTGGTGGCCGGTGGGGTCAGACTGGGGCGTGGGGACGCCGGTAAAGTTCATTCCGGGCACATCGCGCAACAGTTGATCGAGTGTTTGTGCGGATGATTTTTGAATATCGGCCTGCGACACGATGGTCGTATTCAGGGGCATGGCCTCGACGCGCGCCTGGCCGCGACTTGCAGCAACAGTCACGGGTGCCAGGAGCGCGACCACTTCACTTGAAAGCGCCTGCTGCGCGTGCGCGCCCGATCCAAGCGCAAGCATTGGCCAAGCCAGGAGGCGGGCGGTGCGCACCCACGCGTGCTGGTGTTTTTTGCTTTTCATGTCAACTCACTTCAATTTTTATGTATGCTTTGAACGCCCTGCCGGACCGCACCCGCACTGCAAACTGGCGATGCGTCAATGCGGTGAAGATTGCGGAGCAGGGACCCATGGCCACACGCCGGGGCGTGAGGGCAAAAAGGCTTGGCGCAGTCGGACCTCAGCCCGATTGCGACGCGGTGTTCAAACTCAGTGAGGCGGGCCGCGCGCCGGCAGGGGCGCAGCGGTGCGCGCAGCGATGTGCGCGCTGGCAATGCCCTGCAGGGCATAGGAGAGTGGCTGGACTGGCTCAGTGGCCAAGCGGGCCGTCGGTGGCGGCGCAGCCATGGGTGCGCACAGTGGGCAATCCATGGTGTTGCTTGCGACTTCCACCGCGCTGCCATCAGCGGCCTTGACCAGCACTTTCATTGCGCCCGAACCGCTACACACCAGCAAGATATCCTGCGGCTTGACGATGGGTGACGCTATGGCAGCACCCAGCGACAACACAAACCACGCCAGCACACAGCGGCTGATGAAGGTGAAGTGGCGCAGGGTTCGCATGGGAGGATTATTACCTGTGAAAAGGTTCTCACCTTAATCTGGACCAATTCTCTTGCAGGCCCCGCATTGACAAATGGCAAGACACATACCGCGCAGCCGCCCAAAATGGACGATGTCAAATTGAAAGGCCACAGAATGAAACTCCCGGTTCGCATTCAGTTTCACGGCTTGGAACCATCGGAGGCAATCGATGCCAGCGCGCGCGAACATGCCCGCAAGCTCGAATCATTTGCACCGAACTTGATGGCCTGCCGCGTCACTATTGATTTGGAACAAAAGCACCAGCATCAGGGCCGTCCGTTTGGCGTGCGCATTGACCTGACCATGCCCGGCCAGGAACTTGTGGTGAACCGGGTTCAACACGACGACGTTTATGTTGCCCTGCGCGAGGCCTTCGGCAACATGAGACGCCAGCTCGAAGATGCAGTGCGCATACGCCGTGGACAAACCAAGCAGCATGCTCGCCCCGCCGATGCCGATCACGAAACTGTGTCCCAACAGCAACAACAGACTGGACACACATGACTGAGCGACTAACAGCGGGCGAGATATGCACCCGCAGTGTGACCATCGCCTTCAGGCATACGCCAATCATTGGCGCGTCCCGACTGATGCGAGAAAACCATGTTGGCTGCCTGGTGGTCGTCGATGAAATGGCAGGTATGCGCGTGGTCGTGGGCGTGCTCACCGACCGTGACATCGTGACTGCAGTTGTCGCGCCCGCACTGGATATGGAAGGCCTTCGCGTGGAGGACGTGATGACCACGGACCTGGTCACTGCACGCGAGGACGACTCCTTCATCGACCTTGTCCGCGCCATGCGGCGCAAGGGCGTGCGGCGGGTACCGGTCGTCGGCGCGCAGGGCGAACTGGTGGGAATGGTGTCGCTGGATGACGTCCTGGTCATCCTGGCTGAGGAAATTGGAATGCTGGTGGACGCAATCGACAGTGAGGGAAAGCGCGAACGCCAGATGCGGCGCTAAGAGTACGCGGCGCCTTGCGCACTGCAATTTTCCATTTGACCCCATCAGCCAACGAGCAAATTTCGGCCGCGTGGATTATCATCCCCGGCGCGCCACACCGCGCCTGCTTCGGGCATGTTCATCGCCCGTTTTCCGTTGGCAGCGCAGTTAACCCTATCTGCCATGATGCACTACACCTTTTTGTCCGCCACCATCCTGCTGGTGTTGATCACCGACCCGATTGGCAATATTCCCATATTTGCCAATGCGCTCAAACATGTCGCACCCGAGCGTCGGTCCCGGGTAATTTTGCGTGAAATCCTGATTGCATTCGCACTCTTGCTAACCTTCATGTTTGTGGGTGAAAGCTTTTTAAGGATCATGAACTTGAGTGAGCTCGCGCTGCAAATCGGTGGCGGCGTGATCCTGTTTCTGATTGCCTTGCGCATGGTGTTTCCGCCCCCCGCTGGCGCCGTCGATGAGCAAGTGACAGAGCCGCTCATCGTGCCACTGGCGGTGCCGGCCATTGCTGGCCCATCGGCGCTGGCAACCGTATTGCTTTTGGTTTCCCAGCAACCCGAAAGGCGGCTGGAATGGATAGGGGCACTGTGCGTCACTATGATGGTCAGCGCCATCGTACTGGTGTCGGCTGAGCGCATACAGCGTGTCATTGGCTCGCGACTGGTGGTGGCGGTTGAGCGACTGATGGGCCTGGTCCTGGTTTCGGTCGCCATTGAAATGATGTTGCGCGGCTTCAAGACCTTTGCGCAACAACTCATGCACGGTTAAAGTGGAGCCGGAGGGCCACCGTGATTTTCTCGAAACTGCGGGTTCTGATCGTCGACGACGATGAGCTGATGCGAAGCTTTGTGGCTGACTTGCTGCGCCGCCTGGGTGTTCATCAGATCGAGCAGGCCGCGGACGGCAAGTCAGCACTGGTTACCCTGATCAAATTCCAGCCCGATCTGGTGTTGTCAGATATTCACATGCAGCCCATGGATGGCATGGAGTTTGTGCGGCAAATGCGCCGTCTGCCCAACCACCAGATTTCTCACACTCGGGTGATCTTCATGACGTCGGACCATGCCAAGGAGACATTGAGCGACGCTGTGCCGCTGGGCCTTCGGGGCTACATCATCAAACCGCCGGCAGTCGACACACTCAAGGCGAAAATTGAAGCCGCCATGCGTTAGTTGTTCTGACCAGCCACTGACGATCAGGACCGAAGCCCCGCAGGCGCAGTCACTTCTTGCTCAATTGCGCCAAAAACGGTTGCACCATCTGGGGTTTTCATTTCAATGCGGATGGTGTCACCGTATCGCATAAACGCCGTCGTTGCTTGGCCATCCTGAATCGTCTCCATGGCGCGCTTTTCTGCAATGCAGCTGTATCCTTTGGGCCACTGCGTGCGCGCCTTGGAGCCAACGCCTTGGGTCACGCCCGGGTTGCTGACGGTCCCCGAGCCGATGATGGAGCCCGCGCGCACATTGCGGGTCTTGCACAGGTGTGCAATGAGTTGCCCAAAGTGAAATGTCATGTCGGAACCTGCGTCGCACAGCCCCACCTTGCGACCATTCCAGGTGCTTTGCAGTGGCAAGTGCACCCGGCCCTTGATCCAGGCGCCACCCAGTTCATCGGGTGTGATGGCAACCGGGCTAAAAGCAGTGGCCGGTTTACTCTGCACAAAGCCGAATCCTTTGGCCAACTCCGCTGGTATCAGGTTGCGCAGGCTGACATCATTGACCAGCATCAGCAGGCGAATACCGTCAAGCGCGCGCTCGGCGCTGCAACCCATGGGCAGGTCACCGGTCACCACGGCCACCTCGGCTTCAAAATCAATGCCGAAGTCTTCGCTGGCGCAGACAATCGGGTCGCACGGCCCCAGAAAATCATCGCTGCCGCCTTGGTACATCAGGGGGTCGGTGTAGAAACTCTCGGGAACCTCAGCGCCGCGCGCCTTGCGCACCAGCTCGACATGATTCAAATAGGCTGAGCCATCTGCCCATTGGTACGCCCGCGGTAACGGCGCCATGCACATCTTGGGGTCAAACGCAAAAGCATGTCGGGCGCGGCCATGGTTAAGCGTTTCGTAAAGGTCTTGCAACTGGGGCGACACGTAATTCCAGTCGTCAAGCACCTGCTGCAAACGCCCGGCAATGTAGGACGCGTAGTGGGCCTGGCTCAGGTCGCGCGAGACCACCACCAGTTGGCCGTCGCGCGAGCCGTCTTTATAGGTTGCGAGTTTCATGGCGGAATTGTCGCTCTGATTTAAACTCGAACCCACAGTGCGCCATTGCGATCACGCATCGTGGGCCGCCCGATGAACTACTGCATGACTACAACCAACCCCGTGCCCGCCACGCGTCGACCTGCTTCTTGGCGCCTGACGCTGCTGACAGCGGGCGTAGTGTTGGCGCACTGGATCATCTTGCGTTCGGCACCCCTGGCACTGGCGGCGCATGAGAGTCGCGGCCCATCCGAAGCGACCTGGGCGTTTTCCAGCCGCACGATTGAAGCTGAACCGCCACGCTTGCCCCCGCCGCTTAGGGTGCCCCCGCGCACCGCGCCGGTGACGCGCAAACCGGCGCAAACTGAGTCGGGTAACGCGTCAGCGAACCAAACCTCCACGGCCCTTTCCACACAAAGTATTCAGAAAAATACCGATCCAGCCCTCGTGGAATATGCTGAAGCAGCTACAGAATCAGTAGCAACAGAGCCCGATACTCCAAACGCAACCACGGTCGCGGCCGCGCTACCCGGATTGCCTGGACTGCCCGGTGCACCAGGCAAGTCTGAACCCGACGCCACCCTCGCCCCAGCCGCCAAACCACCCCCTGCCGTGGCCCAGCGCAAGTTCGCTTTTCCGCCGTCTGCTCGGATGAAATACGCGATCAACGGCGAGGTCAAAGGATTCCCTTACCACGTCAACGGAGAGCTTTCCTGGGTCCAGGACGGCACAACCTATGACGCCCGCATGGAAATTAGCCACTTTCTCCTGGGGTCACGGATTCAAACCAGCACCGGGAAATTGACGGCCAATGGACTGGAACCCACCCGTTTTGGCGACAAGGTCCGCAGCGAGGTTGCGGCCCACTTCGAGCGCGACAAGAACAAGGTTATTTTTAGCGCCAACACCCCAGAGGCTGCGTTATTGCCTGGCGCACAGGACCAGCTCAGCATATTTATCCAAATTGCGTCCATGCTCGGAGCCGACCCCACTGTAATTTCCGGGGCCAGCACCCTGGCATTCCAGGCTGTCGGTCCCCGATCTGCCGAATCCTGGGTTTTTAACGTAGGGGCACTCGAAAAGCTCGACCTGCCAGGCGGCGAGGTGAGCGCCGTGCGTCTGTGGCGCGACCCCAGTGGCGAATACGACACCAAGGTGGAAGTCTGGTTGGCAGCGCAGGCAGGCTACCTGCCCGTTCGCATACGCCTGACCCAAGCCAACGGAGACTTTGTTGACCAGCAATGGCGCTCCACCATGAAATAGCCAGGCCAGTTGCAGCGCATGGCCCTTGTTTTCGGTGCAACGGTGCCCACCTCCAATAGAAGACCTATCATTCAAGTTATGCACACGCTCTACGACTCAGACACCTACTCGGTCACCCATATGTTGGCCAATGCCGAAGCCAATGGCAAAACCGCACCTGGCGTTTTCAAGACCGCCCAGTACCCCGATGGCGTACCCACCATGGCGCGCCACGGCTTCGAAATCATTGACAAGCGCTCGGGCAAGGAGGTGTACCTCGATGGTTCGTGGGCGGAACTATTCCAGCAGCACATCATGGCCTGGCAAGTCAACACCCCCACGCAAGAAGAAGTAGAAGGCACGCTAGAGCAGTATGCGGAACTGGCACAAAACCCAGTGCGGGTGCACTGAGCGCCTCAATTTCAGACAGGAGTCTTCATCATGAATAAGCAAAATGCCACTGCTTACCAGCATCAACTGCAGGGCCTGCGCGCCGCATTGCTGGCCCCAATTGCAGTGGAGCATTCCCGAGCGCCATGAGCCAGACCTATATTCTCACCCTGGCATGCCCTGATCGTCTGGGATTGGTTCACGCCGTATCAGGTTTTTTGTTGGAGCGTGGCGGCAATATTGAGGAAGCCGCTCAATACAACGACCCCGACACCGGTCTCTTCTTCATGCGGGTGCAGTTCATTTGCACACGCCTCACCCATGACGATCTGCGCACGCAATTGGGCCTTTTTGCCAAGCCCTATGGCATGCACTGGGGCCTGCACGCCAAGGCGCAACCCATGCGCACAGTCTTGCTGGTCAGCAAAGAGGGGCATTGTCTGAACGACTTGCTGTTTCGCTGGAAGAGCGGCTTGCTGGCACTCGATATTCGGGCAATTATTTCCAATCATCGAGATTTCTATCAACTCGCTGCCAGTTACAACGTACCTTTCCACCATATCGCAGTCACGGCCGCTACCAAGGCCAAGGTAGAGGAGCGCCAGTTTGAAATCATCGAATCCGAAGGCGCCGAACTGGTTGTGCTGGCGCGCTATATGCAGATCCTGAGCGACGATTTTTGCCAAAAACTCGCCGGTCGGGCAATCAACATTCACCAC
>CAIQBN010000021.1 GCA_903870065.1 uncultured beta proteobacterium | reverse complement strand
GTGGCTGATGACCATGTCTTCTGCGCCCAGGCTCGATGCCTGGACCACTTGCGGCTCGCCACCGGCATGTGCAGCACAGTAGTCGGCACCAGCCTGCTTCAATAACTCCTGGGTTTGTGTGACCTTTTCAGCATACGTTGATGACGCGCGGGCGTGGAGTTCGATTGCCGTTGGTGAGTGTGTGCTCGTATTCATGCCGTGTTACGTCCGGAAAAAGCGGGGTGCACTGTCACTGCATCACCCTGGTAGAAGCCGTCAAAGCACTGCAACTGGGCTTGCGCATGTGCAAGATTCTGGTCCGCGCGCAGTTCGGCGGCATCAAACCCGGTACGCTCCATTTGAAGCACTTGATCCACCAGCACATCGCCAGTGGCCCGAATTTCTCCGGTGAAGCCCAGGCGCCGGCGCAGCAAAAAGGCCTGGCTATAGGCACGACCATCGGTAAATTTTGGAAAGTGGAGGTCGATGCGGTCCACGCCGGCAAGAGCCAGTGTGCGCGGGTCGACGGTGTTGTCCAGCACCAAGATATTTTGGTCTGAATCGCCTCTAGCCCTCGTGGATATTACGTTAGCAGCTATCAATTTCATAGTAATTTAAGTTTGAGGTGTATCTGACGCGTCAGGCTTCCTGGGCATCGCGGGCATAGCCGTTTGCTTTGGGGAGCAGGTGCAAGTTGTCAAGCCGGTCACTGAGCCGAGCCGAGTTGGCAGCTGTTTTGAAAGCCTCGAAGCCCACCCGTTTCAAGGTGTCGATGAGAGTTTCGCGGCCGTTTCGGTGCCTGCGGAAGGTGTCCAGGACGGCTTCGATGACTCCGGGTACTTCGCCTGCGTCAAAGGCCGGACCGACAACTTTGCCTGGCACCGGTGCTCCGCTCAGTCGGGAACCATCTGAGCCGCCGAGGGACACCTGGTACCACTCTTTGCCATCCTTGTCCACGCCGAGCACCCCAATATGCCCGCTGTGGTGGTGTCCACAGGAGTTGATGCAGCCGCTGATATGCAGGTCAATTTCGCCCAGGTCGTGCAACTCGTCCATGTCCTGGTAACGCTCGGTTATGGCCGCCGCAATCGGAATCGAGCGGGCATTGGCCAGCGCACAAAAGTCACCACCGGGGCACGCAATCATGTCGGTTAGCAGGCGCACGTTCGAGCGTGCCAGCCCTGCATGGCTGGCCGCAACCCAAAGTGCGGGCAGATCGGTTGCCCGCACCCATGGGAGCAGCAGGTTTTGGTCATGGGTGACCCGCGCTTCGCCGGCACTGAACTCATCAGCCAGGTCGGCGGCAGTGTCGAGCTGGTCGGCATCGGCATCACCTGGTGCATGGCCCAGACGCTTAAAGGACAGTGTCACTGCCCTCAGGGCAGGATTCTGATGGGCAGCAACGTTTTGTTTGAGCCAGCGCTGGTAGTCCGTCTGACGGTTTGCTGCCACAGAATTTGCTATTTTTTTGGAAGCAACCGGTGCATATTCTGCGAGGGCTGGAGGTATAAAAGATGCAGATACCCGGTCCAATTCAGCCTGGGGAATGGTGTGTGGGGCACCGTCTACCGTGATGATCTGCTGGTACTCTGCCTCAACTTCATCAATGTAGCGTTGGCCTTCGGCCTTGATCAAAATCTTGATGCGCGCCTTGTACAAATTGTCGCGACGGCCCCAACGGTTATAGACCCGCACCACCGCCTCGAGGTAGTTCATGATTTGGTTCCATGGCAGAAAAGTGCGCATCGTGGATGCAATCATGGGTGTGCGCCCCATGCCACCACCCACCAGCACTTTGAAACCCAGCTCACTGTCTGCGTTGCGGATGAGTTGCAGTCCTACATCGTGCCAGGCAGTGGCTGCGCGGTCCTCGGTCGCGCCGGTGATTGCAATTTTGAATTTGCGTGGCAAAAACGCGAATTCAGGGTGCAGCGTGCTCCACTGGCGCAAGATTTCGGCGAACGGTCGCGGATCGGCAATTTCGTCGGGGGCAATGCCCGCGAGTTCGTCGCTGGTGATGTTGCGGATGCAGTTGCCGCTGGTCTGGATGCCATGCATGTTAACAGTCGCCAGCAAATCCATGACATCTGCACTTTTTGCCAAAGGAATCCAGTTGAACTGGATGTTTTGCCGGGTGCTGAAGTGCCCATGACCCACCGGCAGATGGGTGGTGCCCCAAGTTGCCTGGGTGCCGATTGCCTTGTCGAAGACTTCTTTCTTGGGCTGGTCATATTCCCGAGCAATGGTGGCCAGCACCCGCAATTGGGCGCTGGATAATTCCCCATAGGGCACGGCGACGCGTAGCATTGGCGCATAACGTTGCACATACCAGCCATTTTGCAGACGCAGCGGGCGGAACTCGTCGTCACTGAGGGTTCCTGCCAAATTGCGCTCCAGCTGGTCGCGGTGCTGTGCTGCCCGGTGACGAATGAACTGGCGATCGAAGGCGGTGTATTGGTACATATCAGAAGTCAGAGTGCGATGAGTTTTAAACCGGCGTAGGCCAGCAATACGGACAGCAGGGAACGAATCAGGCGTTCGGGGGTTTTGGCCATGAGGTGCGATCCCACCCAAATGCCTGGCAGGGAACCACCGAGCAAGCACGCCAGCATCGACCAGTCCACAGAGCCTAGGGATGCGTGGCCAAGTCCAGCGACCAGCGTGAGCGGCACGGCGTAGGCGATGTCGGCCGCCACGATGCGCGACAGTGGCAGTTTGGGGTACAAAATCATAAGCACCGTGACACCAATCGCCCCGGCACCGACCGATGTCAGCGTCACCAGTGTCCCGATGATGGCGCCAAACAACAAGGGCAGGCTCCAGTGGCGGGGGCGAGCGGCGGCAGCCTCTTGCCCCTTTACCAGACTGGATGGCGTGACTTTGCCACGCAACACCTTGTAAAGCGTTGCAGCAGCCGTTAGCAGCAAGGCAAAACCTAGCGCGGTGGTCATCATGTGCTGCACCTGCTGGCTGGCAGCACCAATATGCTGCAAACCATACAGTGTCGCGAGGGACGCAGGGATGCTGCCGGCCGACAAGTTAATGACCACCGGCCAGTCAATGACCCGGGCCCGAGCCAACTTGATCGTGCCGCCCATCTTGGTGAAGGCTGCGAAGAGCAGGTCGGTGCCGACGGCGAGGTAGGGCTTGACGCCAAAGAAGAAAATCAGGATGGGCGTCATCAGTGAGCCGCCGCCCACACCGGTCAGACCGACGATGGCGCCAACCATAAAGCCCGCAAAAACAAACGCTATTTCATGCATGGGCCCGACTGTACGGGCCTGTCATTAGATTGAAAAATATTTTTTTGCTATTTCCTTATATCGAATAGTGCATAAAGAAGATCTTGTAGGACGGATCAGACCAGAGTTGGCGGGTCAATGCCGTCGCGATGCAGCTGTCAGCGCCGCAGAACGATTTAAGAACCGATGTCGATCGTGCGTGTTTCCCCGTGGCGCATAAGCCAGACCGCATCGAGTCGCTGGCTCCTGGCCTGCAGCGCCGCTGCCAGATCCCGAGGCGGCTGATCAAATGCCTCCTGGGTGAGCATGAATGTGCCCCAGTGCACACCCATCGCCTGTTTGGCACCCAGATCTAACATGACCTGCACCGCGTCGGCGGGGTTGATGTGCATGGGGCGCATGAAGTCGCGCGGCAAGTACGCACCGATTGGCAAGGCCAAAAAATCAACCGGACCAATGCGTTGACGGATCGTTTTGAAGTCCTGGCTGTAACCCGTATCGCCTGGAAAATGAAAGCGCCACGCGGGAGCCAGGGCAGTTTCCCACTCCAACATAAAGCCGCCCCACAGTGACGCATTGGTGTCCCACGGGGTGCGCCGACTCCAGTGTTGGGATGGCGTGAAGTGCAGTCGCAGTTGATCACCAATCCGGGCGACGTCCCACCATTTCAACTCAGTTACCGGCGCAATGTGCCACTCATCAAACCAGGCTTTGAGGCCTGAAGGAACGAAGAAATGTGGACGCTGCCCGCTGGCCAGCAGGCGGGCGATAGTGGCATCACACAAGTGGTCATAGTGATTATGTGAGATCAGAACGGCATCAATGGGCGGCAATTGTTCTGCTGACAACGGGGCTGGCACGCGCCGCGGGGCACCAAACCGACCAAATGGTCCGGCATAGTCGGCCAGGGTCGGGTCTGTCAGGATGTTCAATCCGCCGACTTGAAGCAAGATCGTGACGTGCCCAAGCCATGTCACCTGCGGAGCTTGCTGTCGTTGGGCAATGCGAGCATGGTCCACCGCATGACTCCAGGCTGAAGCAAATGCGCCGTAGCCGCCGGACGGCTCGGCGGTGGGTTTGAAGTCGCCACGCATCGAACGCCACACCATCTCATACCACGGAAAGTTGCCAATGACCACACTCGGGTCACTGTTGGAAAATCGGTTCATGCTCAGCCTTGCCCGCGAAGCTCCCGCATACGCTCATCAAAGTAGCTACCCACTGTGTACCTCTCCGACAAGATCACATCCCGGTGCGGGTGCAGAAACAGGGGCAGCGAGATGCGGGACTTGAATCGGCTTGCGCCTGTGGGGTTGAGTACACGGTGAACAGTCGACGGATAGTATCCGCCCGAAGCCTCTTGCAGCATGTCACCGATGTTGACAATCAGGAGGCCGAAGTCGCAGGGAACATCAGCCCAGCTGCCGTCCTGGGCCAGAACCTGCAAACCCGGTTCAGTGGCGGCGGGCAGGATGGTCAGCAAATTAATATCGCCGTGCGCGGCCGCGCGAACCGCGCCTGCCTCTTCATCGCCGCGCAAGGGCGGATAGTGAAGCACACGCAACAGGGTGTGGTCACCGCCGTCAAGCATCTTCGGCAGGGGCATCGAATACCCCACCTTGACCGCGGGGGGTGAATAGGCCTCAACCCAGTTCAGGAGCTGGGCAGCTAGCTGACTGCCTTGCTGGTAGTAGAGTCTTGCAGCATTGGAAACCGTGTGCGGATAACGACCCCAGGGGTATATGTGGAAAAACTCTTTCAGGTCGCGTTGGGTGTGGTTTTTTGCAATTTCTGAAACGGCCGGTGAAAAGTAGCCATCGTGCGTGACAGGGTCATGCGCATACTGGTGTTTGGCTTCAGAAAGAAAAAATTCCAG
Source organism: uncultured beta proteobacterium (assembly GCA_903870065.1). Lineage (GTDB taxonomy): Bacteria > Pseudomonadota > Gammaproteobacteria > Burkholderiales > Burkholderiaceae_C > Allorhodoferax. The sequence continues at coordinate 13,869 of CAIQBN010000021.1, read as the reverse complement.
CCACTCGGCATAAATGCCTTCCACGAGTGTCTGTTGCAGCGGGTGGTTGCGCAATACACCAAAGCCGGTTTCGTGCAGACTGCGGCAAAAGTCCTGCCCCGCATCTGGGCTTCTGAAGTCCACTATGGGTAAATGCATCAGGATACCTTTTAGGCGGTTAACCAATCGGACATCAGCGTCTTTTCAAACAAGTCCAGGCAAGCGCCCGCATCAACTTGCATGCAAACACGGGTGGCCGGCAGGTGGCGGCCCCAGCCGAACTGCGGGTAGTCAATATAGGCGCGCCGGTTCAGCATGGTTTGCCCCTGGGCGATGCCCTCGGTGGCCACCCGAATGCAACCACTCTCAGTCTGGAACAAGTCAGGGCTGACAAGGTAAATGAATGCCAGCAAGTCATGCGCAAAACATCCCGGCCCCAACGCGAGGTGTTTATGCAGGCCGCTGTAAAAAGTCGAGTAAAACGCGACTGCATGGTGCAGGGTGTCGGTGGCGACATGCCGGTGGTGGTCGGCAATTTTCTTGAACAGCGCCAGTTCGGTCACGACGCGGTGGGTTACATCCAGCCCCACCATGGTGAGTTTCCAGGACGCGGTGAACACATGATCGGCCGCATGGGGGTCATTCCAGATGTTGGCCTCGGCCACCGGTGAGACGTTGCCCGGTTCATCAATGGTGCCGCCCATAATGATGACTTCGCGCAACAGGACTGGTAATTGCGGCTCCAGTTTCAGGGCCAGACTCAGGTTGCCCAGCGGACCGACTGCGACCAACGTTATTTCATCGGGATAAGCCCGCGCCATGTCCACAATAAACTGTGCTGAGGCCCGCGGGTCGAGTTGATTGGACGTCAGCTCCCGGCTTGGCAAGTTTCCCAGGCCATCGGCGCCATGAATGAAGTCGGGCGGCGGCTCGCCTGGTTTGACCCAGGGAGATTGAACGCCACGCGTGACCGTGATGTCGCGATTGGCAATGGCGGTGAGGTACAAAGCGTTGCAGGCAGCCTGTTCGACGGAAACGTTGCCAAAGGTGGTGGTAACTCCGACAACATCGATGCCTGGATGGGCCAGGGCGAAGTACAGTGCCATGGCATCATCAACCCCAGGGTCTGTGTCATAAATGACTTTGCGCGGTGCATATTGGGTCATTGCAGTCCGATCAAGATTTCTTGCCTAAGGGCAATCCACAATAAGCCCGCAATACGTCCAAACCTGCCGGTTCTGCACCGGGATGCTGTTTCAGAAAGCGGATGACTTCGTTGGCCTGGGGAATGCTGTCCTGTGCGCCTGCGCGGGTGCAAGCCAGCGCGCTGGCAGCGCAAGCCAGGGCCAGCGCAGTCTGCAAATCGGTGCTCTGGGTCAGAGCAGCAATCAGGCTGCCGCAGAATGTATCGCCTGCAGCCGTGGTGTCCACTGGATCAATTGCGAAAGCAGGTTGCAGAAGAAAAGTGCCCTGCGTGCGAACACAGCAACCAAGATGCCCAAGCGTTACCACGATGGTTGGGACCGGGGTTCGCTCAAGGCGTTGCGCAACAGTCCCTGCCGCTCCAGACATTGCGGTTAGTTCACCTTCGTTGACAATCAATATGTCGACCGATTCCAGCAGTTCCGTCGGTAGCATCTGCATTGGAGCAGCATTCAGTACCACCGTGACGCCTTGTCGGCGCGCCTGCATGGCGTAGGCAGTGACGGTTTCCATGGGTATTTCCAGTTGCATCAGCACGTGGCTCACGCCGACAAGCTCGGGGAGATGTTGAGCCTTCAGCTGCAAATTGGCTCCCGGCGCTACGGTGATTGCGTTTTCGGCGTCGTCGGAGACGCAAATGAATGCCGTGCCGGTAGGTTCGTTCTCACACCGGACAATGCTTGTCTTCACGCCGGCGTTTCGCAGCGATGCCTCAATCGGCGCGGCGAATGGGTCAGACCCCATTGCTGCCAATAGCAGCGTGGGTGCGCCACCGGCACGTGCACAGGCAACAGCCTGATTGGCTCCCTTGCCGCCGGGGAATGTTTGAAAATCGCGGCCCAAAACGGTCTCACCTGGCGCGGGTATGTGGTGGGCCCGGACGACAAAGTCCAGGTTGGCAGAGCCGGCTACCAGTATCATGAAGTCTTCCATTGTTGCCGTGGGCTTCCATTGTGTAGTGGAAAATGCAGGTGTTCAAAATTTTCCGCTAGGGAATCACCCTGATTGCAGGTGGCGTTTGAGGTCGATACGCTTAGGTGATTGTTAATGCGTCCAAGAATAAAGGTTCGATATGAAGTTTAAAAACGTTGCGCGATTTGGAGTTCTTTGCGCTGCATTGGTCGCTGGATTTCAAGCCGCAGCCGAGCCGGCGGTGGTGTTCGACATGGGCGGCAAGTTCGATAAGTCGTTCAACGAGGCGGCTTATCGTGGCATGGAACAGTGGAAGAAGGAAACCGGCAAGTCTTATCTGGACTTTGAAATTGCAAACGAATCCCAGCGCGAGCAAGCGATTCGCCGTATGGCCGAGCGCGGTGCAAGCCCGATTATTGGAATTGGTTTTGGTCAGGCGTCCAGCATCGAGAAAATTGCCAAGGAGTTTCCGAAACTACAGTTTGCAATTATTGACATGGTGGTCTCACTGCCCAATGTGCAGTCGGTTGTATTTAAGGAACATGAGGGCAGCTTCCTGGTCGGTGCTATGGCGGCCATGGCCAGCAAGACCGGAAAGGTCGGATTTGTCGGCGGCATGGATATTCCGCTCATTCGCAAGTTTCAGTGTGGCTACGAGCAAGGTGCCAAGTTTGCCAATCCCAAGGCGGAGGTATTTGCCAACATGACTGGCACAACCGGTGCCGCGTGGAGTGATCCCGCACGGGGCGGAGAGTTGGCCAGGGCCCAGTTTGCCAAAGGTGCTGACGTGGTATTTGCTGCAGCCGGTGGTACTGGAATGGGTGTTTACCAGGCAGCTAAGGATGGTGGCAAATTGGCCATTGGCGTTGACAGCAACCAAAATCACTTGCAGCCTGGCACGATGCTCACATCGATGATCAAAAAGGTCGATGTTGCCGTATACAACGTGGCGAAAGGCCACAAGCCCGGGGTTTCCTCGCTGGGACTCAAGGAGGGTGGTGTGGATTACGCACTTGACGAGCACAACAGCAAGCTAGTCAATGCCGACATGAAGAAAAAGGTGGAAGCCATCAAAGCTGACATCATCAATGGCAAGATCAAGGCGGCCGATTACATGGCCGACAACGCCTGCAAGTACTGATGCAGCTTGGACATGCTGTGAACGCGGTTGCCATGGCGGTCCGCATGACCGGCATTCAAAAGCGTTTTGGTGCCGTGGCGGCCAACGCGGACGTAGACTTGTCTGTTCGTGCCGGAACGGTGCATGGAATCGTTGGTGAGAATGGCGCGGGCAAGAGTACGCTCATGTCGGTGCTCTACGGCTTTTACCAGGCTGACGGTGGCAGCATCGAGGTATTCGGAGAGCCCGCCTCGATTCACAATGCAGACGATGCCATTGCGCTCGGTATTGGAATGGTGCACCAGCATTTCATGTTGGTCGATACCCTCACAGCGTTGGAAAACGTCATGCTGGGGGCAGAACCGCACTGGTTGCTTGGGAGCGCCGACGCTGTGGTGCGAAGGCAGGTCACCGCATTGATGCAATCGACCGGGCTGCTGGTGGCATTGGACACGCCAGTTGCCACACTGCCTGTTGGCGATCGGCAGCGGCTGGAAATTCTGAAAGCGCTATACCGTGGCGCAAAAGTCCTGATACTTGATGAGCCAACGGCTGTATTGACACCGCAGGAAACAGACCAGTTGTTTGATGTCTTGCGGTTGCTGCGCGAGCAGGGCACGACCATTTTGTTGATCACCCATAAGCTCAAGGAGGTCATGCGTCTGTGTGACCAGGTGACTGTGATGCGCGCTGGTCGTGTCGTACATGAACTGCCGATCGCCAATGCCACGATCGAAGGTTTGGCTGAAGCCATGGTGGGTCGCAAGGTCCAGATGGGTCGCATGAATGAAACACCACCACAGTTGGGGGAGGTGCTGCTCAACGCGGTTGGCATTACGGTACGTGATGCACTGAACGTTGTGCGTCTCGCCGGTGTCAGTCTGAGCTTGCGTGGTGGTGAAATTGTTGGGGTCGCTGGCGTGTCTGGCAATGGTCAGAGCGAACTGCTCGATGTACTTTCCGGAATGATCGATCCGGCTGACGGCGAAATGTCATTGGTTGGAAAGACCTTCAAAGCCGGATCGTGGCTGGACCCACATTGCGCCCGTTTACTGGGTTTGGCTCATGTGCCGGAAGATCGCCATGCGCGTGCGATGGTGATGGATTTCGCAGCCTGGGAGTCTGCTGTTCTTGGGTATGAAGGGCTGCCGGAGTACGCATCGGGCGGCTGGATGGATCACAGAGCCATGCATAAAGCCACTGCAGCGATGATGGAGCGTTTTGATGTTCGCCCCCGCAACCCCGACTTGTCGAGTCGCAGCTTTTCGGGTGGGAATCAGCAAAAGTTGGTTCTCGCCCGCGAGATCGGCCAGTCACCGCGTGTTCTATTGGTGGGGCAACCAACCCGGGGGGTCGATATTGGCGCCATTGAATTCATCTATTCCCAACTGCGTGCCATGCGCGATGCCGGCTGCGCAGTCTTGGTGGTGTCGAGCGAGCTCGACGAAATTCTCGCACTGTCGAACCGGGTGATCGTTATGAACCAGGGTCAAGTTTCCGGTGAGTTGGCAATTGAAGATTGCACTGAGGCCCGCTTAGGCCTGTTGATGGTCGGGGATGCCGCATGAGCGCTGAGCATACCCTGCCGCGGTGGGCTGACTTGATTTTGCTTCCGGTGGTTTGCCTGGCGATAGCGTTGCTGGTCGCAGCGGGCGTTGTTGCGCTTGTCGGCCAGAACCCGGTCGAAGTTATCTCGGTGCTGGTCCATGGGGCGTTTGGTTCAGCCCGAGGATTGAGCTACACCCTGTACTACGCGACCAGCTTTGTGCTGACCGGCCTTGCCGTTGCAGTGGCCTTTCATGGTGGATTATTCAATATTGGAGGTGAGGGGCAGGCGATCTTGGGCGGATTGGGGACCGGGTTGGTTGCGCTGTGGTTTTCGTCGTTTTTTCCGGGTTGGCTGATGCTTCCACTGATGCTTGCCGCAGGCGCGTTGTCAGGCATGGCATGGGCAGCTGTGCCGGGCTATTTGCAGGCCTACCGAGGTAGCCATGTGGTAATCACCACCATCATGTTCAACTTCATTGCCAGTACCTTGCTGGTATATGTATTGGTCAATCACCTGCGCCCGGCCGGCGCCATGTCAGTTGAGAGCATCGCATTTGCAGACTCTGCGAAGTTGCCAGGCATGCATGAGGCGCTTGCTTGGTTGGGGATTGAGTGGCCGGCGTCGCCGCTCAATCTGAGTGCGGTGCTGGCCGTGCTGGCCGCATGGGGCGTGTACATCTTTTTGTGGCGAACCCGTGCCGGCTATTGCTTGCGAGCCGTTGGCTCAAGCCCTAGCGCGGCGGAGTATGCAGGCATCAGGCCACGCAGCCAGACCATGGTGGCGATGTCCGTTTCAGGAGCATTGGCCGGGCTGGTTGGGATGAATGAAATCGCAGGAGTACATGGCAAATTGCTGCTTGAATTCGTTAGTGGAGCAGGGTTTACCGGCATTGCAGTTGCGCTGATGGGACGCAACCATCCGCTGGGGATTATCTTTGCCAGTTTGTTATTTGGGGCACTTTTCCAGGGTGGTGCTGAAGTCGCATTTGAAGTGCGGGGATTTAGCCGCGACATGGTGGTGATGGTGCAGGGCTTTATTGTGTTGTTTTCGGGGGCTATGGTGTATGTCATTGCGCCCATCGTCGCGTGGGTTTTGGGCAAGCTGGTGCGGGCTCTTCCTATTCGGCGACACCCATCAGCCAACGGAACCGGTTATGGATGACGCCCTGATCGGGACTGTGTTGGCCTCAACCTTGCGTTTGGCAACTCCGTTGATTTTTTGCGCGCTGGCTGGGCTTTTTTCGGAACGTTCCGGCGTGGTCGATATCGGGCTTGAAGGCAAGATGCTGTTTGCTGCATTTGCAGCCGGTGCAACCGGCGCGTTTGCAGGATCCACCGCATGGGCCATGCTGTCTGCCATTGGCGTTGCCGTGTTGCTGTCATGGACGCACGGGCTGGCGTGTGTGAGCCACCGCGGCGACCAAGTTGTCTCCGGCGTGGCCATTAATATCATCGCGGCGGGCCTGACCGTCGTTTTGGGCATTGCGTGGTTTGGGCAGGGCGGTCAAACGCCTCCGGTGACCTCTGCGGTGCGCATCCAGGCGCTGTTTCCTGAAGCTGCGCCGGCGTTGGTGGTCCTGCCCTGGGTAGGAGTTTTGCTCGGTGACGGTCTGCTAGGTCATAACGCCTTGGTTTACCTCGCATTGGTGCTGGTGCCATTGTCCTGGTGGCTATTGTTCAAGACCCGTTTTGGACTGCGACTGCGGGCGGTGGGCGAAAACCCGCAAATGGTGGACGCAGCAGGTGTTTCAGTTACGCGATTGCGTTACATGGCCTTGACCCTTAATGGTGTCCTATGTGGTCTAGCAGGTAGTTACTTGGTGTTGGCCCAAAGTGCTAATTTTTCGCCCAATATGACCGCTGGGCGTGGTTTTATGGCACTGGCCGCGCTGATATTCGGGCGATGGCACCCCGTTAGTGCCATGTGGGCCTGCTTGTTGTTTGGATTGCTTGATGCGATTGCGATCCGTTTGCAAGGTGTTAGGCTACCGGTGATTGGTGAGGTTCCGGTGCAGGCGATACAGGCATTGCCCTATGTTCTGACTGTGGTTTTGCTGGCGGGTTTCATTGGAAAGGCAGTGGCACCGCAAGCATTGGGGCGTCCCTATACCAAACAGCGATAGTCAGTGGGCTGGCAGTAAACGCTGCTAGAGTATTTGACTATGGAGAATATATGAAACGACTTTTGACGACTATTCTGGTAGCGCTGTCGGCTGGCGCGTTTGCGCAGGGCAAGCCCATTACGATTGGTGAGATCAACAGCTATTCCAGTATGCCGCAGTTCACCACGCCCTATCGTCAGGGTTGGCAACTCGCGGTCGAGGAAGTCAATGCCAATGGTGGATTGCTTGGTCGTCAGGTTGCAGTGATTTCGCGGGACGACGGCGGCAAGCCCGAGGAAGCCTTGCGACATGCGATAGAACTGACGTCCAATGCGCAGGTTGATGTACTTGCCGGTGGTTTTTTGTCCAATGTTGGTTTGGCTCTGGCGGATCACGCCCTGAAGAACAAGCGTTTGTTTGTCGCCAGTGAGCCACTAAGCGATGCATTGGTCTGGGACAAGGGCAATCGGTATACGTTTCGGTTGCGCCCAAGCACTTACATGCAGGCGGCCATGCTGGTAGAGGAGGCTGTCAAGTTGCCCGCCAGACGATGGGCCACTATTGCACCCAATTACGAATATGGTCAAAGTGCGGTGGCGAGTTTTCGTGAGTTGCTGAAAGCCCGACGTCCGGATGTCGAGTTTGTTGGAGAGCAATGGCCGGCCTTGGGCAAGCTTGATGCAGGCACTACTTTGCAGGCGGCAATCCAGTCAAAGCCGGATGCCATCTTTAATGTGACATTTGGAGCCGATCTGGCCAAACTTGTGCGCGAAGGTAATCAGCGCAACATTTTTCCAAAGATGCCGGTGGTTTCAATGTTGTCGGGGGAACCGGAATACCTTGATGTACTCAAGGACGAAACACCCAAAGGCTGGATCGTGACAGGCTATCCGTGGGATCAAATCGACACGCCCGAACACGCATCATTTGCAGCCAACTACTACAAGAAGTACGGAGAAAACCCCAAAGTCGGTTCGGTGGTCGGGTATGCAACGATGCAGGCCATTTTTGCAGCCATTCTCAAGGCCAAGTCGACCGATACCGAAAAACTGGTTACCGCCATGCGTGGTCTCAAGTTCATGACGCCGTTTGGTCCCGCACAGTTCCGCGCTATTGACCAGCAGTCCACCATGGGTGCATTTGTTGGTAAGCTCGACTTGCGGGGTCAGAAAGGCACGATGGTGCAATGGCGCTATGCTGACGGAAAAAATTACCAGCCGAGTGACGATTATGTGCGTACACGTCGCCCTGCTGCCGCGATGCAGTAACTGGCGCATACTGCACAATTCGTTGTAACCAGCAAAGCAAAATGTCATCCACCATTTGGGTCAAAGTTGTTGGCTTTAGCGCGGTGGAGCGGCATTCGCTCAACACCTTGTTCAGATTGTCGGTACGGCAAACGCCGTCCTACGCACTGTGGTCGTCCGAGGCTCCGGCGCCACCGCACGTCGCGCTCATCGATCTGGATTGCCATGAAGCTGAAATTGAGATGGCTTTGCCGACCTTCAACAAGCATTTGAAGATTATTGGAGTCGGTGAGAAGCCGCACCAGCGGGTCTGGCGGGCATTTGAGCGGCCGGTGGATTGGAATGCGCTCGTGCAGGTGCTTGATGAACTGTTTGTGACCCAATCCCATTTTGATGTCATAACCGGGTTCGATGAACTTGACGCCAATACCGTGCCACCTGGTGTGCGGGTGTCATTGTTGGTTGGTATGAGTCTGGAAGATCGTCTGTATCTGCGCGCCAGATTGTCGCTGGCTGGCTTGACTGATGTGGATGAGGCCAGCACCGCAGAGCAGGCAAGTAAAAGTGTTGGACTGCGCCACTATGACGTTGTGGTGATCAGTCTGGAATTGCCCGATGCGGATGCCTGGTCGCTCGTACAAACCTTCAAGGCCATGCTTTCTCCGCCCCAGGCTGTGATTGTGGCAACCGAAAAGCCGTCCTGGTCTGTTATGGAACGCGCTGACGCAATGGGCTGCGCAGGTCTGTTGGACATTCCATTCAATCCGCCTCAGGTTTTGGGCTTGCTTCAAAAGGTTTGAGCAGGCTCGTCTGTCGGTGCAAGAAAGCCCGCGGTACAGCAGTTACCTTAAACCCTAGCCTGCTGTTTGCGTCGCACCCGGTTGGCATCGAGACTGCGTGACAGACTGAATTCAAGTGGCAGGGGCTCTCCGCAAAGGCGTGCTACCAACAATTGTGCGCACAGCGCCGACAGACTCACACCGCGTGAACCCATTCCAACGCATAACCACAGGCCAGTAGGCCCTTGGTTGCCTACCGGACCCACCAAGGGTAGGCGGTCATGGGTGACGCAGCGCGTTGAGGTCCACTGTGTTACCGGACCCCGATCCAGTGTTTCTGCAATAGCAGTTCCCACTCCGGGCAAGAGTTGGGATAAACGCATCATGTTAAGTTCATGTTGTCTCCATACGTCAGACGCAGTTAAGAGGTCGGTCTCAAAGGTGGAGCCCGCAACCCACTCTTCTGCGGCAGTTCCAGATACATGGGGAATGAAGTACCCGTTCCCATTGACCGGCATGGCGGGTAGGTCAGGAATCAATTCGGCATAAGTGCCATGACTCAATGTGCCGTAAATCGCCTGCAATGCATTGAGCTTATCGAGCAGCGCATTGTCTAGAATCGTTCCGGCATCCGGTTCCTCTTCGGCTAATTTCAGCAACGCGGTGCTACCCATTGCATTGGCAACGATAACCTGCTCAAACTGACCTGTCATGTCGCCCTGGGTATCTCGTAGTCCCCAAAGGCCATGGGTCCGACTGAGCGAGGCAACTTTCTGATTTCCAACGAAGGTAATATTTGGGTGGGACAACCATGCCTGCACCAGCTTGGCGGGCTTGATCCAAGCCGCCGTCGGGTGCCAAAGTGTTTCACCTCCGGGACGCTGTTCGGCGACACCGGGTTGGTCCCAGTCCTGACGTCGCAATAACAATTGCTCAGCATGTTGAACCATCAGGCGAATACCGCTGCGTGTGAGGCGCGAGCGCGGGCTGTCGTCTGACGAAACGTGTGGAACTGCCAGGGCGGCCGGCAGGCCAGAGGCACCGCTGGCCGGCGTCGCTTCTTGGTCGAGTACCGTAATTTGCCAGCCGCGCAATGCCAGCGCATTTGCGATGCTGGCGCCAGCCAAGCCTGCACCGACCACTGCACACCTGCCAGGCGCTTGTGTCCAATGGCGAATTGGACTTCTGCTGGTTGGAATATTCCAACGGGGGTCAAATCTGGCGCACAGTAGGGGTTGGTCGTTTGTCTCTGTGTCAATTTGAAAGCCGGCAGAGCGCAGCAAAAGAACTCCATTCTCCCGGGGATTGGTTTCGTCGGCGCAAGACGTTGGTGCGGACAGAGCAACGCGTGTTCCACGCTTGCAGCGGCGTGCCAGCAGTTGGGCGTTCCACTTGTTTTGGGGCATGCTGCCAAAAACCGTGTCGGCTTGGAAAGCTTGTTCGCCTAGCATGATGTCCGTCTGACCCAGACATATGGTTAGAGATACCTTGCCATCGTCCAAAAGAACTCGGTTGAATCCCGCATCCAGCCCGCCGACAACGGATTGCAATGTTTGGAACAAATCGCGCTCGTCGCTGCATGCCCACAGGCGGTCATTTTGGCTGGAAAGGCTTGCCTGCGCGGGATTCGCAATCTCTTTGATACCAACGTAGTGCAGCAAGCGCGGGCGCAGTGGATCTCTACGCCAGGCCAGCCAAGTGTCAAGGAAGTTGCAACCGTCGCTAAATTCCGTGTCCAGTACCGCCCACGCCATGTGGTTGGCCCATGCACCCGGTAGGCCACAATTTTTCAGGCCGCGAGCAACCAAATTCGCGGTCAAAAACTGTTGCCGCCGTGCCGAATTAGGCGCTAGGTGGCACGTAGCCCTGTGCTGCGTCAGCGCCAGAGCCGAAGAAATGATTTTCCATTTGGCGTGCCAAATACTGGCGCGCGCGCGCGTCCGCCAAGTTCAGTCGATTTTCGTTGACCAGCATCGTCTGGTGTTTGAGCCAGGCCGCCCATGCCTCTTTGCTAACGTTTTCCCAAATTCGCTTGCCCAATTCGCCTGGATAAGGGGGAAAATCCATGCCTTCGGCTTCTTTGCCCAGTTTGATACAGTTGACAGTGCGTGCCATCGAGAACCTTTGCTTGAATGAGATCGGATTCACTGTGAATCCATAGCCTGAATCTTATTCGGTTTGTAGCGGCAGGGCCAATTCAAGTGAATTGGGAGGGTTTCTCAGGCAAAAGCGCGACATTCGCGCGGCTGCGAGCACGTTACCATTCGCCCATGGAAAATCCGGACACTTTGCCACGCGACGCACAGAGCATTCTGGAATTGGCGGCGCGCTCCATGTTTGAACTGTTCGCCAACGCCAGCGAAGGCATGATGCTGGTGGACCGGGCGGCGCGCGTAGTGTGGATTAACGATCAGTACAAGCGTTTCCTACCCGCATTGGGTTTTGAACGTGAAGAAGACTTCGTCGGGCATCCAGTTTCACGGGTGGTGCAAAACACACAAATGCATCAAGTTCTTGAAACCGGAAAGCCTATTCTGATTGACTTGCTCACGAATCGCGCGGGTACCTTTGTAGTTAGCCGTATACCGCTGCGTGATGGGGCAGGATTGGTGATTGGCGCGCTGGGAATCGTGCTGTTTGACCATGCGGAAACTACCTTGCAACCCTTGATCGAGAAGTTCTCGTTGCTGCAACGTGACCTTGATGATGCGCGACGCGAGTTGGCGGCTCAACGACTCAAGCAAACCGGGCAACGGCAGTCCAAGTACACGTTTGCCAGCTTTATTGGTATGAGCGCAGCGGCTGTTGAGGTCAAGCGCCAGGCGCGGCGTGCGGCGCAATCGTCGAGCCCGGTTTTGTTGCTTGGCGAAACCGGCACCGGGAAGGAGTTGCTGGCACATGCCATTCACGCCGCGTCAGCACGCTCCGTTGGTCCATTCATTAGCGTCAACATTGCCGCCGTCCCCGACACCTTGCTGGAAGCAGAGTTCTTTGGTTTTGTTCCGGGCGCGTTCACCGGTGCTGATCGAAGGGGGCGTGACGGAAAATTTCGGTTGGCGCACGGCGGCACGCTTTTTCTTGATGAGATTGGCGATATGCCACTGGCGCTGCAGTCCAAGCTTCTGCGTGCGCTGCAGGAAGGTGAAATCGAACCATTGGGCTCCAACAAACTCATTCCGATTGATGTGCGGGTCATTGCAGCCACCTCACGCGATCTGTCGCGCTTGGTGCGAGAGGGCGGGTTCCGAGAAGACCTTTTTTACCGTTTGCATGTGCTGCCAATTCGGGTTCCACCACTGCGTGAGCGACGTGCCGACATTGCTGCTTTACTCGAAGCGCTCGGTGAGGATGTGGCTATGCGCAATGGCATGCCGCCGCCTGAACTCTCAGCCGATGCACTCTCGCTTTTGGAGGCGCAATCCTGGAGGGGCAATATCCGGGAGTTGCGCAATATATTGGAGCAAGCCGCCATGCGCACTGATTCACCGCGCATCACGGCCGATCATCTGGAGACGGTGTTGCGTGAGGCTGGTACTCAGTTGCTCGAACCAACCGTGGCCGTCCCAGCTCCGCATCACAATTCGACGGTGCCGGCTAGTCCGTCAGCCCAGAACACGGGAGCATTGTTGCGTCCGCTTTCGGTTCAAGTGGCGGAACTCGAGAGGCTGGCGATTCAAGCAGCGATGGCCGCCAACCAAGGTAATAAAGTAGCTGCTGCGAAGATGTTGGGTATGGCACGTGCCACCCTGTATTCTCGATTGGACTGTGTCTAAGTATTGGGCAAAATGCCTAAAATATATACAGTTTGCGATGTTCAAAATTCAGGCATGTTGTTGACATTTGGATAACGCGCTCTGAAAAAATCAATGAAATCAACGCTTTAAGAATTGGCACGTTTTGTGCGAAACTTTGACGATCACATTATCACATTATCACAACAGGAGACATCAATGCACCATCGTCGCTGGGTTTTTAAGGCTACTCTTATCACTGCTGGCTTGCTTGGAGCCTTGGAAGGTCAGGTTGCCGTGGCCCAGTCTAAGGAAATCAAGATTGCCCATATTTACAGCAAAACCGGCGCGCTTGAGGCTTATGGCAAGCAGACTGCCATCGGTTTCATGATGGGTCTGGATTACGCAACTGGCGGCACCATGATGGTGGCCGGCAAAAAAATTGTGGTTCTTGAAAAGGATGACCAGGGCAAGCCGGACATCGGCAAGAGCCTTCTGGCTGCTGCCTACGGAGATGATAAAGTGGACTTGGCGGTTGGCCCCACCGCCTCTCCAGTAGCGCTGGCGATGCTGCCAGTTGCTGAAGAATACAAAAAAATCCTTTTGGTAGAGCCGGCTGTGGCCGATTCGATCACAGGTGACAAATGGAACAAGTACATCTTTCGCACCGGCCGCAATTCAAGCCAGGACGCCGCTGCAAACGCCGCTGCGCTGGATAAGCCCGGCAACGTGGTTGCCACGCTGGCGAATGACAACGCTTTTGGACGCGATGGTGTCAAAGCCACGCGTGAGTCACTTAAAAATGCCAAGATCGTTCATGAAGAATACCTGCCTGTTGGAACGACCGACTTCACCGCTGGTTTGCAGCGCATCGTTGACAAGCTAAAGGACCAACCGGGCAAGAAATACATTTCCGTGGGCTGGTCTGGCGCCCCTGCACCTTTCAGCAAGATTGCTGATTTGGACTTGAAAAAGCGCTATGGCATTGAGTTGGCAACCGGCGGCAACATCCTACCCGCAATGGTTGCCTACAAGCAGTTTCCAGGCATGGAAGGGGCCTTGTACTACTACTTTGGCATTCCCAAGAACCCCATCAACGAAGCCATGGTTGCGCGCCATTACAGCCAATTCAAAACACCCCCAGATTTTTTTACCGCTGGTGGTTTTTCGGCAGCGATGGCGGTTGTTACTGCGCTGAACAACAGCAAGGGTGACACATCGGCCAACACGCTTATCAAGACCATGGAG
>CAIQBN010000020.1 GCA_903870065.1 uncultured beta proteobacterium | reverse complement strand
TGGTGGCGCAAGCTGGGGCTGGCCGGCACCAATGTCAACGAGCTGACCAGTCAAAAGCTGACGGACATGGGCGCGGGACCGACTTTCTACGACTGTGCAGTTGAAATTGCCAGGGAGGGAGGTGTTGAGTCAAAAGCGCTAATCAAATAGGTCTATAGCCCTCGTAGAATATACGAAATCAGCTATCATTAATATAGCAGTTGTCGGAGAATTCACCCATGTTTGAACGCCTTTCCCGCAGCTGGCAACTGGTCAAGGCCAGCGCTGCCGTATTGCAGCAAGACCGCAAGCTGATCCTTTTTCCCCTGATCTCGACCATGGCCATGCTGGCGGTGCTGGTGTCATTCGCCGTTCCCGTCATGGGCTGGGTGGTATTCAGTGACCGGTCTGGCCAGGGCAGTGCCGTGGCGGAAAGCACGTTTTACATCATTGGGTTTTTGTTCTATCTGACCCAATACTTCGTCATCTTTTTCTTTAACGCGGCGCTGGTGGGTGCGGCCATGATCCGGCTGGACGGCGGCGCGCCCACCCTGGCAGACGGCCTGCGTCTGGCGGCGTCCAAATGGACCGCGATTCTCGGCTACGCCGCGATTGCCGCAACGGTTGGCATGGTGCTGCGGGCAATTTCGGAGCGGGTTGGATTTCTGGGGCGCATCATCACCGGCCTGCTGGGCGCGGGCTGGACGGTGGCCACCTATCTGGTGGTGCCGGTTCTGGTTGCACGCGACGTGGGGCCGATGCAGGCGGTGAAAGAAAGCGCCTTGATTTTGAAACGCACCTGGGGCGAAAACCTGGTCGGACAGGCCGGCCTGGGGGTTGCCTTCGCGCTAATTCAGTTTTTCATCGTCGCATTGGGGATGGCGCTGGTCATCGGTGCTGTGCCCAGCACCTTCCTGGTGATGCTGAGCCTGGCGGTGACTATGGGCGCCATGCTGCTGTCATTCCTGCTGCATGGCTCCTTGTCTGGTATTTACGCGGCAGCGTTGTACCGTTTTGCCACGCAAAACGGTAATTCGCAGGGGTTTGACTCCGATGCATTGCGCAGCGCGTTTGTGGTGAAAGCGTAGGCACGCCCTGCCAGCGGGCCTTTGTGCAGTGGGGCATTCATCATGGCCTCCTGAATGCAATTTGCTGCGCCGCCCAGTGTTTGGACGTCAGGCTTTCCAGCCGCACTTCACCCCCGGTGGACGGCGCATGCACAAACCGGTTGGCGCCCACATAAATGCCGGCGTGGGTGGGCTCGCCGCGCTGGCTGAATAACACCAGATCGCCCGAGCGAAGACTGTCTGGCGGTACAGATTGCCCGGCGTCCTGCAAGCGGGCTACGGTGCGCGGCATGGCCAAGTCCCCTCGGGTCTTGTACACATGACCGATCAAGCCGCTGCAATCAAAGCCTCCCTCCGGCGTGTTGCCGCCAAAACGGTAGGGCGTGCCCACTAGGCTGATCGCGTAGATGGTGACGTCGTGGGCCTGCTCCAGTGAGAGGCGCGAGGCCAGCTCGCGCGGTGCAGGCAGCGTCGATGTGTCCCGAACCGGTGGTGCCGACGAGCATGCCACCAGGGTCAGCACGCTGGCAACGCAGGCGAACTTGAGCGGGCGCGAAGGCCAGTTGTCAGACTGATTCATCAGAACCTGCGGTGCCGCCAGGCGAGCGACTAGCGATTTTGTTCATGGGTTGCTTCCTCGTGTTTCTTCCAAAATTTTGCAGCTGCTGATCTGGTGACCGGTTTGGGCAACGACCTTACCGCTTTATACATCCGGTTGGCATTTCACCTAATACTTGCCACCACGAATAAACCGCATGATCCCTGCTGCGACTTCGGCCTCCTGGTCAAGAAAACCATGTGGCGAACGCCCCTCGCAAGCGTTGAGGCTTGGCGGACCGTCGGAACCCGGAGCGCCGATTACGGTGACAACCTGCTGGCGGATGGCCGGAGTTCGGGCGACGATCCGATCCATGGCATCCGGTGGCGAGCGAATGCACTTGTCAGCGGCATGGCCAATCACGAGCAGGGGAGTGCGAATGTTTTCAAGCTGCAGGTCGAAAACGGTCTGCGCGACCCAAGCCTTCCTCGCAGGACTTTGCCCCGACATCAAAGCGGATGTCAGCACGACCCCGTCAGGTGCCGAGGGGCCAGATAGCCGGCTGACAACGTTTGCCGCAGAAATCGATCCCCGGCTTGTGCCCACAACCCAGACCATACCCTGTGTACGTGCGCGCAGCTCGGCAATCACCATTCCAAGATCTTGTGCATGCTCGGGCGCAGTCCGGAATCCTGCGAGACCGTCTTCGCCCTGGAAATCGGACGGTGCGTCGACTAGCGCGGTGCCGAAACCAGCGGCATTGAAAATCGGGATCGACCGGACCAGAGAATTGCCCTTCAGTCCGCGCGGACAAGCTTTTTCGTCCAGGTTGACATGACCCGAGCCACCGGCAAGCAGCACGATGGTGATCGTGTCTGCTCGCCTTTTGGGTTTTGGCGGCGGCACGAACGCATAACGCGTCGTGCTGTTTTCGCGGCTCTGAATCTTCACGACTTCCCCGCATTGGACATCGCGCGCTGCGGACTGCGTCTGGGCACGACTTGCCGTTGCACAGACCATCAACAGAGCACAGAAAACGAGCACATGCGTAAAACCCAAGTTGTTCACCGATTTGTGCAACGCAATGGCCACGGTAAGACTCCACCGAGATCCGGGGTGCTGCAGATTAATCGGGTCACAAAACGCTCCTGAAGGTGGCTTGCAGCCTTGGCTCGCAGGCACCCGACCGGAACAAATAAACAGTCACCGGTGATCAATGAAGCCCGGCGCACCCTGTAATCAATCTGCCTGCAAGTTCAACGGTGCACGCATTCAGTATTGCACAACAGCTTGCTCGGCACCAAGAAGGTATACCTGCAATGGGTGCGATCTGTCATCCGCTGCTCCCGTTCCATGGCACCATGTGTGCCAGATTGATTCGCCCCGTGTTGCTCACCCGCTTTGAAAAGGATTTTTATGCAGTATCGCCGTCTTGGCCGCAGTGGCCTTCAGGTTAGCGTCTTGTCTCTGGGCTCATGGGTCACTTACCACAATCAGGTGGATGTGGCCGCGGCCAAGGAAATGCTGGCGGCCGCCATGGACGCCGGAGTCAATTTTTTTGATAACGCAGAGGTCTATGCCCTCGGCAAAAGTGAAACCGTCATGGGTGAGGCCATCAAGGCGCTGAACTGGCCACGCCTGAGTTATGTTGTTTCCAGCAAGTTTTTTTGGGGGCTGGCCCGCGAGGGCAACACCATCAATCGGCGCGATACGCTCAACCGCAAATACCTGATGCAGGCAATGGACGGTTCCCTGCAGCGCATGGGCCTGGACTTTATCGACCTGGTTTATTGCCACCGCCCGGATCCGCAGACGCCCATCGAGGAGACAGTGTGGGCCATGAGCGACATGATTACCCAGGGTAAGGCCTTGTACTGGGGCACCAGCGAGTGGCCGGCCGCCGACATTCGGGCGGCGTGGGAAATTGCCGAGCGCCACCATTTGCATAAGCCCGTGATGGAGCAACCCCAATACAACCTGTTTTGCCGCAAGCGGGTGGAGGTGGAGTATGCCCGTCTGTATGAGGATATCGGTCTGGGGCTGACCACCTGGAGTCCGCTGGCCAGCGGTCTGTTGACAGGCAAGTACCGTGACGGTGTGCCGCAGGACAGCCGCGGCGCGGTCAAGGGCATGGACTTTTTGCTCAAAGGGCTGACGGACGAAGCCAAGAATGCCGCGGTGGCGCAACTGGCCGCGGTGGCGGGTGATCTGGGTTGCACCGTGGGACAACTCGCCATCGCCTGGACTGCCCACAATCCGCGCGTCAGTACGGTGATCACCGGCGCATCCAGACTGGAGCAGCTAAAAGATAACCTGGGAGCGGTCGACACCATTGCCAAGCTGACGCCGCAAGTGTTGGCAAAAATCAATGAAGTGACTGTGGCTTTGGCCGAGTGAAGGCCTGCGCGGGTGTATAACCGAGGCCCTTTGAATACATAGACAACACCGACAACCGTCAGGCGCTGCGAAGCGCCGCACTACCAAGGAACATCCGACATGGGCGCGCAGTGGAAAGCAAAAGGCAAGGAACTGGCAGCCAATGCCAAGGGAAAGTTGTTTGGACGCCTGTCCAAAGACATCATGGTGGCGGCACGCAGCGGGGCCGACCCGGCGTCCAATTCCCGCTTGCGTCTCTTGGTAGAACAGGCACGCAAGGTCTCCATGCCCAAGGATACGCTGGACCGTGCGATCAAGAAGGGGGCCGGACTGACCGGTGAGGCGGTTCATTTTGAACATGTCATGTATGAAGGCTTTGCGCCTCACCGGGTGGCCGTGATGGTGGAGTGCCTGACCGACAACGTCAACCGCACTGCGCCGGAAATGCGAGTGCTGTTTCGCAAGGGACAGTTGGGCACCTCGGGTTCGGTGGCCTGGGATTTTGATCATGTGGGCATGATCGAGGCCGAGCCGTCTGCGCCCGGCGCAGACCCCGAGGTTGCCGCCATCGAAGCCGGGGCACAGGACTTTGAGCCGGCAGAGGCTGATGGCGCAACCCTGTTCTTGACGGATCCGACGGATCTGGATCTGGTAAGTCGGGCGCTACCGGCGCAAGGCTTTACGGTGGTGTCGGCCAAATTGGGCTACCGGCCCAAGAACCCGATCGACCCGGCCAGCCTGAGCAGTGCCGACCTGGAAGAGGTGGAAGCCTTCCTGGCCGCCATTGATGGCAATGACGACGTGCAAAACGTCTACGTCGGTTTGGCGGGCTGAACGGGCGGAGCGGGCCCACGATACCAATATTTGATCTATCACAACTTAGCGCACGAAGGGCTTTTTGCAACTGGCGGACTGCGTTCAAAATGACGCGAGTGCGCCGGCCAGTCGGAAAGCGTTCTTGATTGGCGGCGGAGCGCACCACCCATCCGGAGGTAAACGTGCTTCAAAAAGTTCTTGCATTGGGTCTGGCTGCGTTGGGTTGCTGCGCTGCCTGGGCAACCACGACCGCCAATGACGGCGATTGGTCACTCAAGACGGTGACGCTTTCCAACACACCAGAGGCGAACCTGATGGTGCGGGTTGGCGATATCGACAACCTCGGTTTTGGTTGGCCCAGCGGCTTTGACCCGTTTTCTGGCCGATCAACGCCAGCACACGGCTATCCATTTACCGCGGGTGCCACCGACCCTGATGGTACTGACCGCATCATGGTGATTTCAAGCTATGCCGGCAAGCCGCCGCATGGTGCCGATGGTTACACCGCTTCCACCGCGCGACCTGCCAATACGGTGCGCACAATCACCCTGAGTTATGACCTGAGCGGGATCAACCTGCAGGGCGCGGCATTGCAGATGTTTGTGGACGACTTTCAGGCCCCGGTCTGGGCCAGCCGGTATCAGGCCAAGCTCAATGGCCAGCGTGTTCCCGAACTGGAGTTGGTGCTCAACAGCCTGGATCAGACCGGGCCCATCGGCAAGTTGATCAATTTCACGATTCCGGTCAACTACCTGAGCCTGCTTCAAAGCGGCACGCTGGAAATTGCCATTGACGATCCGACCAGCGGCGCTGGCGACGGTTATGCCATTGATTTCATCAAGTTGTTGATCAACCCCAACACCGGCGCGGCGCAAACCGGCAGCCTGCAGGGCACGGTGACGGATGCCTCCAATGGTGCGCCCGTGGCGCACGTCGCGATTTTGGTGAATAACGAATTCCAGGCGGTGACCGACGGGGCCGGCCGCTACACCGTTGCCAGCGCGGTCAGCGGACTTGCCGTGGTGCAAACCATGAAAAGCGGCTATGCCGCCAGCACCAAGGCGGTGGACGTTATCACCGGGCAAGCCGCTACCGGCAATTTTGTCTTGCAACGCAGCACCAGTGGCACGGCACCGGTTTCGACCGCGGCCTGTGTTGCCACCCTCAGCGCCAACCTGACTGAGCTTTTTATTCCGTGCCTGGACTATCAGAGCGCTGCCGGCCCAGTCAACTTCTGGCTGGGGCTGACGGGCGCGACCGGTCCGAGTGGATTTGTCTTCGGCTTGCGCCAATATGGCACGCAGTACCAGATTCCTTAAGCGATTTGGGCCTGTAGCCCTCGCAGTCAATACGTAGACAGCTACATAATTAGGAGCAATTTCGGCTAGGATGGCAGCATGAGCACTGCCACCACCCCGGTTCCTGCCTTTACCCCCCAAATCCGCCTGTACCAGGACTGGCTGGCTGCACAACGTGGACTGGTGTTTGACAGCTACGACGCGCTGTGGCGATGGTCTACCTCCGATCTGGAAGCCTTCTGGCAGAGTATTTGGGACTATTTCGCGCTGCAGTCTCCGACGCCCCACAGTACCGTGCTGGAGACCCGCGACATGCCGGGTGCCCGCTGGTTTGTCGGGGCACAGGTCAACTATGTGCACCAGGTCTTGCGCCATGTGGATGCCGCGCACGCGGCCGGTTTGCCAGCCATCCTGAG
>CAIQBN010000019.1 GCA_903870065.1 uncultured beta proteobacterium | reverse complement strand
TCTATCTTGTCCATCCAGTTCTTCCTTTCGTTTGCTTGGCGGCTCACGATTGGAAGTTTCTGCGATGGACATCCATACCAATGCAAATGTCAAACTTCTACTGTCACCCCGGCAAAGCCGGGGGATTACCTATTGGATTTACGAAGAAGAGGAAATTCCCGTATTTGCCCACGGGATACCACTACTCAACAAGATCGATCCATTCAGGGATGCCAACGGCAGACCGGGTTTTGTGCAGACCAACAAGTGGCCCCTGTTTGACCAAAATGGCGCGGTCAGCGGTATTTTTGGAATCAGCCGCGACGTCACGGAAAGCCGGCACGTGCAGGCCAAAGTCCAGCTGGCAGCCAACGTGTTTACCCATGCGCGAGAAGGTATTGTGATCACCAATGCGCAGAACGACATCGTTGAAGTGAACGACGCCTTCACGCGCATTACCGGTTACAGCCGCGAAGAGGTCATTGGCCAGAACCCGCGCATGCTCCAGTCCGGTCGCCAGGAAAAGCCGTTCTACGCGGGAATGTGGCGATCGATCAATACCCTGGGGCATTGGGAGGGTGAGATCTGGAACCGGCGCAAGGACGGCGTTGTGTACGCGGAGATGCTCAGCGTCAGCGCGGTATCGGACGACAGCGGCGTGTTGCAACACTATGTTGCCCTGTTTACGGATATCAGCTTGCAAAAAGAACATGAGCGTGAACTCGAGCACATTGCCCGCTACGACGTTTTGACCGGGCTACCTAACCGTGCGTTGCTGGCAGATCGCTTGCAGCAGGAAATGGCCCACTGCATGCGCAGACGAAAGCAGTTGGCGGTGGTTTTCATTGATCTGGATGGATTCAAGCAGGTCAATGACCAGCATGGCCACGCAATTGGCGATGAACTGCTGATCACCCTGGCAGCACGCATGAAGGGCGCATTGCGCGACGGGGACACCCTGGCACGCATCGGAGGGGATGAATTTGTCGCCGTGCTCACTGGTATGGACCTGCCCAAAGACAGCGAGTTGGTTCTGCACAGGTTATTGCAGGCCGCTGCCGAACCGGTGATTGCAAGAGAGTTGTCGCTCAAGGTCACTGCCAGCATCGGAGTCACCATTTTTCCGCAGGACACGGCCGATGCCGACCAGTTGCTACGCCACGCTGACCACGCGATGTACCAGGCCAAACAATCGGGGAAAAATCGCTTCCACTTCTTCGATGTGAAAGACGATGCCGAAGTAAAAACCCGCAGCGAAGCGGTTGACGAGATCCGCCTGGGCCTTGATCGGGGTGAATTTGTGCTGCACTACCAACCCCAGGTGAATATGAAAACCGGCGTGGTGGTCGGCCTTGAAGCACTGATCCGCTGGCAGCATCCCGCTAGGGGTCTTGTTTTGCCGGACGCGTTTTTATCGGTCATTCATGGCCACCCGATGTGCATCACCCTCGGCGATTGGGTGATCCAAACTGCGGTTCTACAACTCGCGCAGTGGAATGCGGCGCAGCTTCGCACATCGGTCAGTGTCAACGTGGACGCGATGCACCTTCAGCATGCAGACTTTTTTGTGCGGCTGAAGGAGATCCTGGCATTGCATCCCGATGTACTTCCGCAGCAGCTTGACCTGGAGGTGCTGGAGACCAGTGCGCTGGAGGATATGGACAACGTCACGGAGACCATGCGCCAGTGCTGCGCGCTGGGAGTTGGTTTTTCGCTGGATGACTTCGGAACCGGATACTCGTCACTGACCTACCTGAAACGCCTGCCCGCCAATCTGATGAAGATTGATAGGAGCTTTGTCATTGGCATGATGGTCGACTCGGACGACTTTGTCATTGTGGAAGGCGTCGTTAGCCTGGCCAAGGCATTCGGCCGCGCCGTGCTGGCCGAGGGCGTGGAAACCATTGCCCACGGTGAACTGTTGCTGGCACTGGGCTGTGAACTCGGACAGGGTTATGGCATTGCCCGCGCAATGCCGGCAAACGTGGTGGCTGCATGGGTACAGCAGTGGCAACCTGATCGTTCCTGGTCAATTTGGAACGAGTCCATGGCTGAAGAAAATGACCGCGTTCTGGTTCGGGCCAACATCAAGCACCGGCACTGGATTCGTGACATCGAGAACTATGTCACCGGCGCCAGCGAAATCGCGCCGCCACTCGATGTTGACTGCTGCCCTTTTGCTATATGGTTGGCGTCCGACGGAAAGGCCCGTTATGGCCAGCATGAAGCCTTCGTCGAATTGACTCGGTCACACGAGCAACTGCACGCAGTCGCCACACGTTTGGCCGAGTGGCGACGGTCCGGCGAACAGGCAAGCGCAGCAGCAGGTCTGCCTGAACTCAATTCGCTCAGTGACGCACTTCTTGCCCAATTGGTCAATCTGGGCGTCAGCTACGCAAACCGGGCACGGCGCTGATGTCGGGTCGAACCTGCCCTACTTTGAGGCGAGCGCGGCTGCGCCGGCCAACGCTACCACCTCGTCTTGCGAAGCCATCACGCCCGAAACTCCGATTCCGCCAATGATCTTTCCGTCAACAACAATTGGCACACCACCCTGCAGTGGCGTGGCTCCACGCACCCCCAGAATGCGTAACGCAGATCCGCCCGGTGCCATGCTGTCTTCCAGTGCCTTGCTCGGGCGGCGGAAAGAGGCTGCTGTAGTCGCCTTTCCTATGGAAATGTCGACACTGACGGTTTGCGCATCGAGTCGCTGCAATGCAACCAGATGTCCGCCGGAGTCAACGATGGAAATGACCACCTGCCAATTATTTTTGCGTGCCTCGGCCTCCGCCGCGACCATGACCTTTTTTGCCTGTTCGATGTTGATTGGCGCTCCGTAGGGCGCGGGCCCCGATTGTGCAAAACCAGGTGCGGCCATCAACAGGCTGCAAGTCGTGACCAGGCTGGCCAAGGTGATCCGGATCGATGTCATC
The DNA here is from genome assembly GCA_903870065.1 of uncultured beta proteobacterium. Lineage (GTDB taxonomy): Bacteria > Pseudomonadota > Gammaproteobacteria > Burkholderiales > Burkholderiaceae_C > Allorhodoferax. The sequence goes on along the minus strand of CAIQBN010000019.1, from coordinate 5,189 downwards.
GTACGTGTCTCCAATGGTTGTGATGGTGTGAAACCACAGCCATATTGCAGTACTTCGCAGCACAGCGCAATTGGTAGCTTCCTACAGCCTGCGGATCAACCCGTATTAACGCCAACCATGGCAGAGGGGGGCAGAGGCCGCCTGTGCGCTTCGCAATTTCGCTTATCCACTCTCTAAATGATAGCGATACATGCAGATTGCACGAGGGCTGGAAGCCATTTTCTATGCCCAATACCGGCTTGCCTTGGCGACGGCAGGGACTTACCGTCTTCTGCAATTTGACTTGAAAAATTTTTATCAACAACCGGGCCAAGCGTTAGAAATCCGTGCAAATCCGTGTAAATTGGCGCGTGGCTGCGCAATCTCCATTCACGCGCTTGAATGTGATGTTTGTTTCCTGGGAGGGGCAGCCTAAACATAACTTACCAAGTCGATCAACGACCTGCACCGCCATGACCAAGCCCAAACAATCAGACGCATCCGTACCAAAGTTCAACGTCGTTGTCAGTATGCCAAGTGGCCTGACCCTTGAACGAATGGAGCAAGTCGGCCTAGAAGAATTACGAATGGACCCGAAAAAGGTTGCGGGGTTGGTAAACGCATTTCGCAATGGGCCGCAAGTCATGGTCGGCAAGGAAGTGACACGGGAACGGGTCGAAGCGGTGAAAGAAGACCTCACTCGAATGGGCTTGGAAGTTACCGTTACACCCGTACTGGCAATTCAGGAACACCACGAAGAAACCCACTACAAGTGTCCTGCGTGCGCAAAAACCGTTGACTTGCCGGAAAGCCGGCAGTGCCCGGCGTGTGGCGTATTTGTCGACAAGGTGACCAAGGAGTTCCTGCTTCGCAAAAAGATCATGGAGCAGGAGCGCGGCAAGATGGCGATGCTGGCCAGCAAGCAGGCCGCTGACCGCGATCTGGAAAACACGCGTTCGATGGAAGATGCGATTCGCCGCCAAATTCGTGACGAACTGGAAGAGGAATACGGTCTCAAGAAGAAGAGCGGTCTGTTTGAGGGGCGCACCGGCCTCATTCGTGGTGTTGGCCTGTTGTTATTGATCGGAGCTGCGTTTGCGGGTGGCAATGTTGTGAATGCCATGCGCAACCCAACCCCCTCCGCGATGCCCGGCAGCGCCGCGGGCGGCGCGGCTCAACCGCAGAGTTTTGAGCAAATGCTGGACGCCGCAGCAAACAGGTCTGGAGGAACCTCCGCTGAAGATGGCCTGGCACCAGGGCCGGCTGAACCCGACGCCGCGGACTCCTTAGTGGCAGCGGCCAGTCAGGGGCGTGCCAGCGGCAAAACACTCACAGTCGAGCAGGCGATTGCGGCGGCAAACATCCTGTCGGGCTCCATTGGTGGCCCGACCACCCAAAGCATCGATGCAAAATCAGGCACCTCGGCATCGCCAGGTGGCTCGGCACCCAGCGCCACGGTTCCGATTCTGGCCAAAGCGAGTCTGACCGGCGAATTTGCCGTCTTGTTGGGAGAAATCGGGCAGGCCGCCAGGGCCAATGAAGTGATTCGCGCACTGACGACCAACCGCGCCCTGGCATCCGACCCACAAGCCCTAGCAATCTCCCAATCAGCCAGTCTTGAGGTCGACGCATTGCGCGTTTCCGGTCGGCAAGACGGACAGACCCGCAGTCAGCTCGACGCTCTCAGGCTCAACGCCCAAAAAATTGCGTCTCCGTCCGAACGTGCCATTGCACTTGCGCGTTGCGGGGCCATTCTGGGACGCAATCCATTGCTACCCAAAGATGCCAGCGCGGCGTTCATGACTTTGGCGACGGAATCGGCGAAGTTGGTGACCAATGCGACGCAGCGCAACGAAACGGTGGGTCAGGTCATGCTGGCCGCGGCAGAATTGGCGCTATTCGACACCACGAACTTTGCGCGCAAGGGTATGTGGGCCAAGGCACAAGGATCGGCCAACACGGCGGACGCCATTGCTGGCCAAGCCGGGGCAACCCCCGCCGCTCCCAAATTAATGGCCATTGCTGCGCAGGCCCAATACGTCATGGGGCAAACTGCAAAGTCGCAGCAAATTCTGGAATCGGCTTTGGCGCAGGTTGAAAAAGAAAGTAGTCTTACCCGGCGCGCCTCCACCTTGCGAGGGATTGCGCGTTCGGTCGACGGCTTTGGTCGGGACAAGGTGATGACTGTGGTCGAGCGCATGGCCAATGCTTCTGAACAAAAGCCGCAGAACGAACGGGCAGAGGCGCTCGCGCAACTTGCACTTATTTCTGCCGACGCGGGTCAGACAGACCAATTTTCCCAGGCATCCAAGCGCGCCATGTCCATAACCGGCTTGACCCCTGCCGAGTCCGGAGCGATCCATTCACAGGTCATTGTGGGGGGTGAGCTCGCAGCCGCACGCGTGCACTACCGGGCGCAGTCTTTGCGTGAGGTCGACGAACGCCTCAAGAAAGTGGCAGCGCTATTGTTGTAAACGCTCCGGACGTCGTGCTGGCGGCTCAACGTCGAGGTTCATTCATACCGAAGCGTAAAGATCAGATCGACTGCGCTCTGCTGGCCGCTTTGGGCGCGCAGCGTGAAGCGGCGCGACAGGTCGTAGAAGATGTAGAGCGTGCCCATGGTGCCGGCCATACCGCTTTCATAGGCAACATAAAAATCGCGTGACAGGCGCTTGCCCAATGTCACCGTGGCGCCAGTGGTGCTACTGCCATCGGTTGAGCTGGTGGCACTGCCCAGAGAAACGCTGTCAAGGCCCAGGGTCTGCGCCAGTCGGGCGGTGATGCCAGGGCCGCTGCCCCCCAGCAAGGCCACGGCTGCCTGCTGCAGCAGGGCCGACTCGGCACCTCCGTTGGCGGCCGAACGACCCAGTACCAGCCACGCGAGTTTGTCCGAGTCCGGCAAGTCAGGGTCGGCATAGAGGCGCACTACCGGGGCCAGCGCTGTGCCACTGACCTGCACACCCACCCGCTGTTGCAAATTGGGCCGAATGGCCAGGATGTCGAGCGCCGGGTTGTCAAAAGGTCCGGAGAAACGCAGCACACCTTCCTCCACATCCAGTTGCTGACCGTAGGCCTTGTAGCTGCCGCTGACGGTGCGCACTGCGCCCGTGAGGCGCGGCGCCTGGCGGGTGTCCGCATTGCTAAGCAAGGCCAGGCTGCCACTCAAGTGGGTGTTCAAGCCACGCCCGCGCACTTCAAAGTCGTCGCCTAGAGCGAGCGTGACAGCAACATCCGGCACCAGCCGCACGCCCGCGCTTTGCGCCGCCGTGGCCAAGGGTGCCGCTGCTTCCGTTGCACGGTGCACATGTACATCGTCACCCAAGCGGGGGGTACTGTCATCGGGCAAAATGAACAGGGCCTGGTCGGCCTTCAACGTGCCGCCAATGGCCAGCTTGCCATCGTTCACGGTCGCCCTCAGTTCTCCCGACATCACCAACCTGCGGTCGGCCCGCGCACTCAGGCGCAGTGCCCGCGCCTGCGCGACCAGGTCCATGCGCAGGCGCGCCGCCGGGGTGCGTAGTCCGGCGCGCTCGGGCAACCACTGCACCGATCCCTTGACGGTGAGTTGCCCACCGCTGCCCCCACCCGCGCCCAGCAACCTGAATTCATCGATCTCCAGTCGTTGACCGGCTAGTGTGGCGCGCAAGGCTCCCTGGCTGAAGTCAATGCCGTCAACCACCGAACGCAGGGCCAGGTCATTGGCCAGTAACGCGCCGTTCCAAACGGGAGCACTCGCGGTGCCCGACAGCGTGGCTTTTGCGTCCAGCGTGCCGCGCATGCGCCATCCTGGCGGAGCCAACATCGACCAGGCGCCAACCGGCGGCAACGCTGCATCCAGCGTACCTGACACCGGTGCGTCTGCTGGCCAGGACCAGCTGCCGTTGTCATGTTGCAGACGGGTGCTGAAGTCGGCAGCCAGCCTGCCTGCGCGCTCGCTATCCCAGCGCAATTGCCCGTTGACCAACTCGCCCTGGGCGCGTATTTCCAAACGGGCCTGGCGCAGTCCGACCTTGACCGGTCCACCCGTCGCATCGTCTGTTTGCAGTTCCAGGTCGCCGCTGGTGCGTTGCACTGTCACGCCGAGCTGCAGGGATTCGCCGCCACTGGCATCCCACTGGCCACCCAACAACAAGTCGCCCTTGAGTCCCAAATTGGCGATCTGCGTTTGACCCAGCCATTCGAGCCAGGCCAGCGGCAGGTCGTGTAACGCGCCCTGGGTGCTCCAGCGGGCCGGTGCGCCAGGTGGTGTCTGCGACTGCTCCCAGCGCGCCGCCTGCCACTGCAGACGGGCAGCGCCCGCCGCAGGGCCGCTCAATCGGGCCACACCGGCCGAGACCTCCAGGGTTTGCTTCAACCGGCTTGGTTGGTAGCGCAGTTGTACCGGATCGGTCAACGCCAGATTCCAGATGCCGGGCCGCGCCAGATCTTGCAGCGTCAGGTCGACCGCGTCCAGACTGGCTTGCCAGTCGCGCAGCTTGGCACGGCCACCCTGCAGCCGAACGTTCAACGCAAGCCGGTGACCGCCATTGTCAACCCGGGCCGTAAGGTCCAGCCCCAGTCCGGGCGCCATGTTTTGCTGTTCCCAGCCCCCCTGCCAAACTGCGCTGAATTCGGTCTGGCCTTGGCTCATCGCGGTTGGCAGGCGGACGGACGCGCCGGGTAGCTGGTCCAGCCACTGCGCTGTACGCGCGGCGTCGCTGATCTTGACAACCAGTTTGCCATCGCCGCGGTTTGCACTGAGGTCGCCTTCAAGAGACGCCTGAACCCCGGGCAGCACCACAACCAGGCGGGTGTCAGCAGCCCAATTGCCGGTATCCAGCCGGGCCGAGCCTTCGAGCTTGGCATCGGCCGTTTGCACCAGCAGGTTGTCCAGACTGATGTTGGGGGCGCTCCAGCTTCCTTTGGCCTGCACGGTGCGAATTTGCAGGCTGCGCAGCGCGTTGGACGCGGAGCTGAGATCTTGGCGAACGGATGGTTGCAGCACAGCCTCAAAAAGCAGGCCGCCAGCACCTTGGGTGGCCGTGAGTTGGCCGTCCAGTGCGACCGCCGCGAGGCGGGAGTCCAATGCCGCAGCATTGATTCCGACGGCCTTGGTCTTGACCTGCCAGGCCCGGCCGGCCGGCGCGTGCGAACCGGCCGCTGCCAGTTCGCCTTGGGCGTCAACGCGGCCACCAGCAACGACCGCCGCAAGCGATTGAAGATTCCATTGA
>CAIQBN010000018.1 GCA_903870065.1 uncultured beta proteobacterium | reverse complement strand
TGAGATGGTGCCTGATGCACCGAAGTGCATCTCGCTGGTGTTCGAACAGATTTCCGCAGCGAAACGGCAACTGCGTGAAGAATCATTATGGAAACACCAACCCGAGAGAGACCTTCGAGAATTTGCCGTCAACTGTCAGACCTTCTACAACCGGCTCCTCGGCGGGGGGGGTGTTCGCGATCATCATTGCCGGCATGATCGCAACAGTCGTTTTCGCTGCTCTTGGAAAACAATGGCTATCAGGTGTCACACAGGTGGTGGTCTGTCGCATATGCCGTGATCGGATACCGGCAGAAGTACAAAAAAACCAGAGGCCACCTGTCCAGTGCAACATTAGTGCAACATGCTCTAGAACGAATCTTTAAAGAGCGTTGATTTTATTGTGCTTTTTCCATTGTGTCCGTCCAATCCATCATTGGGGCAACGGACAAACGGTGCATTGCAGGGTATTGCGTGAAAGGAACAGAGTTCAAACTGATTTTCTAAAAAAAAGCTTTCGAAATTGACCGCTCGCAGCGCATCGCCTACATTGCACGTGGCTACAAAGCGCAAATTATCGGTCTGTCCGACCGCAAGTAGCATTGGACAGCAAACCACTACATGAACACGACACCATGAGCAAACTGTCACTACTCGACTTGGGCTTCTTTATTGCCGAATCCGAGGCAAGCCCCAAACACGTCGGTGGCCTGTTGTTATTCAAACGCCCGCCCAAGGCCCCCGCCGCATTCGTCAAGAACTTATACCGGGACTATTTGGCTGCGACTGATGTCAAGCCACCATTCAACCGGGTGATCAATTTTTCGTTGAATGCCCTACCCCATTGGCAAGCGACCGATGCCATTGATATGCGCCAGCATGTGTTTTATCACGTGCTGCCCAAAGGCAGTAACGACCGAAAGGCGCTATACGATTTTGTCTCCGGGCTTCACACCCCGATGCTCGACCGCAGTCGCCCGCTGTGGGAAGTCCATGTAATTGACGGCCTCCCTGAAGGTCTGTTTGCACTCTACCAAAAAATGCACCATGCGTATGCCGATGGCGTAACCATGTCACGCTGGACCGCAGAGGGTTTTACCACCTCAGCGCAGGACATGGATCTGACCCCGGTCTGGACACTCAAGCATGGCGGCCACGGAGGAAGCAAACGCTCAAAGGCCAACAATGAGCTGCTTCAATTGACCTGGAAGGAAGTGACCGGCAATACGCGCCGATTCCTGGGTATTGGCCGCCTGGCCGCTATGCTATTTCTGGAAAGTGTGAAGCTGACAAAAAACGCAATCGCCCTGCCCTTTGTCTCAAGCGCCAAGACGCCTCTGACCGGTCAAGTCACACCCGGTCGTCAATTTGCATCGGCCGGTATATCCATGGAGCGTGTCAACGCAATTCGAACACGAACGCGCTCCACACTCAATCATATTGCGCTGACTTGCCTGGACGGTGCTCTACGGAAATACCTGAACGACCAAGGGGTCGAGCTGCGCCGGCCGATCACCATCCAGATGCCGGTGAATTTGCGCAAGGACGGAGAGAAATCGGCAGGAAACAAAATTGGCATCATCCAGGTCGATTTGTCTCCACCGACCGATGACCCCTATGTCCGCCTTCGCAACATCGGTTATTCGCTGCGCAATGTTCGAACGATGGTCGACAGCGTCGCTCCCGAGGCTATTGAGTCTTACACAATCATCACGGGATTGGTCGCCCAAATCGCGGAGATGCTCAAACTAAGCAAGCAAATGCCACCGATGGGCAACACCCTGGTCTCCAATGTGCCTGGGCCAAAGGAACATCTGTATATCAGGGGAGCGCGCATGGAAGAAATGCATCCGATCAGCACCCTGCCGCCAAGTAACCTGCTCAACATCACATTATTCAGTTACGCCGGTGATTTGTTCTTTGGCTTGATTGCCACCGATGAGCTGCCCAACCTTGAGCGACTCGCGGACTATGTGACCGAAGCTTTCGCAGAGTTGGAGACTTCAGTGCGCGATGCACACGCATAAACCAATGAACCCCTAAGGCGTTGCGCACCACGGGGCAGAATTGTGAACAAGCCCCATCCATAATGCCCAGCCCGAACTCGCTGCCAAAGCCAGTCCAGCCAGACGCACGCCCCACTGGCCGCTGTCTGAACGGTTGGATGACGCCTTAAGTCGTAGCCACAACCACGGGCCAAGGGCCATGGTTAAGCTCGTCCCGATGGCAAAAAGTGCCATTACCATGGCACCGCCGGATGGGCTGCCCGCAAGTGCTGCGACCAGCAATGCCGAGTACAACAATCCGCACGGCAGCATTGCCCATGCAATACCAAGTAACAACGGTGCGCTACGGCCGTTGCGTGATGCAAAGGAACGGGTACGCGCCCAAACCCTGCGCGCAATGTCTTCCAGCCAGACAGGCTGGCGGGCCTGCGCCATCAAGAGTAAGCCCAGCACCAGTGCGGACACATGAAACAGCGACCACACCGGTCGCAGTGCAGCCAAATGCACTGTCAGCCAACCCAGCCCCTGCAATGACGCGGCAGCCAGCGCACCCAGTGCAGAATAACCGATCACCCGGCCAAACTGAAATACCAGCAAGGCCAATGTGCTCCGTCGTGCGTCAACTGCCTGACTGATACCGGCACAGGCAGCACCACACATAGCAACACAATGGGGGCCGCCCGCCAAACCCATCAACAATGCTGTAAAAGCCAAAGAAGTTTGCATGCAGCAATGCTAAAGCATCTTGGAAAACTGAGTTCGATTGCGGTCTGCCTGCAAATAGCGGTCAAACACCATGGATACGGCTCGCAAAAATGGCCAATCCATTTTCGCCACCTGAATACCCGAATCGTCGATCGACACTATTCCTTGGTCAATCAGTTCCTGCAGTGCGTCGAGTTCTTGAGAGAAATAGGATCTGGAGTCCACCAAAAAAGCCAAGTCGATGGACTCAAACAAAACCTGACCCTGGCACATTATCGCCATGATCACTGCACGGCGAATCAGATCATCACGAGCCAGCGTTAGTCCCCGAACGATGGGAAATTGTCCCTGATCCAGACAATCGCAATAAGCCGTCAGGCTTGTGGCGTTTTGGCTGTAGGTCGAACCGATTCGCCCGTTGGCAGAGAGGCCAAGCCCAATCACATCTCCTTCAAGCTGAGCGCTGTAACCTTGGAAGTTGCGATGCAGACGCCCCTGGCGCTTGGCAACTGCCAGTGGATCTGTCGGCAGCGCAAGAAGATCAACTCCCACTTGGATATACCCAGCCTCCTGAAGGGAAAGCAAGGATCGTGACAGCATCAAACCCTTGGCTTCGGCACTGGGCAAGTCAGCGATAGGCATTCGGCGTTGTGATTTGAACTGATCAGGCAGGTGGGCATAACGGTACAGCGCAATTCGATCGGGACGAAGAAGTTTGATTTGAGCCACCGTTCTATCAAAGGAGTCGGGGCTTTGGCGCGGTAAACCATAAATCAAGTCCACGCTGACAGATTCGAAATCACACGCACGGGCCGCTGCAACCACTGCAAAAACCCTTTCAATTGGTTGCACGCGGTGCACCGCCTTTTGTACGGCTGGGTCAAAATCTTGCACACCAAAACTTAAGCGGTTGAACCCCATTTGCGCTAACGCAGCAATCCTGTCGGCATCGACCGTCCGAGGGTCAATTTCAATCGAAAATTCGCCGCCCGCAGCGAAGCGAAAACTACGCCGCAGCAGCGCCATCAACTCCCGGAGTTCGTCATCACTGAAAAAGGTTGGACTGCCGCCGCCGAGATGCATTTGACCAATTGATCGGCCGACACCAATGTATTGGGTGTGCAAATCAACTTCGCAAGACAAGTACCGCAAGTAGGCCGTGGAGTCACTTCGCTGTCTGGTGATTATCTTGTTGCATGCGCAGTAATAGCAAAGGGACCGACAAAACGGAATATGCACATACAGTGACAGTGGCAAGAAGCCGGCAACGAGACCACTGCGACGTTGCTTTAGGGCCTGTACGTAGTGCGCGGAAGTAAACGTCTCCACAAAGCGATCAGCAGTTGGAAAAGAGGTGTACCGCGGCCCATCGGCATCAAAACGATGCACCAAATCCACACTCATAGAGCCAACAACAGCATTAATTCAAACCCCTAGGCAAACGGAACTCACTTTGCAACAATTGGCATTCATATTCCTTGATGTGAATCAAGGACCAGGAAAGTGGGTAAACTGTGAGGTAATCGATTATTGGCACTTCTATGCTTGACAACGAATCCACACCCATCGCCTGCCCCAACAATGCTGTGCAACACGCGATCAAAGCGGACTCGAAGGTAATGGGCCCATCAGCCCATTCGATCAAGGTCGCATGCTCCAATTGCAATTTGCGGGAGCTCTGCATGCCAATGGGGCTAACTCCAGGTGAACTCGACCGGATTGAAGATGTCGTTGCCAGCCGGCGCAAAATCAAACGTGGTAGCACCTTGTTTCGCAATGGCGACAAGTTCACCAGTCTTTACGCCATTCGTACCGGTTTTTTCAAAACCTGCGTTGCATCTGAAGATGGTAGAGATCAAGTGACCGGTTTTCAGATGGCTGGCGAGGTCATTGGCCTGGATGGCATTGTGAATGACAACCACACCTGTGATGCCGTCGCTCTGGAAGACGCCGAGGTGTGCGTTATGCCGTTTGACCGAATCGAAGAACTCTCGCGCGAAGTCAACTCCTTGCAGCGTCATGTGCACAAAATCATGAGCCGTGAAATTGTGCGGGAAAATGGTGTCATGCTGCTATTGGGAAGCATGCGTGCGGAAGAGCGCTTGGCAGCTTTCCTACTCAATTTGGTTCAGCGTTTGCACGCCCGCGGATTTTCCCAGTCTGAGGTCGTATTGCGCATGACCCGTGAAGAGATTGGAAGCTATCTTGGCTTGAAGTTAGAGACTGTCAGTCGCACATTTTCAAAATTCGTGGATGACGGAATCATTGAAGTAAAACAGCGCCACGTTCGGATCCTAAACACGGATGCGCTGCGAGAGATAGTTAATTCCAAAATTACGACGTAAATCGCAAAAGAAGGCGCGCTGGCCTGGATTTCAACATGCGCCGTGCTTTGGACACCCCTCGGGTCGCTCAGAATGTGGCAATGGGCAACGATTCACTTCAAACGGCGACATAGACAGCAGGGTTGTCATTGCACTTGAGACAATGGTCACCCCCCAAAATAGAAAGAACGCAATGGTGTAGATCGCCTGGCGTGACCAATCGAGAGGCATTCCAAACCAATGCACGTCTTGTGGATCCACCATAGCAAAGACCAACATTTCCAGTATGCCGGCCATTAGGAACGCGGGCCAAATAATCCACATCAGTCGTTGTTGCAGCATGTCATTCACCTCGATGGATTCACACCGGTGGCAGCATGATTTCTTGCTTGGGTAGCCGGTGCAAGACTGGCAGGGTTGTCCTGAAGCGTCTTGTTGATTTCAATACCCTTGCGGTAGTAATCTTCATCGACAACAGGGTCTTTTCCGGAGGCAGCCAAATAAAACGTGATGAAAGAGGCCACAACAACAATGGCCGGGCCAGCAATCACCAGCCAAACATGACCAAATTTCCACCACTGCGTTGCGGGCGTCAATTGAGGTTTGGACATGAAGTCTCCTTAACGTGGAACAATAAAAACCGACTTTTCCGATACCTGTCCTAATGAACCAGGCCCTGCTATCAGAAAATGAATCGTATGCGATCCAGCGGGTGCCACATCATACGGTGCTTGCACGCGTACCGCGACCCACCTGGATTGGGTGGAGTCAACCGCCACATCGCCGTCCGAAATAACAGCCAGCCCAGGCAATCCATTGACCGAGATGGAATAGCGTTGTGCTGCCTCAGTTGCGTTCATAATTTGCAGACGGTATATGTTTTCTACGCGCCCACCATCAACAATGCGCGCGAGAACACCGCGATCGCGCACCACATCAACCTTAAACGGAGTACGCATGGTAAGACTTGCAACCATCGCGACCACAACAATTCCTAAAATGCTTGAATAGACCAACACCCGCGGGCGCAACACATGACTCAAAATTTGCGCACCGCTCCAGTGCTGGCTGACAGCGTTTTGCGTGGAGTATTTGACCAGCCCCCTGGCATAGCCCATTTTGTCCATTACCGTGTCGCACACATCGGCGCAGGCCCCACAGCCAATACATTCGTATTGCAGGCCCTTACGAATATCTATGCCGGTCGGGCAGACCTGAACACATAAGCTGCAGTCAACACAAGCGCCCAAATTCAGGGCTTGCGGATTGGCCTTTCTGGAGCGTGCACCTCTGGGTTCGCCACGTTCTTCATCATAGGTCACGATGAGCGTGTCACTGTCGAACATTGCGCTCTGAAAACGAGCGTACGGACACATGTGCTTGCATACCTGCTCGCGCATAAATCCAGCATTGCCGTAGGTCGCGAATCCATAGAACAAGGACCAGAAAATTTCCCACGATCCCATATTCATCTGCAGAAACTCAGCACCAAGGTCCTTTATGGGTGTGAAGAAGCCGACAAACGTGAAACCCGTCCAAAGTGCCAATCCCACCCAAAGGGCGTGCTTGGCAAGCTTTCGCATGACCTTGTCGGAGGTCCATGGACCGGCATCACGCCGCATGCGAGCAGACCGATCGCCTTCCGTCCACTTTTCCAACCAAAGAAAAATTTCGGTGTAGACCGTCTGAGGGCAGGCGTAACCACACCACAGGCGGCCCGCAACGGCTGTAAACAGAAATAGCGAGAGTGCGGAGATGACCAGAATGCCAGTCAAATAGATGAAGTCCTGGGGGTAAAGTACCAGACCAAAGATATAGAAGCGCCGCGCTCCCAAATCAAACAGGACAGCCTGCCGCTGCCCCCATTCCAGCCACGGCAAACCGTAAAACACCAACTGGGTCAGGAACACCATGCCCCATCTCCAGTTGGAAAAAAGGCCTGAAACGCTACGCGGATAGATCTTCTGGTGTGCTTCGTACAACGACACCATAACCACATCCGACTCACCAGTTTCGGCCTTGCCGCTAACTGGTGAAGGGATGATCGGAATGACCTTCTTCGGCGATGTGCCCCTATCGTTCAAAAGTCAGTACTTTCGCTTTGCCAATTGACTACTTAGCTTTTGAGTTGTTGGACAAGCCCCAAACATAAGCTGCGAGTACCTGGATCTGCCCGACGGTCAACCGGTCGGCTTGAGCGGGCATCTGGTTGACCTTGCCATTGTTAATCATGGCAATAATTGCGCCCTCACCGGAACCATGCAACCATATGTTGTCAGTCAAGTTGGGGGCACCCAGCGCCGGGTTGCCCTTACCATCCATGCCGTGGCAAGCAGCGCAGACTGCGAATTTTTCTTTGCCAAGATTCGCACGCACTGAGTCATTGGCGCTGCTTGACAGGCTGAGGACATAGTTGGCAACGTTCTTCACATCGTCAGCAGAACCCACTGCCGCCGCCATTGGGGGCATGTTACCCAAGCGGCCCTTGGTGAGCGTGTCTGTGATGACTTCCGGGGTTCCACCGTGCAGCCAGTCGCCATCGGTCAAGTTCGGGATTCCTTTTGCACCACGCGCATCAGAACCGTGGCATTGTGAGCAATTGTTCATGAACAGACGCTCACCAATTCCCTGGGCCTGCGGATCGCGTGACACGTCCTCCGGTTTCATGGCGGCGAACTTGGCGTACAGAGGTGCCACTTCACGATCGCCCTTCTCAACCTCAGCCTTGTATTGGTCAGCCTGGCTCCAACCCAGTTTGCCCCCAAAAGTACCAAGGCCAGGATACATCACGAGATAGGCGATGCCAAACACGATCGTAATGATGAATAACCACACCCACCAACGCGGTAGCGGGTTGTTCATCTCGCGCAGGTCCCCATCCCAAACATGACCCGTTGTGTTGTCGTTTGCGGTCATGGCTTTCGCCTTGCCGCTAAACCACAACAACAAGGCGCAGGCCAAAATGCTCACCAGCGTGATGCCGGCCACATAAACCGACCAGAAGTTGCTTGTAAAGTCGCTCATTTCAAATCCTTTTTTGTGGTCAGTCCTGCTCAAACGGCAGATTGGCGGCTTCAGTGAAGTCGCTGGCTCGGCGCTTTGACCAAGCCCACCATACGATGCCGATGAAGGTGATAAAACTGGCCACTGTGGCCACGGACCGGAGGGTGTTGATATCGATTTCCATATTCAACTCCTGCGTTTACTTGAGTGCCAGACCCAAAACCTGAAGGTAGGCGATCGTCGCATCAAGCTCGGTCTTTCCCTTGACGTCCTCAACCGACTTGGCAATCTGCTCATCGGTATAAGGCACACCCACAGTCCGCAGCGCTTTCATGTGTGCCGGCATTACCGCCGCATCAACCATGGTCTTTTCCAGCCATGGATAGGCCGGCATGTTGGACTCAGGCACCACGTCACGCGGGTTAATCAGGTGGGTACGATGCCAATCATCGCTGTATTTGCCACCAACGCGGGCCAAGTCAGGACCGGTGCGCTTGCTACCCCACTGAAACGGGTGGTCATAAACTGACTCACCGGCGACCGAGTAATGACCATACCGAAGCGTCTCCGCCCGGAAGGGGCGAATCATCTGAGAATGGCAGTTGTAGCATCCCTCGCGGGTGTAAATGTCACGACCAGCCAGTTGCAGCGCTGTGTAGGGCTTTATCCCCTTGATAGGTTCCGTAGTCGATTTTTGGAAAAACAAGGGGACAATTTCCACCAAGCCGCCAACAAGCAGCACGAGCAGGATGAGAACAATCATTAGAAAATTGTTCGTCTCAATTGCCGCGTGCGACAGCCCAGAGTTTGTATTTTGATTAGCCATGTTGATTTCCTCTTAAGCGTGAGCAACCGCAGCTGGAATGGTTACATCCACAGCTCGACCAGCCGTAGCGGTCTTCAGCGTATTCCAAAGCATGATCACCATGCCAGAGAGGTACAGCAGACCGCCCAACAAGCGCAACACATAGAACGGATACGTGGCCTTGACAGACTCGACAAAGGTGTAGGTCAAAGTACCGTCGGCATTGATGGCGCGCCACATCAGGCCCTGCATCACGCCGGCAATCCACATAGCGGCGATGTAAATAACGATGCCGATTGTTGCGGTCCAGAAGTGGATCTCAATGGCTTTGACGCTGTACATCTGTTTCTGACCAAAGAGCTTCGGTATCAGGTAGTACAAAGAGCCCATGGAAACAAGACCAACCCAACCCAACGCGCCGGAGTGCACATGCCCGACCGTCCAGTCCGTATAGTGACTCAGTGCATTCACCGTCTTGATCGACATCATGGGACCTTCAAAGGTAGACATGCCGTAGAACGAGAGTGAAACAATCAGGAAGCGCAGAATTGGGTCATCGCGCAACTTATGCCATGCGCCCGACAGCGTCATGATGCCGTTGATCATGCCACCCCAGCTCGGGGCCAGCAGAATGAGGGAAAAAACCATGCCTACCGATTGCGTCCAGTCAGGCAAAGCGGTGTAGTGCAGGTGGTGAGGACCCGCCCACATGTACGTAAAAATCAGTGCCCAAAAGTGAACGATGGACAAACGGTAGCTGTAAACAGGACGTCCGGCTTGCTTCGGAATGAAGTAGTACATCATGCCCAGAAACGCCGCTGTCAGGAAGAAGCCGACGGCGTTGTGTCCATACCACCATTGAATCATTGCATCTTGCACACCTGCGTAGGCGGAATAGGACTTCATGTAGCCGGCGGGTATTGCAGCACTGTTGACCAGGTGCAAGATGGCCACAGCGAGAATAAATGCACCAAAGAACCAGTTGGCAACGTAAATGTGCTTGACCTTTCGGGTTCCGACGGTGCCAAAAAATACCACTGCGTAGGCCACCCAGATCAGGGTGATCAAAATGTCAATTGGCCACTCCAACTCAGCGTATTCCTTGCCGGACGTGTAACCCAAGGGCAGCGAAATTGCTGCCGACAAAATGACTATTTGCCAACCCCAGAAGGTGAAGGCCGCAAGCTTGTCGCCAAATAACCGAACTTGGCAGGTCCGCTGCACAACGTAGTAAACCGTGGCAAACAATGCACAACCACCAAACGCAAAAATCACGGCGTTGGTATGCAAGGGTCGTAAGCGCCCGTAGCTAAGCCACGGGATACCCAAATTTAGTTCGGGCCAAGCCAACTGGGCAGCGATGATGACGCCAACCAGCATGCCGACCACACCCCAAACCACCGTCATGATGGCGAACTGACGAACGACGGTGTCGTTGTAAACAGTCGCCTGTTGATTTGCAAATGCCATTTTTACCTCTTCTCTATATAAACCCAGTTCGAATTCTTACCGTTGCGCAGGGTTTCGGGTTGACACACGTCAAACACAACCCAAATGTTCTTAATGTCGCTCAGGTATCTTTCAATATTCTTTCGCCCTCAGCCTCGATATCCTCGAATTGTCCCCGGTGGATCGCCCACCACAGGCCGCCCAAAATAAAAAACACCAGCACCACAGACAGTGGTATCAGCAAGTACAAGATATCCATCACGAGTCCTTTTTGACGGTGTCCGATTGGGTAAGACGCAACGCATTAAGCACAACCAGCAATGAACTCGCCGCCATGCCCAACCCCGCCAACCAGGCAGGCAGCATACCGGCCACCGCAAGCGGCACACAGGCCACGTTATAGACCAATGCCCACCACAAGTTTTGCCGCACGATGCGTTGTGTATTTTTTGACAGCGCAATAGCTTGTGCCACGCTGTCCAATTGCTCACCCAGAATGACAAAGTCGGCCTTTGCATGCGCGATTGGTGCATTCAGGCCGAAGGCAAATGATACGTCAGCCCCAGCGATCACCGGACCATCGTTGAGACCATCACCCACCATCACCACACGGTGACCTTTTGATTGCAGTGCGCGCAGACTTGCCAGCTTGTCGTCTGGCGAACAACCACCTCGCGCAACTGTGATGCCGGCTTGGGCTGCAACGCGATTTACCGAATCGCTATGGTCACCCGAAAGAATTTGTACCTCGACACCCATTCGGTGCAAAGCCACAACCACCTGTGCAGCTTGCTCGCGCAGGTCTTCCTTCAACTGAAAGGTTGCCAACCACCCCCCCTCATCGCATAAATAGGCGACCAGTCCCGACTGGTATGTCAATGCGCGCTGTACACCACAAAAATCCGCAGACCCCAAACGAAGCTGATGCGACACTGACGGTACTCCCAAACCGGTGATCGTGATCGCACCTTCAACCCCCTGTCCCGCAACCTCTGTAACGCCCTTGCATTCCCAGAGTCCACCAGACCGCTCAGACAACTCCGATCGTCTCTGATGGGCCGAAGTAAGTGCCTTAGATACTGGATGCAGGGAGTAGCATGCCAAGGCGGCTGCCATCGCAAGTGCTTCTCCCTCGGCAATGCCGCTTCGGGCTTGCACATCCTCCAAAACTATGGCGTCACGTGTCAAGGTTCCAGTCTTGTCGAAAATCAGGGTGTCAACCGCTGCCAACTCCTCCAAGCCTTGCAGGCGCCGCACCAAAACACCTCCGCGCGCCAATGCGCCTGCCGCTGCCAACATGGCGGCTGGCGTCGCCAAAGACAGCGCACAGGGACAAGTCACAACCAGCACGGCCACTGCAACCATCAGTGCATGCCCAGGATCGCGCCCCCACCACCAGGCGCAGGCGGCGCCCGCGGCCAACAACACGCCTATCAAAAAAGGCTTTGCTAGTCGATCTGCAAGTTGAGCCCCATGTGGTTTAGTGGCAGACGCACTCTCCATCAAAGCAACAATTTGGGCAAATCGCGTTGCCGCACCGACCTGCTCAACACTGACCAGCACCGTACTGCTCAAGTTCTGGCTACCAGACAAAACCCGTGACCCCGGGTTGCGCGGTTGCGCCCGTGACTCGCCGCTCAACAAGGCCTCATCTACCAAGGTCTGCCCGAAGGTTACGACACCGTCCGCCGAAAAATTCTCACCCGGATGCACCCGGATCAAATCGCCAACAACCAGGCGGCGCACAGCGACCCGCTCAAATTCGCCACCCACCTTTTGTCGTTCGACGCTATCGGGCAAGCGATTCATCAAGGCTTCGAGCGCTCCCGCAGTGCGGTCACGCAATCGCAACTCCAGCCAGCGCCCGGTCAACAGAAAGAACACGAACATGGTCAGCGAGTCAAAATAGACCTCGCGACCAAATGTGCCTCCCGGCTCAAACGTTCCGGCCGAGCTAACGGCAAAGGTTATCAACATACCCAAAGCCACTGGTAGATCCATACTGACACGGACATGAAGTATGTCGCGCAACGCATTGCGAAAAAACGGGCCACATGAAAAGAGCATCACCGGCAATGTCAACACCCATGACGCCCATCTCAGCAACTGCTCCATCTCTGCCGTCAGGTCTCCCGGCTGCGCGACGTAGGCAGGATAGGCATACATCATGACCTGCATCATGCAGAGTCCTGCCACCAGCCAGCGCCACAATGCCTGGCGTGTCTCCATCTTGCGTCGTTCACTGGCAAACGCATCGTTGGCCGGTACGGCGCGATAACCACTCGCTTGCACAGCCTGCATCCAGACTGACGGCTTTACCTTTTCCGCTGACCAAACGACCCTTGCACGTTGACTTGCTGCACCAACCTGCGCGCTGATCACACCGGGAGTCTTCGTCAGCGCATCCTCTACCGTCAGTGAACAAGCAGCGCAATGCATACCTTCAATGACCAGATTAGACTCCCAGCAATTCGTCCCCTGCGTGCTTGGGCGACTGAACACACTCCACTCCAGAGGATCATCTAGTAGCCAAAGAGCGTCCCGGGAATCGGCGGTAACAGTGGCAGCGGCACTTTGCTCGCCACCATTCGAGGGTCCCGCATTAGAAGTCGCAGCAGTTAGGGACAAAGGAATTGGCACAGTGATAGCGAGCGATAGAGGCACAGAGTGTGCCGGTTAATCTTCATTCGCAATTTGATGCAAATCAAGGTCAAAGAAGCGCTCTAGGTTAACCTGAAGTCCTAGCCATAACAAGGAACAAGACTATGTACCAACGCATCCTGGTCGCTACCGATGGTTCCACTCTCTCCAAGAAGGCGGTCAAGAGTGCCATTGATCTGGCGGCGCTGTGTGGCGCCGAGCTGGTTGCCCTCAAGGTCGTGCCGCGCTACCCACAAAGTTATTTTGAGGGCGGCATTGCATTGCAACCGGAAGAAGTGCGGCGGGTCGAAGCCCAATGGGCCGACGAGGGACAGGCCGTTGTGGACGCAGTAAAAAAATCGGCTCTGGGTAAAGGCGTGACCACCAAGGCAATCACCGTCAAGTCCGATGTTGTATCCGATGCGCTGCTTGCCGCAGCGAAAAAGCACCAATGCGACCTGATCGTAATGGCATCCCATGGCCGCAAGGGCATCAAACGCCTGCTGCTAGGCAGCGAGACCCAACATGTTCTGACACATGCCACTATTCCGGTACTAATACTAAAGTAAAACCGGTGTAGCCCCTCGTAAAATATACGTACGGCGCTATGAATTATGTAGCATCCAACATGGGGTAGTCCATACCATCGAGCTGCGCTTCCTCCTCGGAATAGCGGGCACGAATATCCAGGACTTCATCCCATACGTTCAAAAATGCTTGAACACATTGCGGATCAAAGTGACGTCCTGACCCTGCCACCAGAAAGTCCACCGATGCCTCCAACGTCCAAGCTTTCTTGTACGGACGTTCCGAGGTCAGAGCATCAAACACATCGGCCACAGCGACAATTCGGCTGAATATCGGTATTTCGGTTCCACCAATGCCGCTTGGGTATCCTGATCCGTCGAACTTTTCATGGTGTCCCCTGGCAATTTCCGCGCCGGCTTGCAACACCCGGGACGAACTGCCCTGAAGCAATTCATAACCGTAAATCGCGTGGTGTTTCATGACCTCGAATTCATCCTCGTCCAGCCGACCCGGCTTAAGCAAAATCTTGTCTGCAATGCCGACTTTTCCGATGTCGTGCATCGGTGCTGCCTCCAGCAGCAATTCCTGCTGTTCAACCGGCAGTCCCATCTCCCGCGCGATTAACCTCGAATAGTGCGCCATGCGCAAAATATGTGCACCAGTTTCCGGATCCCGATACTCCGCGGCCTTGCACAGGCGAAAAACCGTTTCACGCTCCCGGGAGACAATTTCTGCCGTCGCCTTGCGAACCTCGTTGGCCAGCCAGGCAGCCCGATCCGAGAGCTGCTTTCGGGCATCACTCACCAGCAACATATTGCGGGTTCGCGCCAAAAACTCAACTTTATCGACGGGCTTGGTCAAAAAATCGTTTGCCCCCATATCCAGAGCGCGGTAGCGAAGCTGCTTCTGGTCATTGGCGGTAATCATCACAATGGGGACGCCATCCCGCCCAGGTATTTCTCGCATCAGACGAATGAACTCCAGGCCGTCGAGGTCGGGCATCATATAGTCAACGATCACCAGGTCAGGAACATGTTGCTGCGCCCATGCAAGTGCTTCACGCGATTGTGCAAAAGTATGCGCAACGCAGTCATCGAGCTTCTTCACCAGCGCAGCAAACAGGATCAGGTTAATTTCGGTGTCGTCGATGATCAGCACGTTATGGGACACAGTGATTCAACCTCTTTATCTCTTGTTCAACACACTCATTGTGTTGCATTTTCCCGAATCGCGACGATCAGGTCATCCAGTTCGGCGACGAGAGGCGCTACCAGTTCCACTATTGCCGACGCCTCACCACGGATCGCAAACTGCTCCATCCGATGCGCAAGTTCACTGGCAGGAACCGCGCCAAACATTGACAGCGTGCCCTTGAGCGCGTGTGTGGTGTGCAGCACCACGTTCAAATCGCCTGTTGAAAGTCCCTGCTGAATCTTGGCCAATTCATCCGGCCACTGCTCGATAAACGCATCAGAAATGATCTCCAGAACCTCCTGATCCACCCGTTTCATCGCCGCGCCATAGTCAAACTCAACCGGCTTCCAGCCCTTTGCGTTGAGCTGCGCCGGGCGGGTTTGAGGAGCCAGTGCGTGACCTGTAGAAAAATTCTGAAGAATCTGCCTCAATTCAGGGGCCTTAATCGGTTTGGAAATATAGTCATCCATACCTGCTTCCAGACAGCGGTCCCGATCAGCCTCCATCGCATTGGCAGTCATCGCAATAATGGGCGTGCGGCGATTGGTTTCGATCGCGCGGATGCGCCGGGTTGCCTCCAGACCATCCATCACGGGCATCATCATGTCCATGAGAATCACGTCAAATTGTTGCCGCACCACCATTTCAAGCGCAATCTGACCGTTGTCTGCTACCTCGACATGGTGGCCCCAGCGCTCTAACAGCGTAATCGCGAGCTTTTGATTGATCTCATGGTCTTCCACCAGCAATACGTTCATCAGCACCTGGTCCTCGCGGATCGAGTGACTCGTCACCAAGGACTGGGCCTGGGCGGATTGCATGTTCAGCACCTTGGCAACCACTTGTATCAGCTCATCACGCGCGATTGGTTTGGTCAAATAGCCCACAATACCTGAGTCGCTGGCCCGCTGTGCATCGCCTTTCAGCCCAGCGGATGAAAGCATGACCATGGGCGTCGCGCTACACCCAGGCAGGTTTGATATTTTCTGAGCCACCTCAAATCCATCCATTTCCGGCATTTGAGCGTCCAGCAGCACCAGATCGCAGACAGATCCACCGGCTACCAGCTGCGACAACCATTGAAGTCCGATCTTGCCGGACTCAACCGCCTCAACCACAAAACCTTCAGACTGCAAAGACCGTAGCAATACCAGCCGATTGACCTCATTGTCATCAACGATCAGAACGCGTCTTCCATCGAACCGAACCATCGGTAACCTGCTTGTTTTTTCCGACTGATCCACATCGACGCGCAGCGTGAAGTGAAACACGCTGCCTTTGCCAAGCTCACTCTCGACCCAGATGCGACCTCCCATAGCCGCGACAAGCCGTGAGCATATTGTCAAGCCCAGACCCGTTCCACCATACTTGCGAGTTGTTGAACTGTCCTCCTGGGAGAACGCATCAAAAATGGCGCCTACTTTGCTGGCGGGAATGCCTATTCCAGTGTCACTCACGGAAAAATGCAGCATCGCACCTTCCGCTTGGGCCAACTCTCTGGAAATGCGAAGCACAATTTCGCCATGCTCGGTGAACTTGATTGCATTGCCCAGGATGTTGAGCAACACCTGCCGCAAGCGCCCGGGATCACCGACCACCCCGACTGGCACATCAGCAGCCATGTCGAAGACAAGCTCGATCTTCTTTTCGTTGGCGCGCAGAGACACCGACTTTAAGGTTTCGGCAACCGATTGAACGAGGTTAAACGGAATGTGTTCAATGAGTAACTTTCCGGCTTCGATCTTTGAAAAGTCCAAAATATCGTTGATCACCCGTAAAAGGGCATCGGCGGACGACTTGACAATACCGAGGTATTCACGCTGCTCCGCATCGAGTGATGTGTCCAGCAGCAAATCAGTCATCCCGATCACGCCATTCATCGGAGTGCGGATTTCGTGGCTCATGTTGGCCAGAAAATCCGACTTTGAGCGACTCGCGGCCTCGGCGTCCTCTTTGGCTTTCTGCAGTTCAGATGCCGCCTGCTTTGAATCGGAGATGTCGGTGAAATAACCGTTCCAAACCCAGCCACCATGGGAGAGTTGTCGCGGATGCGCCTCTCCGTGCACCCAGACGATTTCCGATGTGCTGAGGTGCACCATGCGAAAGTCTACCGACTGAACCCGCGCATCTTGATTGGCAACGCCCAACCCGGCTGCAAAAAGCGCGCGATCCTGCGGATGAACCCGCTCAACCAGCAAGCCTGTGGTCTCCAGAATGGCGTCCGCCCTCACCCCGCAAATCGCCTCAATGGTGTCACTCATGAAAGTGATCCTGAACTTGCCATCCG
The DNA here is from genome assembly GCA_903870065.1 of uncultured beta proteobacterium. Lineage (GTDB taxonomy): Bacteria > Pseudomonadota > Gammaproteobacteria > Burkholderiales > Burkholderiaceae_C > Allorhodoferax. The sequence continues at coordinate 5,973 of CAIQBN010000018.1, read as the reverse complement.
CACCAACGTAATACTGAAACACGGCAACCGGAATGTTTTCTGTCACTTCGCGCAGCCGCGCGTCGGCTTCCTTGATTGCCGTCACATCCTGCCAAATACCGGTAAACACGGTGGCGCCGCTTTGAGCCAGTTCCGGCTCCGGGTCGATCTCGGATCGAATCCAGCGCAAGGCCTCTCCCGGGACGTTTATACGGTACTCACCACGCCAGACCACCCTGCGTCGTGCCGCGTCGAGCACGCCATTGACAACGCGCGCGCGATCCTCTGAAAAAATTTGATTGGTGGACAGCGATGCGTCGTGCTTTAAAGCCTCCGGCGCAAAACCCAACACGTCACGCACCCTCTCACTCACAAAAGTAAAGTGATAGTGCAACTCCTGCGGCGCCACATGCCACTGAAAAACCACGCCGGGAACGGTGTTCGTAATGTGGCGCAAGCGGGCCTCAGCCGCCTTGACGGAACCCTCCATACGCTTGCGGGCAGTGATATCCGTGCGAATGGCAATGAACATGTTGGGGGTGCCCAACTCATCGGCCAGCGGCACGATGGTGGCGTCCACCCAAAACAGGTCGCCTGCTTTGTTGCGATTGCAAATTTCGCCATGCCAGACCATGCCGGCCGAAATCATGTCCCACATCTCAGTAAAAAACTCGCGCCCATGAACACCTGAGTTGATCAACCGGTGGTTGTGATTCAGCAATTCAGAACGCGAATATCCGCTGATCTCGCAAAATTTATCATTGGCATAAATGATCTCTCCAGCCAGGTTGGTGGTACTCACAATGGCATGCTGATCCAAGGCGAATTTCTGGTAGGCCAGATCCGTCAACGCAGCGTGCAAGTCGCGTTGACTCTCATCGTGCTGACGAACCAGGTCCCGCATCAGTGCCGACAGCGATTCCAGATTGTCGTCATCACTGAGTGTTTGCTCAGTATCAATTGACGCCATCAACTCACGCGCCGATGCGCGTAAGGAATCAATGGCACGCGTACGACTGGCCAGATCCTCCCTCAGTCTCGCGTTTTTGTCATTCAACTCGACGGAGCTCAGCTCCAAACTGCGGGTCTTGAGTTCCAGGTCACGGTCACTTTGCTGGTAGGCTTCATCCACACGCTGCAAAAAGCCAGGCAATCCTTTAAGAATCCTTGCAACCTCTGCTGAAACTGTCTCACCCGAAGCAAGTTCACTCAGTTCCTGCTCAAGCGCCAGCAGCGCCGCAGCATCGACATCAAAGGTGCGTTTAATCTGACGAACAAGTAGCTTATGCATGCAATACAGTGCAACTGCGGGTCAGGCTGATTCAGCGATATACGTGATGGTCATGGTCTGGTTATGCAGTTTGCAAGCCACGGCAGGACTGAAGGGGCTTATTTCGCCATAGGAGTAAAACCCGGCAAGGGTCGCGCCTTGGCCGAACACCTCGCCAACCGCCTCGACCTCTTCGTCAACCCGCCCGCCCATCACCAGCTTGCGACCAACACAACTCACGAGCAAGGCCAGTCCCTCACTGGAACTGGTCTGCATGGCTTTAGCCGCTTCTGCCGCTGCCTCAGCACCGTCAACCAAGGCGTCGGTACTGGCGTGCATCAGGCGCAAATAGCCATGCGGGTCAATGTCACCAGCCAGTGTCAAACTCCCGGCCGCATCATCCACGCCCAGAATAGTCCTGATCAGGCCAACGTCAGCGTGGTCACTGCCCAACATTGCAAACGGGAAAAGCAAACCCGACGCGGGTAATCCGTTGGCATGTTCACCCAAATAGCGTTTGTAAACCTCCAGCGCCGATTCACCGTCCAACTCATACAGCACATTGTTGTCCGAGCGGGTAACTTTGCGCGCTGGCCCAAAGGGCGACCAACCACCAAACGAACCATGTGAAAACTGCAGCATGTCGCCGTACAGGCCGACACATGTCAGTCGGTTACTACTAACACCCTGCTCATCTAGCACCCAGGTCTGTGCAAATGCGCCACCATCCCCGGCCAACCCTCCGGTGATCGGAATTTTGGCTCCAATAATTTCAGTCATTCCAGACAACACGGCACTACCGTTGATCTGCACGCCTTGACCAAAAATCAGGACTGCGCGCAATCCCGCCGCCGGCAGGCTTGAAGCCAGGCGTTTTCCAGCGTCAAACGAATCCTCCATGCTGGCAAGTTCCGTGCTGACCTGTGACATGTCGGTGTGATTGAAACGCAGCGCAGTCACCACCAGTGTGCCATCCTCCACACCATTGGCCGATATCTCACCCGCTGTCGAGCAACCCGCGCGCCGGGCACTGGGAAAGGCTTCTGCCAGAACCACTGCGCCTTGCTGCAGCGCCGCCACAGATCCAAATGCCAGAACCAAATTGGGTTCAATGGCTGCAAGGTTTGAAAAATCACTAACACTTGCCTGCGACTCACGCACGGTTTTTTGCAGCACTTTCATGGTCGGACTCCTGTTGCCATTACATGTTGATATTCATCACGCAAACTGTTCTTCTGTACCTTGCCCATGGTGTTGCGTGGCAACTCGGCAACCACGAAACAGCGCTTTGGTACCTTGAAGTTTGCCAGCATTGTCTTGAGTTTCAGCAAAATATTTGCTGGCTCCACCGATGCACCGGGCTTGGGTACCACCAAGGCCACGCCAACCTCGCCAAAGTCAGTGTCGGGCACACCGACCACTGCACTTTCTGCAACCCCAAGCAATGTGTTGATATAACCCTCAATCTCGGCCGGATAGACGTTGTAGCCGCCACTAATGATGAGGTCTTTACTGCGCCCCACGATGGTCACATAGCCATCGGGGTCTGTGCGCCCCACGTCGCCGGTCTTGAAGTAACCATCGTCAGTGAACTCCTCACGCGTCTTTTCTGGCATTTGCCAATAGCCGACAAACACGTTGGGGCCTTTGACTTGAATGCCACCCACCTCACCTGCTGCCAGCGTTTGACCATCTTCACCCTGCACACGCAAACTGACCCCTGGCAAGGGAAAGCCAACAGTGCCGCCCCGGCGCTCGCTTTGGTTGGAATACCGGGCGTCCGCAACATATGGGTTGGAGGTCAGCATCACGGTTTCACTCATACCGTATCTCTCCAAAATGGTGTGTCCGGTGCGCGCAACCCACTCGTTGAATGTCTCGATCAACAAGGGGGCAGACCCTGCGATAAACAAACGCATATTGGCGGCCACTTCTCTGTTCAGACCCGGCTCGGCGAGCAAACGCACATACAAGGTGGGCACACCCATGAACACGGTCGCTCCGGGAAGCTTCTGCAGCACCTGCTGCGGATCAAACTTCGCCAGCCAAATCATCTTGCTCCCGTTGAGCAGCGCGCCATGAACCGCCACAAACAAACCATGCACATGAAAAATCGGCAACACATGCATCAACACATCACCCGCCGTCCAGCCCCAATAGTCTTTGAGCATCAAAGCGTTGCTCAGCATGTTTCCATGCGACAGCATCGCACCTTTACTGCGCCCGGTTGTTCCACTGGTGTAAAGAATTGCGGCCAAATCGTCAGCCCCGCGTGTGGCGATGGCGTGCTGGTCACTGCAATGCACCGCACGCTCCAACAAGGACCCCGTGCGATCGTCGCTCAACGTGAACACACACCCGGTTCCTGCCTTGAATGCAATCTTGCTGACCCAGCCAAAATTCTTGGGCGCACACACCACAACAGCCGGTTCGGCATTGCCAATGAAGTACTCGATTTCGGCACTTTGGTATGCGGTATTCAGCGGCAAAAAAACATACCCGGCACGCAATGTGGCAAGGTAGAGCATGAGCGCTTCTACCGACTTCTCAACTTGCACCGCAATGCGCGACCCAGGAGCCAACTTCAACGACAGCAGCAAATTTGCCATCATTGCAGTGGCGCGATCAAGATCACGCCATGAATAGTGCAAGCCACTATCGGTCTCAATTGCGACACTATCGAGGTCGGTCGGAAAGGCTCGCCGCAGTGCAGCAAACAGGTTCTGGTTCTTCATCATCACATCCAAAGAAAAAAACTCAATGCAAAACACAAAACGCACTAACCAAAACGGGGTGGGCGCTTTTCGAGGAAGGCGGCAATGCCCTCTCGGTGTTCATCGGAGTTTGCGTATTGGTAGGCATTTACTATTAAATCAGGAGCAAGAGACTCAATATCGACGAGGGCTAATGCTCTAAACACTTGCTTATTGAGGCGAGTTGCCTTCGGCGCCAACCCGGAAATGCACTCAACCCTTGCAGCCACCGCGGCCTCAAGCCCGGCGGCTGTTGTGACCTGGTTCAAACAACCGCGCAAGCGCATTTCGGGTGCATCCAAAATCACCGCCGCCAACAGCATTTCCCGTGCAGTGAGTTCACCCATTACACGCACCACCAGCGCAGCCTCGCGTGGTGCCATCGGAAATCCGAGCCTGGCAATTGGAGCGCCAAATCGTGCGCATTCGCTTGCAATACGCATGTCACAACAACTGGCGATCTCTACACCAGCCCCCATGCAATTGCCTTCAATACAGGCTAGAACCGGCACATCACAGCCCAAGATTGCTGCCAAGCCACCCCAAACATCGTTGTCATGAAAGTCGCGCAACTGCGCGCTGTCGAATCGAAAATCAGGGTATTCGGTGATGTCGCCGCCCGCACAAAAGTGTCCGCCACGGCCCCGCACCACCACACAGCGCACCTCTGCATGATCCTGAATATCAGTAAAAACCGATTTCAACTTGCGCCACATGGCACGCGACATCGCATTGAACTTGCCAGGATTGTCTATGCTGACCTGCGCCACTCCCTGTACCACCGTTGCCGTCACTGTCCCCGCCATGGCTACTCACCCCGTCACAATGACTAATCGAGTTTGGCGCCTGCGGCCTTCACGACGCTGGCCCAGCGTTTCACCTCGGCACTAACAAAAGTGCCAAACTGCTGGGGCGTCAGGTTGGGGAACTCGGCGCCATTTCCCGCCCACGCAACTTTGATTTCATCTTGTGCACCAACGCGACGGATTTCTTCGACAATGCGGGCCTGAACATCGATGGGCGTGCCCTTGGGTGCCCACAGACCATACCAGGTGGTCACGGTGTAATCGGGAAGTCCAAGTTCACCTGCACAGGGCACATCAGGAAATGCCGCATTGCGCTTGGCGCCCGACACCATCAAAGCCTTGATCCGACCGCCTTTGATGTGCGCGGCGGAGGAACCCAAGCCATCAAACATCATGTCAACATTGCCCGCCATCAGATCCTGCAAAGCCGGGCCAGCGCCGCGGTAGGGAATGTGGGTGATAAACGTCTTGGTCTGCTGCTTAAACAATTCACCCGCCAGGTGGTGCGACGTGCCGCCGCCCGCCGAGCCGTAATTCAGACGACCAGGCTGAGCGCGTACTTGCGCCATGAAGGCGCCGAAATCACCAGGAATATTCTTGGGGTTCACGACCAGTACCTGCGGCACATTGGCCAACAAGGCCAGCGGAATGAAATCCGTCTCAATGTTGTAATCAAGTCGCGGGTACATGGCGGGCGCTATGGCATGGTGCACGGCACCCATAAACAGGGTGTACCCATCGGGTTGAGACTTCGCAGCAATTCCCGCGCCCAGCGTGCCACCAGCGCCACCCCGGTTGTCTATTACCATTTGTGTGCCGGTCAACTTGGCAAATTGAGCCGACATGGGCCTGGCAAATGCGTCCGTTCCGCCGCCTGCCGGAAACGGCACAACCAGATTAACAGGTCGCGCCGGCCATCGTGGCTGTGCTTGCGCAGCTCCGGGCAACACACATCCCACTGCAAGGCCCGCCAACACCATGTGGCGTCGTGATATACCCGCATCGGGCATGCTCGCCAATGCTGGCGATAGTTCCGCTTGATTGCTCATTGTCTTGTCTCCTACGCTTATTTTGATATCATCAAATTTGCTACTATATTTGTAGCGAAGTATTCAGTAAATTCGGGGTCTAGGCGCCAAAACTATGCAGACGATTTGCGCTGCCC
>CAIQBN010000017.1 GCA_903870065.1 uncultured beta proteobacterium | reverse complement strand
TTCGCGGTAGTACCCTCGCTTTTCAGCTGGCAACAATCGTTCCCGATTGCCAAAAACCACTCCATCTTTCCCATACGGGAAAGGTCCACCCTGACGAATCAAATGGTAGGTTTCAATGCCCTGCTGAGGTAATTGATGTAACGCGATCGGTGCCTGGGTAACTTCTCGTGCCAGTGTGCCGCCTGATGCGGCAAAAAAAGCCAAAAAAACGCCAGTGAGCGCTAACTTAAAAAAACCTCTGCGCACCATGAAACTCCCCCGAAGACTCCGGGTAAACCCGGAAAATCCAAGGCGCTAGTGTCGCGCATTTCAATCAAAAAAGCAAGACCCTGCTGAAATTTTAAGCAAATCGCATGCAGTCATTCAAATTGAAAGTATGCGCTAACTGTTGACGTCAGGCTTAGCGGGTGGCGTTGGCATCCGCTACCGTCAGGGCGGTCATGTTGACAATGCGTCGTACCGTCGTGCTGGCCGTGAGGATATGGACGGGTTTGGCAGCACCGAGTAACACCGGTCCGATGGCAATGTTGCCACCAGCGGCGGTTTTTAGCAGGTTGTAGGCAATATTGGCTGCGTCAATGTTCGGCAACACGAGCAAGTTGGCATCACCCTGCAATGTGCTGTTGGGCATCAATGCCATGCGCGCAGCACCGTCAAGCGCCACATCACCGTGCATCTCGCCATCGACCTCAAGCCACGGAGCTTGGTCGCGCAGCAGCGCGAGCACCTGGCGCATCTTGACGGCACTGGGCTCGTTGCTACTGCCGAAACTGGAATGACTGAGCAAGGCGGCCTTGGGTTTGAAGCCAAAACGGCGCATCTCCTCAGCCGCCATGATGGTGATCTTGGCCAGCTCCGGCGCGCTTGGATCGTAGTTGACATGGGTATCCACCAGAAAAACCTGGCGCCCGGGCAACATCAAGCCATTCATGCAGGCGTAGATCGGCACGTCGGTAGCTGCCGGCGAGGCGGGGAAGGCGCGCTTGCCGATAACCTGATCAATATATTGCAGGTGCAAGGCGGTGCTACCCCAGGTACCGCAGATCAAGCCATCCACATCACCCTTGTGCAGCAGCATGCAGCCAATCAAGGTCAGCCTGCGCCGCATCTCAATCTTTGCCACCTGCGCTGTGATCCCCTTGCGCTCCGTCATGCGGTGGTAGGTTTGCCAGAAGTCCCGGTAACGGTGATCCTGCTCGACGTTGACCACGTTGTAGTCGACGCCCTCACGCAAGCGAAGCCCAAACTTCTCGATACGCTCAGCGATGACAACCGGACGGCCGATCAGGGTCGGCAGGGCGAGTCGCTCGTCCACAACGATTTGGGCGGCCCGCAGCACGCGTTCTTCTTCTCCCTCTGCGTAGGCAACCCGCTTCTTGAGCGCCTTTTTGGCCGCATTGAATATGGGCTTCATCGTGGTGCCGGAGGCATAGACAAAACTCTGCAGCTTTTCCCGGTAGGCATCCATGTCGACAATCGGGCGCAGGGCGACACCACTATCGGCAGCAGCCTTGGCAACGGCCGGTGCAATCTTCATCATCAGGCGCGGGTCGAATGGCTTGGGAATCAGGTACTCGGGGCCAAAGGCGAGTTGTTCGCCGGAATAAGCGGCGGCCACCACTTCACTCTGCTCGGCCTGTGCGAGATCGGCAATGGCATGCACCGCAGCAATTTCCATCTCCAGTGTGATCGTTGATGCGCCTGCGTCCAGCGCACCCCGAAAAATGTAGGGGAAGCACAAGACATTGTTCACCTGGTTGGGATAGTCCGTGCGCCCGGTGGCCATGATGGCGTCGTCACGTACCGCGTGCACCTCTTCCGGCAAGATCTCCGGCGTTGGATTGGCCAGGGCAAACACCAAAGGACGGGGCGCCATCGACTTCACCATGTCGGCTTTCAGGACACCACCGGCAGAAAGACCAAGGAAAATATCTGCGCCAGCGATTACATCACGCAATGTGCGCAGACTACTATTTTGGGCAAACACCGCCTTGTCCGCGTCCATCAGTTCGACCCGCCCCTCATAGACAAGACCGGCCAGGTCTGTGACCCAGATGTTCTCCCGCGGGATGCCCAGTTTGACCAACAAGCCCAGGCACGCCAGCGCCGCTGCTCCGGCGCCTGAGGTCACCAGCTTGACCTGCCGCGGATCCTTTCCAACCACTTTGAGTCCGTTCAAGATGGCGGCACCCACAACAATCGCCGTACCGTGCTGGTCATCATGAAAGACTGGAATTTTCATGCGTTCACGCAGCTTGCGTTCGACATAAAAACAGTCCGGCGCCTTGATGTCTTCCAGGTTGATTCCGCCAAAGGTTGGCTCCATCGAGGCGATGATGTCAACCAGTTTGTCCAGATCATGCTTTTCGTTGATCTCGATATCAAACACATCGATGCCGGCAAACTTTTTGAATAGAACACCTTTGCCTTCCATGACTGGCTTGGCCGCAAGCGGCCCGATATCGCCCAAACCCAGAACTGCCGTTCCATTGGTAATCACCGCCACCAAATTGCCACGACTGGTGTATTTGAATGCGTTGTTCGGGTCTTTGACGATTTCTTCGCACGGTGCTGCTACGCCAGGGGAATAGGCCAGTGCCAGGTCATGCTGATTTACCAATTGTTTGGTGGCAGCGACTGCAATCTTGCCCGGTGTCGGGAACTCGTGGTACTCCAGTGCCGCCTGGCGCAGCTGAGCCTTTTTCTCGGCTGAGCTGGATACGGGAGGCTGATGGACTATGGGCGGTTGAATTGGCATCTTGTATCCTCTGCGGCGCTGGTACGATGCGAAGGCGCATGGCCCGGAGCCCTGTTATGGGTTTTGCATTGTAGTTCCCATGACCCGTTTGATGCGGCGTGTTTTACCTCGTAGTTTCCACAGTTCCATTGCGGTGCGTCTGGCCTTAATACACCCACCGCCCCAGACGCGTGTTAGTGCGCCCAGCCTGTGATGGCAACCCCAAGGCCGCCAAATCGCGACGGTCGGGTCAGATCAATTTCAAGGTCATGCACCACAGCAATCCGCCGCACGATCGACCAGCCCAGGCCGCTGCCGCTTTCACCGCTGCCCATGACCCGAAAGAATCGCTCGCCCAGACGACCAAGGTCCGCTGCCGACATGCCCGGTCCACTGTCTTCCACCCGAAATGACAGAGCACCATCGCTGCGGCCCACACTGACGGCAACCCGTGCCTGGGGCGGGCTGTAGCGCAGAGCGTTATCAATTAAATTGCGCACCAGCACTCCAATGAGTGCTTCGTTTGCACGAACGGTGCAGGGTAAATCCGGTTCAACCTCAACTTCAACGGTTTGGCCCTTGCCGATTGCCTTGGGCGCCAGGTCGGCGGCAACCCGGCGCGCCAAGATGGCCAAATCGACGGATTCCTGGGTTGGCAGCGCTGCAGCTTCAAGGCGCGACAAGGTCAACAGCTGATCGACCAGTCGGATCGCGCGGTCACAGCCCGCCAGCGTGGCCTTTAGTGCATGGCGGCGCAAACCGTCATCGCTCTCAGCCAGTGCAACTTGCGCCTGGGTGCGAATAGCGGCAATTGGTGTGCGCAACTCATGGGAAGCATCGGCAGTAAATCGCCGCTCGGATTCCAGGAGCATGCCAATGCGGTTGAACAGGCTGTTGAGCGCATCAATCATCGGTATGAGCTCTTTCGGCGCACCGTCAACCACCAGTGTTTCCAGCGCATCGGGGCGGCGCCGTTCCAGTGAGCGTCCCAATTGGCGCATCGGCGCCACGCTGCGGTGGATCGCCCACCACAAAACCAGCGTCAGCAGCGGCAGTGCAAGCCCCATGGGCAGCAATGTGCTGCGCAACACGGCCAACAAAATGCTGGCCCGTGACGCGCTTTCCTCACCAACATAAACCTGGATGTCACGCTGCGCACCGTACGCGGCAAAGATGCGCCAACTGCTGCCGGCCAACTGCACGGTCTCAAATCCGGAGCGAAATCCCGCACCGGCGGACGCCATGGGGGCCAGGGGCGCGTTGGCGGAGCGCATCACCAAGCGCCCTTCATGAAATACCTGGAAAGCGACCTTGGGTGCATAGGGGTGCAGGGATGGCGCGTCCAGCCCATGCTCATTTTCGTGCACTTCCTCTTCCTGCTGAACCACCAATATGGCCGCCGCCTGGGCCAGGTGTCCATCGAGCAGTTCGTCGAGCTCATGGCGCGCATCCAGCCAAGTCAACAAAACGGTTGCCAGCCAGACGCTGGTAACCACACCCAGGACCAGCGCCAACAGTCTGCGCTGAAGCGAGTGCGGCGGTTCCGTCACGTTGTGGGGGCCTCTCGCATCAACATGTAGCCAACACCACGAACTGTGTGAATCAGGGTGTTGCCGAGCTTGCGTCGCAAGTTGTGGATGTGCACTTCAATGGCGTTGCTGTCGACCTCCTGGCCCCAGCTGTAGAGTTGCTGTTCCAGTTGTTCACGGCTGAGTACCCGTCCGGCGCTGAGCATAAAAGCCTGCAGCAGGTCAAACTCCCGTGTTGACAATGACACCAACACGTCAGACCTGCGCACCGTACGGGAAGCCGGGTCCAACGTGATATCCAGCGCAGTCAGGCATTCCTGGGGTTGCCCATGGGCCCGGCGCACCAGTGCGCGCAGCCGGGCTGCCAGTTCGTGCAAATCAACCGGCTTGACGACATAGTCATCGGCACCAATGTCCAGGCCCCGAACCCGGTCAGCAACCATGTCGCGGGCCGTCAGGACGAGCACGGGCGTCAAATTGCGCGACTTCCGAAGGGATTCCAGGACCTCCAAGCCGTCTTTGCGCGGTAAACCCAGATCCAGTACCGCCGCGGCATAGGCTTGGCCACGCAGCTCACGCTCGGCGGCTTCGCCATCGCGCACCCAGTCGACCAAAAAGCCGAGCTGGCGAAGGCCGGCCCGCAATCCGTCGCCTAACAGTGGGTCGTCTTCAGCCAGCAGGATGCGCATGCCGCGATTATCGGCGGTGCGTCAGGCGAATGTGTCGGCCATCAGTGCGCCAAACCATTTGTTCATGTCCTCAAACGAATCCTTGTTCCAGCCAACGGAGGCACCGCTTGCTGCGGGAACACCCTGCATCGTTGCGGTCACCGGGTCATACTGGAACATGGCGTGCAGCCATGAGGCCTGGGTTGTGGTGATTGTCGAAAAACAGGCAGAGTTCGTGACCGGCGCGGGGTCCGGCGAGCCGCCGGCAAAAATGCGGGCCAGCGCATCGGCGCACACCTTGGCCTCCTGGTTGGCTATATGACCCGCCTTGGGTTGGGTGGTGGCACTGGAGTCACCGATGATGTGTACCTTGCCCGCTCCGGGGGTGGTGCTGGCGTAGCTGAGCACGTTGACCCCGGCAAATCGGCCTTCGGTTGCGTTGTTGAGTCCGGTCGCCGCAATCAGGCCGCCAGCGCGCTGGCGCGGAATCATGTTCACCACATCGCCATGGAAAGTGCCGCCGGATGCGGTGTAGAGATTCATTGTCGCGGGATCAACACTCAGGACTTCGGCATTGTTGTGGTACTCAATCACGTTGCCGTGCAGCCCCAGGAATGCATTGGTAAAGTTGTCCTTCTCGGTGACGATATCGGCATTGGCATCCAGCACAATGAGCTTGGAGCCGGGTTTCTTCACCCTGAGCCAGTCGGCGAGCAAGCAGGCCCGCTCGTAGGGGCCGGGCGGGCAGCGGTAAGGGGTTTTGGGAATCGTCAAAATGGCCACGCCACCTGCGCGCATCGCGCTGAGCTGGCTGGCCAATAGTGTGGTTTGTGCACCCGCCATCCAGGCATGGGGCATCTTGTTTGATGTGCCCAGACCCGGGACCGTATCAAACGTGATGCCGGGCGCCATGACGATGCGGTCGGCCGTCAGTACCGTCTTGTCGGCCAGTGTCACTTTTGCGTTCACCGGGTCAACCGAGACGACTTCGCCGAACACGGTGGTGACCCCGTACTTGCTGCGAAGCGCGTCATATTTGTAGGTCAGGCTGGAGAGTGTGCGTTGCCCGGTCAGGACCAGACTGCTCATGATGTTGGAGGTGTAGGTGGGCATGCGCTCCACCAAGGTCACTTCCACCGCATCGCCCCACAAGCGCAGGTATTTGGCTAGCGTCGTGCCGGCCATCCCGCCACCGATCACAATCACGCGGGCTTTGACGGTGCTGCTGCTGGTAACTACCGCCGCGGTGGTGGAAGTGGATCTGCGGCGATCATCTGCCAATGCGCCACCTGCGACGGCCGACACGGCGCCAGCCACTAAAAAATTACGTCTATCCATGGTGCTGCTCCTGATTAACGTTGGGTTGAAAGCCACTGGGCGAGTTGGCGCAGTTGCGCATCGGTGTAGCCCAGCGAATGCTTTGACATCAGGCCGTTGCCTTCCTTGCCAGAGCGGAACTCCAGCATTTCCTTGTAAATTTCGCTGGCGGACTTTCCTGCAAGGGTGTCAAATCCAGGGCCTTTTCCATTGGTGCCGTGGCATTGAAAGCAGTTGGATGCCAGCAGGCGGCCAACGGGTGTCGTTTGTGCCGTGGCGTTCAGGCCTGCGCACAGCAGCAGGGCGGCGACAAGGCCATGCAATTTACGTCCGGATCGGGGGCTCATGTTTACTCCTTTTGGTTTCATTGGTTGTCAGTTCTATTCTCTTGGGCATTGCATATCAGTAGGTGCTGATATTTGTAACAATGTGGGCGAAAGTGGCACACTTTGTTACCTGCTGGTCCAATCGATTGCGCGGCGACTACAGGGGGCGATGATGCCGCCGCCGTCTTAGCGCTGTCTTAAGACACTGCTGTGGTCGCCGAAATTTTGATGAAATCTGGCTCTAGCCCTCGTATTACATAGTTATTACGCTACATATTGCATAGCAACTTAGGAGGCAACTCATTGGTGCTGCATGACTTCCAGCGGCGACACCGGGCTGGCGCCATTGCCCCAGGCGCGGCGAATAAAGGTCAGAACGTCTGCGATCTGGGTGTCGTTGAGCGTTTGCCGGTAGGGTGGCATGCCATAAGGGCGCGGGTTGCCCGCCGTTGCCGGAGCGTACCCGCCATGCAGCACCGTCTGCACCAAATTGGCGGGTGTGCCCAGTGTGACTGCCCGGTTGCCAGCCAGCGGCGCATAGGCGCCGGGCGCGCCTTCCCCCTGCAATCCATGGCACCGCGCGCAGTGGTCCCGATAAATTGCTTTCCCGCTGGACAGGTCCAGCGCGTCGGGCGGTGCAGGTGTGTTCAGCGGTGCATCCGTGGCGGGCAGCTCGATCAAATACTGGGCAATGGCCTCAAGGTCTGTCGGGTTTAAATACTGCGTGCTGCGGTAGACCACATCGGCCATGGGGCCCATGGCCGTGCGTGCATCCGCGATGCCAGTTTTCAGCAGCCGAACGAATTGTTGCGCATCATCCCGCGCAAGGCCGGCCTCCCGTCTCGACGCCAGAGACGGCGCATACCAGTGCTGCATGGCGATCATGCCGCCGCCCAGCTCATCAGGCGCTTTGAGTGCGCCCAGTGCGTTGCGCTCGGCGTGGCATTGTCCGCAATGGCCCAGACCGCGCACCAGATAGGCGCCCCGGTTCCACTGGGCAGGTTTGAGGGGGTCGGGCGTGAACACGGCGGGCTTAAAAAATAGTCCGCGCCACAGAGCCAGTGCAATTTGACTGCGGTAGGGAAACTCCAGCGCGTGGGGCATGTTGGGCTGATTCACCGGTTTCAGGCTGCGCAGATAGGCATACAGCGCATCGCTGTCGTCACGGCTGACTGCGCTGTAACTGGTATAGGGGAAAACCGGATACAAAAGCCGTCCATCGCGTGAACGCCCGAAATGCAGGGCGCGCCAGAAGTCTCTTGCTGACCAGCGTCCCAAACCACTTTGCAGATCGGGAGTCAGGTTGCCCGCGTACACCATGCCAAACGGCGTGGCAATGCCCGCTCCGCCTGCGTAGGGCGCACCGCCGCGCGCTGTGTGACAGCCGGCGCAATTGCCAGCCCGTGCCAGATAGGCGCCCCGCTCTACCTGTTGCTGCGCCATTGGTGATGGGGATGTCATGGGTTGGCCGGCCTGCCCATCCATAGGCTCATCCCCATAGCCCCGCCAGATTGTCAGTCCGATTGCGAGCAGGCTCAGCAGCAGCAGGGCGACAACGCCACGCACAACCCGGCTGGTCATTTGGGAGCGCGCGTCAGGGTGCATGGCTACCGCAGTCGAGCGGCCGCGTAATGGACTGGGCCGCCACGGCGCCGGCCGCGGCCGGTATCCTCTGCGCGGCCAACCAGCTGGCCACCGCACTGACTTCTTGTGCTGATAAATTTTGTACGATCTTTGCCATGCAGTCTGGCGCGGCGGCCCGCCGCGTGCCGTTTTGCCAGGCACCGAGCTGCGCCACCACATAGTCGCGCGGCAAACCCAGCAGCCCGGGAGTTGCCGGCATCAAACCGGTCATGGTGGCACCATGGCACTGGATGCAGGCCGGAATGTGGCGTTGCGCATCCCCATGGTGCACCAGTGACCGACCCAGCTCCATGACTGGCGCTGGCGTTGCACCGCCCTCGGGCAGCGGATAGGGCAAATCCAGTGCGGCAAAGTGGGTGGCGATCTCCAGCAAATACCCATCGGACAAGTGCTCCACCAGCCGGGTCATTGCAGCGTAGTTGCGCCGCCCCTCGCGGAAGTGGATTAACTGGTTGTACAGGTAGGCCGCCGGCTTGCCTGCAATGCGCGGAAAGTAACCCGTGTTGGTGGCGCGCCCTTCCTTGCCATGGCACACGGTGCACGCCAACACCCGCTGCGCGATGGTATCGGGCACCGGTCGGGCCGGCTTCGCTGACTGTGCCTGTGCCTGGCACACGCTGCCAGCGGACAAGCCAAGCAACAGGGCCAGTCCGGCGCCAAGGTATTGGCGATGCAAGGTGTTGCGATCCATGGTTGCTGCAGTTGCAATTGCAGTGACAAACGACGGCTTCATGCGGATGGCTGCAGCCAGGCAGCATGGAGCTGTTGGAGCCGCTGCGGCGTGCCCACATCGGCCCAGCGTCCCCAATACATTTCTGCGCTCACCTTTTGCTGCGCCATCGCGGCGCGCAGCAGCGGGCCCAATGGTGCTTTGACCCCGTGGGGGTTGCCGGCGGGAATGTCGCACCAGGGTGGTGCAAACAATGCGCTGCGGTACAAACCGATGGTGCTGTAGGTGAGGCGCGGGCGGGGGTCGGCGGCCGGCAGGTCCAGAGCCAGGCCCGTCGCGTTGCTGCATTCAGCAGGTCCGCCCTCTGTTGCCGATGTTGCCAGTGGCGTCCAACCGAAGTCGCCATCGGGTTTGTGCTCCGGATTGGGAACCAGCCAAATGTGGGCCAGCTTGTCGCTGGCGGCGAAGGCCTCTACCGCGTCCTGGCAAAACGCAAAGTCGGGTGCAAAAACATCGCCTGCCTGAAGCCAGAACACGTCACCCAGCCACGCAATCGCGCGGGCGATGCCCCCAGCGGTTTCCAGCGCGCTGCCAAAGTCCGCTTCTTCGTTTGAGTATTGAATGTGAATTCGCTCCTCATTTGATAGCGAAGCAATGCCATTTGACGAGGGCTCCAGGTCAAAATACTTTCCGTACTGGCGTGCAATTTGCCCGCCCAGCCATGCGGTGTTGATTACTGCGTCCCTGACGCCGGCACGCACCAGTGCCTCCAGCGGCCACTGCAGCAAGGGCTTGCCGTGCACTTGCAGCATCGGCTTGGGAGTGGTGTCGGTCAGCGGGCGCATACGTTCGCCGCGACCCGCCGCCAGGATCATCGCGCAAACGGGAGTGCGCTCCGTCGGTGGCGCTAAGCGGACAGGTTTTACGGTCATGGCCAGGGATTATCTGCGCAGCGATCCTGCCGGGCACGGGCGTTACGGTGCTCAAAACAATGCCCCCGCACGCGCAGTGTGAAATGGCGGTGATTATTTGACGAAACGCAAGCACTGCTGTGTATCATCTGCGCTGGTTCAAGCCATTCACATCCGAGGAGAATCGCACCATGGCCCTGATGGATTTCATCAAGAAGCAGTTTATCGACGTCATCCAGTGGACCGAGGAGGGCGACGGCACGCTGGCCTGGCGTTTCCCCATGTCCGGCATGGAAATCCAGAACGGCGGGCAACTCGTGGTGCGCGAGTCCCAGATGGCGGTGTTCGTGAACGAAGGCAAGATTGCCGATGTCTTTGGCCCCGGTACCCACAAACTCACCACGCAAACGCTGCCGGTTCTTACCTACCTCAAGAACTGGGACAAGCTGTTCGAGTCGCCCTTCAAGAGCGATGTGTACTTCTTTAGCACCCGCCAGCAAATTGACCAGAAATGGGGAACGCCCCAGCCCATCACCATTCGTGACAAGGACTTTGGGGCGGTGCGCCTGCGCGCCTTCGGTAACTATGCGTTCCGCATTACCGACCCCAAGTTGTTTCACACCGAAATATCCGGCACGCGTGAGGTCTACACGGTGGCCGACGTGGATGGACAACTGCGCGGTCTGGTGATGCAAAACATCAGTACTGCCATTGCGAGCAGTGGCATTCCTTTCCTGGACCTGGCGTCTAACCAGATCGAGTTTGCCAAGGCACTGGCCAACCAGCTTGAACCCGAGATGGCCAAGCTGGGTTTGAAGCTCGAAGGCATGACGGTGCAAAGTATCTCCTTGCCTGAAGAACTGCAAAAAATTCTGGACCAGAAAATCGGCATGGGCATGGTCGGCAACGACATGGGCAAGTTCATGCAGTACCAGACGGCGCAGGCGATTCCCAAGTTTGCCGAAGGCGGCGGTGGCGGTGGCGGCATTGCGGGCGACGCCATGGGCCTGGGCGCCGGTGTCGCGCTGGGCCAGGTGCTGGCGCAAAACCTGCAAGCCGGGCTGCAAGGCAATGCGCAGGCAGCAGCCTCTGCGGCTGCTGCGCAGGCGGCGGCAACCTTGAAACCTGATGATGTGATTGCAACGCTGGAGAAGCTGGGCGAACTCAAGGCCAAGGGCATCCTCACCGAGGAGGAGTTTTCGGCGAAGAAGTCGGAGCTGTTGAAAAAACTGGTCTGATTTTTTGTGGGTTTGCTTTCCTGCGGGGCTTCCTCACGTCCCCTCTCTCTTGCCGGCTATAGGTCCAGGTAATCCATGGCCACAGCACCCATCCAACGCCGCTACACCGCCCCCTGCCCGGGCTGCGGCGCGCCGGTGGAGTTCCGCGCGGCGCAGTCCACTCACGCCGTCTGCAGCTATTGCCAAAGCACCGTGGTGCGCCAAGGCGACGTCCTGTCGCGCCTGGGCAAGATGGGTGAGCTGTTTGACGACCACAGTCCGCTGCAACTCTTTGCAACCGGCAGCTACAACAAACGCAATTTCACGCTGATCGGACGCTTGCAGTACAAGACTGCTGAGGGCACTTGGGCCGAATGGAACGCGCTGTTTGACGATGGCCAGTCGGGCTGGCTGGCCGAGGACAACGGCGCCTATGTCTTCACACAGCCCGACACGGTCCAGCGCAATATGCCGCCGGCCGACCGGTATGTGGTGGGCAAGCAAGTGGGGGTGAACGGCAAACCGTTCAGCGTGGCGAGCAATGTGTCGGCCGTATTGATCAGTGCGCAGGGTGAATTACCCAAACTGCCACCACTGGGCCAAGCATTTGATGTGGTTGAGTTGCGCAGTGCCAGCGGTGAGGTGCTCAGCATCGACTACACCAGCAGCCCGCCGGTAGTGTCACAGGGCACCGCGGTGTTGCTCGATGACTTGGCGCTCAAGGGCCTGAAAGACGAATCCGTCAAAGACGAAAAGGGCCGCCAGTTCGAGTGTCCGCATTGCGGCGCCCCGGTCACTGTGGCTCTGGCGACCACCAAGAGCATGACATGCGGCAGTTGCAACAGCCTGATCGACCTGAGTTCGGGCATCGGGGGGGAGCTGAAGGCGGCGACACAGGATGAACCGATCCAGCCCCTGATTGCGCTCGGGACGCTGGGCCAGCTGCAGGGAGTACAGTGGCAAGTGGTCGGCTTTCAGCACCGCATGGGTGTGGCGCCGGGTGATGACGAGCACTTTGGCTGGAGCGAATACCTGCTGTACAACCAAAAGCGAGGATTCAGCTTTTTGGTGGATTCGGAAGAGGGCTGGAGTCTGGTGCGCCCCACTACGGGCGCACCCAGCATGACCAGCTCCGAGGCCCGGAGTGCCAGCTATATGGGCACCACCTACACCTTGAAATACAGCTACGAAGCCGAGACCAACTATGTGTGCGGCGAGTTCTATTGGCCGGTGCAGCGCGGCCAAAAAACCCAAAACAAGGACTTTGCCAGCGGCAAGCGTTTGCTGGCTCTGGAGCAGACAGCAACCGAAGTGGTCTGGTCCAGCGGTGATCAAATCGCCAGCGAAGTGGTGGCCAAGGCCTTTGGTCTGGAGGGCAAAAAAGATTTGCTCAAACGTGACGATGCCGCCCCCTTTAGCGCCGCACGCAGCATCGGCATTGGCACCATCATCGTGGTGCTGATCGTCACCCTGATCCTGTTGTCCTTGCTTAGCCGGTGCTCGAGTTGCGACCCCCGGGTGGAGAACTGTTCTTCGTCATCGAGTTCGCGCAGTTCGGGCGGCTCATTTGGCGGTTTCTCGGGTGGTGGCGGGCACAAATAATGCAACCCTTTTTTCTAGGAGAGTCCCATGGGCTTTGAGATGTTGAAACCCGGTGCCATGTTGGCATCGCTGGCGTTTGCGTTGATTGGCGTGGCCGTGTTCTGGCTGTGTTTTTTGATCATTGACAAGATCACACCCTATGACCTGTGGGGCGAAATCGTAGAGAAGCAAAACGTGGCGCTGGCACTGGTGGTGGCAGCCATGAGCCTGGGTATTTGCATCATCGTCGCAGCAGCCATCCATTAGGTCCACGCTTGTCGGGTCTGAACATGGCGAGCGCGCGGGGGACGCCCCGGCCGCTGGAGGTCACCCTGCTGGCCAGTGTGTTTGTGGTGGCAGCGTGCGGCCTGGTGTACGAGCTGGCTGCGGGTGCGCTGGCGTCTTATTTGCTGGGCGACTCGGTGCTTCAGTTTTCCACTGTCATCGGCGCCTACCTCTTTGCAATGGGTGTGGGTTCCTGGCTGTCGCGGTTCTTCGAGCGGCAGCTGCCCGCCCATTTCTTGCGAATCGAACTGCTGGTGGCACTGGCGGGCGGCTTGTTGCCGGCGCTGTTGTTTCTTGCGAACGCCTACGTACCGGGTGCTTTTCGATTCCTGCTCTACGCCATGGTTGGCGGAGTGGGCGTACTGGTGGGGCTGGAGATACCGCTGGTGATGCGCATCCTCAAGCGCGAGGTGGCATTGAAGGATTTGGTGTCGCAGGTTCTGACCTTTGATTACCTGGGTGCCCTGGCCGTGTCAGTGGCATTTCCCTTGCTGCTGGTTCCGCAACTGGGCCTGATTCGCACCGGCTTGCTGTTTGGCCTGCTGAATGCCGCCGTGGCGTTCTGGGCATTGTGGGTCTTTCGGGATGAACTGCGCCGTTTTGCGGCCCATGCCTGGGCCTGTGCTCTGACGGCGGCAGTCCTGGCTGGCAGCTTTGCCATGGCCGACCACATCACCACCCTGGCCGAAGACAAGTTCTACCATGACCGAATTGTCTTGGCGGCCACATCGCCATACCAGCGTATTGTGGTCACCAATGGACGCAGTGGGCATAAGCTGTTTCTCAATGGCAACCTGCAATTTGCCGAACGTGATGAATACCGCTACCACGAGGCCTTGGTGCATCCGGCCATGTCCGCCTTTGGAGCGCCGCGCCGGGTGGCGGTGCTGGGCGGCGGTGACGGCATGGCGGTGCGGGAGATCTTGAAATATCCCAGCGTGCAAAGTGTCACCCTGGTTGAGCTCGACCCCAATATGACCCGGTTGTTTTCCAGCGACCCGGCTCTGGTGCGGCTTAACGCTGGCGCGCTGTCCTCCCCCAAAGTGCACATCGTCAACGCCGATGCCTTTCAATGGCTTCAAGGCGGCGCGGACGCCGGTGGCGGCACACAGGCCAGTGACATGTTTGACGTGATTGTGGTTGACTTTCCCGATCCCACCAATTTTTCAATCGGCAAGCTTTACACCAACAGTTTTTACTCGCTGCTCGCTAACCGCTTGTCGGCCAGCGGCTTTGCGGTGATCCAGACCACATCGCCGCTGGTGGCGCGCCAGAGCTTCTGGACTGTGGCCACCACCATCGAGTCGGTTGGGCTGCATGCCAGCGCCTACCATGCCAATGTGCCCAGTTTTGGCGAGTGGGGCTACATCATTGCCAGCCACCGCCCCTGGCGCCTGCCGCAGGCGCTGCCCCAGGATCTGCGGTTTTTGAGCCCGGCGACGCTGCCCCTGCTGTTTGACTTCCCGGCCGACATGACCCGCTTGCCAGCCGAAGTCAATCGGCTTTCCAATCAGATATTGGTTACAACTTATGAGCAGGAATGGGGCAGAGTTGGGCCATGAAGCGCGCCGTGAATAGCGCCGCGAAGAGAGCACGGACTACGGCTGCACGCACAATCACCATTTAACGGACCACACAACGGACTTATGAGAGTTTTTGGAATCGCCGGGCACTCCGGCATGGGAAAGACCACGCTGCTCGAGCGACTGGTGCCTGAGCTGACCCGGCGCGGCCTGGTGGTGTCCTTGATCAAACACAGTCACAAGTCCATCGACATTGACCGCCCCGGCAAAGACTCTTACCGTTTGCGTGAATCGGGTTGCAGTGAAGTGGTCTTGCTGGGCAATGAGCGCTGGGCGCTGATGCACGAGTTGCGTGGTGCACCCGAGCCCTCGCTGGACTACCTGATCGGGCGCTTGCAAGCCTGCGATCTGGTGCTGGTGGAAGGGTTCAAACACGGCAGTTTTCCTAAAATCGAGGTCTGGCGGTCGGCGCTAGGCGTTGCAACACTGTGGCCGCAGTGGCCCGGAATTGTCGGAATCGCCACTGACTCAGTTGAAGGTCCTGCAGG
Organism: uncultured beta proteobacterium; assembly: GCA_903870065.1. Lineage (GTDB taxonomy): Bacteria > Pseudomonadota > Gammaproteobacteria > Burkholderiales > Burkholderiaceae_C > Allorhodoferax. The sequence continues at coordinate 2,311 of CAIQBN010000017.1, read as the reverse complement.
GCAGGATTCGGCCCTGCCCGCCCCGGTGCAGTTTGATCTGGCCGACACGGCAGCCATCGCTGATTACGTGCAGGAGCAAGCCGTTGCAATTTGAGGAAACCGGCATGGGCTGCAGTTGCCACAACGGCACTGCGGGGCATGTGATGAGCCGGTGCCAGTAACGATGGACCGTCGCCGCTTCATTGCAGCCGGCCTGGGCACCGCCTGGGCTGCAGCAGGCTGCCAACCAGAGGGCCACGGTGCTGCTTCAAACCCGCTGGAGCTTGGCGACACCAGCCACATCCGGGGTGCAATGACGGGTGTTCAGCCCGAGCGTGGCCACCTGCTGCGCGACCAGTTACAGCGTGGCGCGGACTGGCCTGCGCCGCAACGCACCTTCAAGACCGAGGTTCTGATTGCCGGCGGCGGGGTGGCCGGATTGGCGGCCGCGCGTGCCCTGCGGCTGCAGGGCTTGGACGACTTTGCCTTGCTGGAAATGGAGGACAGCGCAGGAGGCAACAGCCGCTGCGGCATGCTCGGCGGTGTGGCCTGTCCGCTGGGTGCCCACTACTTGCCGCTGCCGGGCGACGATGCACCCGAGGTGCAGGACTTTTTGGAGGAACTCGGTCTGCGCCAACGGGTCGCTGGCCGCTGGCAGTATGACGAACGCCACCTGTGCCACAGCCCGCAGGAGCGGCTTTTTTTTCAGGGCGAGTGGCAAGACGGCTTGCTTCCGGTGCAGGGCGTGGAGGCGCAGACGCTGGCCCAGTACCAGCGTTTTGCCGATTTGGTGGAGCACCAGCGCACGACTTCGCGCTGGACACTTCCAGTGTCAAATCAGCCTCTAGCCCTCGCGAAACAGGCGCTGGCTGCTATTACTTTTGAAGCTTACTTGAATCAAAATGGGTTGAGTGACGCCCATTTGCGCTGGTATCTGGACTACTGTTGCCGCGATGACTACGGTGCCGGCATCGCCATTGTGTCGGCCTGGGCCGGCTTGCACTACTTTGCCAGCCGGCACGGCTTTCACGCGCCAGGCGCACAAGTTGCAGAGCGCGAGGGTTTGCTGACCTGGCCCGAAGGCAACGCCTGGCTGACCGCGCGCTTGGCAAAACCGCTGGGTGAGCGACTGCACACCGCGCGCACCGTGCTGCGCATTGCTCAGACCCGCCACGCCGTTGAAATGGATGTGTTGAACGCAAACAGCGGTGAGATGGAGCGCTGGCACGCGCGCCGGGCGGTTGTTGCGCTGCCCATTTTTTTGGCGGCGCGCGTGGTGCAGGATGCGCCCGACTTCTTGCGGCTGGCGGCGCGCCGGCTGGTGTATGCGCCCTGGCTGGTGGCCAATATACACGTTGGTCAGGCGCTGCATGACCGCCCCGGCCCCGCGCCCTGCTGGGACAATGTGGTGTATGGAACGCAGGGCCTGGGCTATGTGGATGCCAGCCACCAGAACCTGCAAACCGTGCCAGGCGCCACCGTGTTGACCCACTACCGTGCGCTCGCAGACCTGCCGGCGGCCGAGGGGCGGCGTTTGTTGCTGCAGCGCCCCTGGGCCGTCTGGCGTGATGAGGTACTGGCCGAACTGGCCCAGGCGCATCCCGATCTGGTCCGGAAAACAACCTCGGTGGAGTTGTCACGCTACGGGCATGCCATGGCGGTTCCGGTGCCGGAAGCCCATGGTCAAATTGGCCATTGGCCCTCGCAGAACAAGCGCGGTCAGCTATCAAAAAAGGAGCGAAGTGATGGGGGGTACCCTGCTCGACAAACCGCAGTCTGGAACCGGTTGAGCTTTGCCCACAGTGATTGGGCAGGCTACTCGGTGTTTGAAGAAGCGTTCACGGCCGGACATGCCGCTGCGGGTTGGCGCAGCTAGAATGGGCTGGGAGCTTTGATTTGGGTCAAGAGGAGTATGTGCCATGACAGGCTTCAACCGGGCCGGCGCTTTATGGCGGCCGTTGGCTGGCCATTCACGATGCGGCGTGTGCCTCGCACTGCTGTGTTGGTCGCTGGTCGGATGCGGTCCCAAACCCCCGATTGCCATCGGTTTTCTGGGTGGTTTGTCCGGCAAATTCTCCGATTTGGGCACAGCCACCCGCAACGGTGCGCTGCTGGCCATCGAGCAGGCCAATGACGCTGGCGGTGTAGGCGCACGCAAGCTGGTGCTGTTTGAGCAAGACGACAAGCAAAGCAGCGACGCTGCGCTACTGGCCATGGCGGAATTTGAAAGGCAGGGCGTGGTGGCAGTGATTGGCCCGTCCACCAGTTCCATCGCCGTGGCGGTCACGCCAGTTGCGAACCAGAACCATTTGTTGTTGGTGGCACCCACCGC
>CAIQBN010000016.1 GCA_903870065.1 uncultured beta proteobacterium | reverse complement strand
TCTGGAACGCAACGGCTTTTTGACCTGCGCAGCGGTCCCCATTCACGACCCCAAAGGCCGCATTTTGGGTGCGCTGGATGTGTCGGGTGACCACCGCGGCTACCACCGTCACACGCTGGCCCTGGTGCGCTCGGCCGCCCGTATGATTGAGCACCGCCTGTTTGATACCCGCCACGACCCACGCAAATGGAGCGGCCTGCGCCTGCGCTTTCACATCCAGCCCGAAGGCATCGGCACGGTGGCTGAGGGACTGCTTGCGGTCACCGAAGACGGCAAACTGGCAGGGGCCAATGCCGCCGCGCTGGAATTGCTGGATTTGGATTGGCAGCGCCTGACACACACCTGCGTGGATGCGGTGCTGGCCGAGTCCCTCAGCCATTTGATGGACTGGGGACTGCGCACATCCGCCACGCCGCACGTGGTGCACACCCGCGCCGGGCGCGCCGTATGGGTGCGGGTGGAGGCCGGGCGCCTGCCGCATGCAGTACGCCAAGGGCCAATCACCGACATTCGAGAGACCGTCGCCTCGGCACCACCCGCCGATGCACTGGCGGTGCTGGACACGGGGGATGCGGTTTTTCAGGCGGCGATCACCCGCGCGCGCAAACTGATGGGCAAACCCATTGCCATTTTGTTGCAAGGCGAATCCGGCGTGGGTAAAGAAGTTTTTGCCCGCGCCGCCCACCGCAGCGGCCCGCGCGGCGAGCAACCCTTTGTGGCAGTGAACTGTGCCGCCCTGCCCGAGAACCTAATCGAGGCCGAACTGTTTGGCTACCAGGGTGGTGCCTTCACCGGTGCGCGCCGCGAGGGGGCACCGGGACGCATTCGCGAAGCACACGGCGGGACCCTCTTTCTAGACGAGATCGGCGATATGCCACTGCCGCTGCAAGCCCGTCTGCTGCGCGTCCTACAAGAACGCGTGGTGGTACCTCTGGGCGGCGGCAAACCGGTCAGTGTGGACTTCTGCCTGGTCTGTGCGACGCACCGCGACCTGCCCACGGAAATGCAGGCCGGACGCTTTCGCGAAGACTTGTACTACCGCCTAAACGGTCTAACCCTGCGCCTGCCACCGCTGCGTGAGCGCACCGACCTGAACCAGCTCTTGCAGCGTGAACTGAAAAGCCTCATGCCAGAGCGTGCGATGAAAGTTTCACCCGAGATCATGAAAGCCATGCAGGGTTACCGCTGGCCGGGCAACGTGCGCCAACTGTTCAACGCTCTGCGCACTGCCTGCGCGCTGGTCGAACCGGATGAAGATGCAATCAATTGGGAGCATTTGCCTGACGACTTGTTGCTGGCCCTCAGACCACATGCCGCTGCACCACATTCGGGAAGTCTTGAACCGGCCGTACCTGCACCCTCGGACCTGCGTACCCTGTCGCGCCAAACGATTGAACGAACGGTGGCCGAATGCGAAGGCAATTTGTCCGAAGCAGCACGGGCGCTGGGCATCAGCCGCAATACCCTTTACCGCAGACTGCGCGACTAAAGCTTACGCACGAAGCACCGCGTCAATGCCCAGGGCGCAGGCATCCAAAGCGCCATGGCCTTGTGCAATGAGCTGGTCCATGCGCGCTGCTATGGCCGGCAGCGCGGCCAGAGGACGGTCCCCTGCGGTCTCCAGCATCAAACGCACGTCCTTGCGCGCCATGGTCAGCTCAAAGCTGGCTGCGAAGTTGCCTTGAGCCATGTTGGAACCCCGCCCGGCCACCATCGCGTTGAGGTCCAGCATGCCCAGTAATTTGACGGCACTTTGCGGCTCCACCCCGCTGGCCTGCGCCAGGGTCAATACGTCAGCCATCATGGCCGACACGCCGATGATCATGGCGTTTCCAAACAGCTTGTTCACGGCGGCCAGATCGGCTCGCTCGCCCATGTATTCCAGCCGCGTTGTCATGGCTGCCAGTTCTGCCTGCACGCGCTCAAACAGCGCGTGCGGCCCGGCCACCATCATGGAGCCCTGCGCATGGAGTGCCGCCGCCGGTCCCATGAAAACCGGGCAATGCAGGTACGCAATACCTTGCGATGCCAGTCGCGCTGCGCGTGCGGCGGTCAGTTCGGGCAGGGTCGTGGTGTGGTCCAACAGCACGGCGCTGGGCGCCAGCAGGGGGCGGGCTGCTTCGATGACTTCATCGACCACTGCATCGTCCTTGAGGATCAGATGCACCCTGCTTGCGCCCTGCACCGCTTCTGCAGGCGTTGCTGCGACCTTAATGCCGAACGGCACCAATGCCAGCGCCTTGCGCGGCGTCCGGTTCCAGGCCGAGACGGTATCACCGCGCTTGGCGGCTGCTTCTGCGAAGGCTGCGCCGAGCAGGCCGGTGCCGAGAAATGCGACGGTGGTCATAGTTGAGGTCCTAACGGTACAAGTGGAAAGTGGAAACTGGAAAGTGGAAAAGGGGTGTGGTTGACGGTTTACGGAGTTCCTGTGGTGCCGCTTGCCTGCACGGTGGTGCGCAACTGCGTCAAATCGAATCCCTGTGCCGAGGCAGATGCCCGCGCAGCCTCCATCAGGTGGGCCGGGAGTTGTGGGGTGCGCGACAGCACCCACAGGTATTTTCGATTGGGGTTACCCACCACCGCCCAGCGGTAGTCGGGATCCAGGCCCAAAACCCAGTAATCTGCCTTGAAGGGCCAAAAAAATGAAACCTTAAGCCGGCTGTTGCCAAACCCCTCGACCACGGTGGCTTTACCGGTGGCGTCATCAAAGCCGCTATCAGTTCGGCAGCGGTTGTGCACGCTGATGACGCCATCCGCCGTGGCCGCGTACTCTGCGGTCGTGTCGGCCACGCAGTTGCGCTGAAAGAACATGGGGAAGCTGGCAATTTCGAACCACTTACCGCTATAACGTGCCAGGTCGACCGATGGCACACTGACCACTGGCGCTTGCGCTTGCGCAAAGGCCGCAGCAGACAGGACAAACAGAGTGGCTGCAAGCAGCGCAGAGAAAAATTTCACAATAAAGTCTCATCAATTGAAATGGGTACAACAGGCAAATCATCGCATTGCCCGCGGTACCCATGAATTCGCTGCCAAAAAAGACCGCCCAGCGGCCCAGGCTTATTTACCTGCCGTGCCCGCGTTCGGAAAAAACAGCTGCTCCCCGCCAATTTGGTAGCTGCCAATGACCGCTTGCCCGGGAGCGGACACGACCCAGTCGACAAACTTCTGGCCCTCGGCCACTTTGACATGCGGGTGTTTGGCCGGGTTGACCAGCATCACACCATACTGGTTGAACAGCCGGTTGTCACCTTCCACCAAGACCACCAGATCGCCCCGGTTCTTGAAGCTGAGCCAAGTACCGCGGTCAGTCAGCGCATAGGCGCCGGTGGCCGATGCCATGTTGAGCGCCGGCCCCATACCGCAGCCACATTCTTTGTAACCCGTACCCTTGGCGCCAGCGGGTTCGCCCAGGCCCGCCATCTTCCAAAAACGCAGCTCGGCTGCATGGGTGCCACTCTTGTCGCCACGCGAAATGAAGTTGGCGTTGGCAGCCGACAGCGTTTTCAGCGCTTGCACAATATCGATGCCGCGCGCTTTGCCCGGGTCGGCGGCGGGGCCAACCAGCACAAAGTCGTTGTACATCACCGCAAAGCGCTTGAGCGCAAAGCCGTCGGCGATGATTTTCTCTTCCGCCACCTGGTCGTGCACAAACAGCACGTCTGCATCACCCCTGCGACCCATGTCCAAGGCCTGACCGGTGCCCAGCGCCACCACTTTGACATCAATCCCACTGGCCTTTTTAAACTCGGGCAACAGGTGTGCAAACAGGCCGGATTGTTCGGTTGAGGTGGTCGATGCCACCACAATGCTTTGCGCATGTACGGCGAATGATGCTCCTAAAATAATAGCTGCATACGCATATTTTACGAGGGCTAGAGGCCTAAAAAGCTTAAACAATCCGCTGCGGGGCCGCCCGCCGGGCAAGTCCACCAACCGGGTGGGCCATTGGCCCACAGCACGTGGGTAAGCAAGGGTGCAAACTGTCATAAAGATTCTCCTTTTACAAACAAATGGGCTGCCGGGTATTGCGATTGCAGCAAGGGGCCGCAAAAGAAATCACTGACTGACAAATCCGCCGCAACGCGGCCCTGGTCCAGGTAAACAACACGGCTCGCCAAGCGCTTGACCTGACCGAGGTTGTGACTGGCAAACACCAGGGTCATGGCGTCCCCTGTGCCATGCCCCTGGTCAGCGAACTCGTGAATCAATGCCTCCACTTCCCGCTTGGCATGGGGATCGAGGCTTGCGGTTGGCTCGTCCAGCAACAAAAGCTGCGGCTCCATTGCCCAGGCACGGGCCAATGCCACGCGCTGCTGCTGTCCACCGGACAGCGCACGCGCCTTGCGGCCAGCCAACTCGGACAGGCCCACCCGCGCCAGCGCATTGTGCGAACGCAATTGGGCATCGTGCCACGGTACGCCCCGCAGCCACAGACCCAACGCAATGTTGGACAACACCGACAAGCGCAGCAAGTGCGGTCGCTGAAACAGCATGGACTGGCGAAGCTGCGGATCACACGTCAACACTCCGGTGGTGGGCCTGATCAGTCCATGCAATACCCGCAGCAGCGTACTTTTGCCACTGCCATTGGCGCCAACCAGTGCAACACGCTCACCCGGCTGCACGCGCAGGCTCACATCCTGCAGTGCGTAAATACCACTGGCGGGGCGACCAAACAACACGCTGGCTTGCTTTAAATCCAACACCGCCATCATGCCGAGGCGACCAGGGTGGCCGCCGCTACGGCGCTGCCTTCTGAGCTTTCGCGCCAATAGCGCACCCAGGTGATCACCGCATTGAGCAGCAACACCACGGCCAGCAGAACCAGGCCCAACCCAAGGGCCAGTGGCAAATCGCCTTTGCTCGTCTCCAGAGCAATGGCTGTGGTCATGACACGGGTAAATCCGTCAATATTGCCACCGACGACCATCACCGCGCCCACTTCCGAGATGGCGCGCCCAAAGGAGGCAATCATCACGGTCAGCAGTGCATACCGCTCATCCCACGCCAACAACAGGCTGCGCAGCAATGTGCGTGCGCCCATCGACTGCAACTGCTCGCCATAGATATTTTCAGTGTCCTCGACCACCTGGCGTGTCAGCGCGGTCACTACCGGCAACACCAACAGCGCCTGCGCCAGGACCATGGCGTTAAACGAAAACAGCCAGCCCAGAAAACCCAAAGGTCCTGATCGGGACAGCAGCAAGTAGACCAGCAGACCAACCACAACCGATGGCACTGCCAAAAATGTGTTTAGCACGGCCAGCAATGCAGTGCGCCCTGGAAACCGCGCCACGCCCAAACACGCACCCATCGGCAGCCCAATTGCGCAGGCGATCAGGCAAGCACTGGCGCTGACAGACAGGGACCGCCCCACAATGGTCAGCAAGCCGGTGTCCAGTGCAGCGATGAGTTGAAGGGCGGCCGAAGCGCTCTGAGTGAGGGTCGTCATGGGTTGCGGTATCGTAGCCACTGACACAATCTCTAGCGATATGAAACGCCATGCATAGGCTCCAATTCCACTACACCCTCTCGCGTGAAAGCAGCCCGGCGCTGGTGCGCAACCCGCTGATGGACCTTTTGCAGGCGGTATCCGGTGCCGGCTCGATTTCGGCTGGAGCGAGGCAATTGGGGCTGTCGTATCGCCATGTGTGGGGCGAACTCAAGCGCTGGGAGCAGGAGCTCGGCAACGAGTTGGTGGTCTGGGAAAAAGGGCAGTCGGCCCGTCTGACCGAGTTCGGCTCGAAATTGATGTGGGCCGAACGCCAGGCACAAGCCCGACTGGCCCCTCAGATCGAGGCGCTGCGCGGTGACCTGGAACGGACCTTTGCCGTAGCCTTTGACCCCAATGCACATGTCGTCACGCTCTACGCCAGTCATGACGATGCTCTGGCGCGCCTGCGCGAACACGCGCTCGGGCCGGAGCAGGTGCATCTGGACATTCGCTTTTGTGGGAGTGTGGATGCCATCCGGGGTCTCAATGAGGGCCGCTGCGTGATGGCCGGATTCCACACACTGCAGCATCCACAGTCGGGGTCGCTGGCACAACGGATCTACAAGCCCCTGTTGCGCCCAGGACTGCACAAAATAGTCGGATTTGCCCAGCGCACACAAGGCTTGATGGTTCGGCCCGGCAATCCGCTGCGACTCAACAACCTGAAAGATGTACAGCAACGACAAGCCCGATTTGTCAACCGCGCGCTGGGATCGGGCACGCGGGTTGTGATGGACGAATTGCTGGCGCAGTCGGGCATGGTTGGAACCGACATTTGCGGCTTTGATGTCACAGAGCCATCACACACGGCAGTCGCCCATGCCGTAGCCGCGGGGGCAGCCGACGTGGCACTGGGTATTGAGGTTGCGGCGCAGGCCCTGGGTCTGCAATTTGTGCCCTTGGTGCAAGAGTCCTACCACTTGGTGTGCCTGAAGTCGGCGCTGCAGGATCCTGCCATCGTTGCCTTGCGGCAGGTGCTGCAAAGCGCGCCTTGGCAGGAGCAACTGCGCGCGATTGCCGGCTACACACCATCGCAATGCGGGCAGGTGTTGTCATTGCGAAAGGTTTTGCCCTGGTGGAGTTTTTCAGGCCAAAAACCGGCCAACTGATGAGTCGCCTTTGCATCTGCTACCCTACAAAATACTGGACCATGCACCACTTTTTAGGAGACAAAGAGGTATGAATTCCCCCACTTTCAAGTCGCTCTTTCTGGCCGCAGCGGCGTGTGCCATGCAATACGCGACTGCCGCGCCGACCACCGACCCCTCCGAACTGAAGTCGCCCAGACCCGGATTCGTGCCGGGATACCTTGCCACGGGCACGTGGGTGGATAGCCTGGCCTTGTTGCCCCCTCCACCCGAAGCGGGGTCGCCGGCGCATGCTGCTGACGAAGCCGTCTTTCAGCTATCCCGAAAGCTCAAAGACAGCGCCCGCTGGATGCAGGCCGAAAAGGATGCCGTGCTGGCATTTCCCAAGGCATCGGAAGCGTTTCAGTGTGCACTGGGCATTGGCATCACTGCGGAGGCAACACCCCACTTGAACATGTTGCTTCGCCGGACGCTGGCAGACGCAGGCCTGGCCACTTACAAAGCCAAGGACTTTTACAAGCGCCAGCGCCCGTTTATGGCGGGCAATGAAACCATTTGCACACCAAAGGAAGAAGCCAGTCTGCGAAAGGATGGCTCCTACCCCTCTGGACATGCAGCGCTGGGCTGGGCCTGGGGCCTGGTCCTGGCAGAAGTCGCGCCCGAGCGCAGCGATGTCCTGATGCAGCGTGCCAGGGCTTTTGGTCAAAGCCGCGCACTATGCGGCGTGCACTGGCAAAGTGACGTAGACGCTGGTCAATTGGTGGCGTCGGCGGTTTATGCACAACTGCATTCCAATGCGGATTTCAATGAACAATTAGCACTGGCGCGCAAGGAGGTGGCGGCGGCACGCTTGGCTGGATCGCCACCCACTGCGGACTGCACCGCTGAAACCAAAGCACTGGGCAAATAGCGCCCTGGAGCCCTTGGCGCAGGGGCTGCAGCGTCAGGGCTTGACCAATGGCCACGCCCGCTTGCCCCACTCGCTCATGCCACCCTGCACGAACCGCACGTTGGTGTAGCCCTTTTCCCGCAAAAACTTGAGCGTTGCGCTGGAACGGTTTTGGGTGTTGCAGATCAACAACACCGGGCGTTTAGGATCGTTTGGAATTTCGTTGAGCCGCGCCGCGAGTTGGCGCATCGGCAGTAAACGCATACCGGCAGCGACACCACCGGCATGCTCTTGTGGCTCGCGAATGTCAAAAACGATGGACCGGCCGGACTCGAGTTCATTGCGGGCGATTTCCAACGAGACTGAATCAGCGTCAGTCAAACGCTGTCCGTGCGCAACGCCTACGGCAGCCAGACACAGCACAGCGGCAGCCAAACGGCGCGAAATTGGTATTGTTTTCATTGGGGTGCCATGCTTTCCCACGCTTTAAGAGCCTCTGCGGTGTACATCAACGCCGGGCCACCGCCCATGTAAACACAGACCGTCAACATTTCCTCCAGTTCTGCGCGGGTGCACTTCAGTCGATGCAGTGCCTTGACGTGAAATCCAATGCATCCCGAGCAATGCTGGGTAATTCCAATTGCAAGGGCAATTAGCTCCTTGTGCTTGGCGCTTACCTCACCCTCCTTCATTGCAGCGGCAGCCAGTTGACCGAACGCCTGCATCGCGTCGGGTTGCGCCTTGCGCAGCGGAGCCAAATTTTCGTTGATGTTCTTGACTAAACCGATATGGTCAAAGGTACTCATGGGTCCTATCCTAAAAAGTATTGCGAATACTGAAATATACCCCATGGGGTATTATTTTGCAATTTTCCGGTAAATGCATGTATGCACACATAATCACACGTATTGCCACTCAATAGCCTGCACAGGTGTCACCCATGAAAGCTAGCGCGATCCCAAAATCAAAAAAACGTACCATGACCGCCGACGATCGCTCACTTGATCTCGCCGCAAAATTATTTAGCATCCTATCGGCACCCATGCGGCTGAAAATTCTCAGAAGCGTATGTGATTCAGAAAAAAATGTCAGCGAACTGCTTGCGGAAATTGAAACGACCCAGCCCAACATGTCGCAGCACCTCAGCACCCTGTTCAAGGCGGGTATTTTGGGCAAGCGACGCGACGGCGTTCAAATTTACTACCGGGTCGTTGATCCCAGGGTCATCGACCTGTGCCACACGGTGTGCGCCCAGGTCAATTCGGATGACGCAGTTTTGGCGGCGTAAAAGGCCGCACACACGGCAGCGCATTGCGCCTTGGCAAGTTGTGAATTTACCGTGCGCCTTCGACCGCCTCCTGTGCGGTCACCGGTCCGACAGACCGGCGTTCAAACCAGCCACCAGCGTAATAAACCGCGACCAGCACCACCGCAAGTACGGCCAACATCACCGGCTCTGCCACACCATAGGCATCGGTGAATGTGTCACCGTCGATGATTTCACCCATAGCCATCATCGACCGAATAGCAGGCCCATATAACGTTGTGAAGGCCAAGGTCCCGAGTAGCAGCCCAACGATAAAAACCAAGGCATCAAGCCGCCCCGACGACAAGCCGACGACCGACGTGCCCGGGCAATAACCCCCCACCGCAAAGCCGGCACCTACCAAAGCACCGCCAACGGCGGACGCAATGACCAACGCCTGAGGCACAAACACCGAGTCCGCAGGCATCCAGCCCACCACGCGCAGCAGCCAAAGCCCTGTCGCCGCAACAACAATAGCCGTGAACATCACTTTGAATACCGACCAGTCGGTCAAGCGAAACTGCGCCGTCAACTTGCGCGGGCTGCCAAAACCTGCGTTCTCAAGCACAAAGCCAAACAAGACTCCACAAACCAACCCGGAGACCATTCCGCCGTTATTGAAGGGGATCATGTCAAACTCCTCGCACCAGGCGACTGACGAGCAGCCCGGTCGCAAAAAACAAACCCAGAAAAACAAACGCGGCAATACCCAGGGTTGCAGCACCAGACAAGCCCAAACCGCTGGTGCAACCGGCTGACACACGGGCACCAAAGCCGGCCATCAAACCGCCCGCCAGGGCTTTCACCAAGCGTTGCGGTGTGCCGACGCTGTGCGCGCCATCCACCTGCACGCGAAAACGCCCGGCCATGAACGAAGCCACCAAGGCACCGATAGCAATGCCCAGCACCTCCCAGGTAATCCAGGAGCCCATCGGGCTGCCCTCAGCCACCATGGGGCTCAAATAGCTATTGGCTTGCGTGGCTGCCGGCGCGACCGCGAGGGACACCCCAGCCACCAGATGGGTCGCCGCCCCGCTGGCGCCCAAGCCGTGCCCCGAAATGACAAAAGTAAGCAAGAGTACCAAGCCAAGGACAACCCCGGCAACCAAAGGCGGCCAGAACGGCTTGACGACCCGCTGTACGCCTGAAGACTGGATATGCATGCGACCCCCTTTTCGAATGAGATGTGGTCAGTATATTTATTACCCCCCCCAGTATGTTGATCTGTATCAATATAAGTAACCGATGATTAATCCAGAATGGATGTAAGGGTAAACACTGATAACTCAAAATACATCAAGAAAGGTTGCGCATGGCACTCAAACCCAAACGTGTGGCGCTCATGGCATGGCTGGCTGGATGGCTGGCAATGGCTGCAATGGGCGCCGTTCAGGCCCAAGAACCCAGGCAGGTCAAACTCACCACCACAGCCGATCACTCGCGGTTCAAGGATCTGCAGCGCGAGTTCAAAAGTGGCCCGGAGTTGACTAAGGTCTGTATTTCCTGCCACACCGAGGCCGCAGGTCAAATTCACCGTACCAAACACTGGAAGTGGGAGTACCGCAACCCGCAAACGAACCAACTGCTCGGCAAGAAAAACGTTGTCAACAACTTTTGTATCTCCATAGCCTCCAATGAAGCGGCATGCAACAGCTGCCACGTTGGTTATGGCTGGAAAGATGCCAGCTTTGACTTCAAATCCGAAGAAAACGTGGATTGCGTGGTGTGTCACGACACCACTGGCAACTACAAAAAGCCGTCCGGTCTGGCCGGCAATGTGGTTACCAAGGACATGGAGTTTCCAGCAGGCTCCGGCAAAGTGCTGAAGGCCATTGATCTGAGCAAAATTGCCCAAAAAGTAGGCAAATCCAGCCGTGACACGTGCGGCGGATGTCACTTTAACGGCGGTGGTGGTGATGGCGTCAAGCACGGCGACATGGACAGCTCGCTGGCCGCACCGGAAAAGTCAGTCGATGTCCACATGGACGCATCCGGTCTGGACTTTACTTGCGCCACGTGCCACAAGACGTCCAGCCATGACGTTGCTGGAAGCCGCTATACGCCGACCGCCAAGGACCCCAAGGGCGCCCATTTGCGCGGCAGCACCGACAGCGGCAATCCCGCCACCTGCGTCTCTTGCCATGGAAACGGACCACACAAGCAAGACACCCGCATGAACCAGCATGCAACCAAATTGGCATGCCAAACGTGCCATATTCCTGAGTTCGCCCGGGGTGGCATTGCCACCAAGATGAACTGGGACTGGTCCACTGCAGGTCAACGCGACGCCAATGGCCAGCACATTGTGCGCAAAGACGCAAAAGGCCACATCACCTATGAGTCACGCAAGGGTGACTTCGTGCTGGCTGAAAACGTGAAACCCGTTTATGTCTGGTTCAACGGCGAAGTGAACTACACGCTACTGACCGACAAAATTGATGACACCCGCGCCGTAACCCGAATCAACTCACTGGGCGGCAGCCCCACCGACGGCAAGTCCATGATCTGGCCGATCAAGCGGTTCGGTGGCAAGCAACCCTACGACACAGTCAACAAAACACTCATCACACCCCACACCGCTGGAAATGACGACACCGGCTACTGGAAAAACCTGGAGTGGAACAAGGCTATCGAGGTTGGCATGAAGACTTCAGGTACCCCCTATTCTGGAAAGTTTGACTTCATTAAAACCCAAATGGATTGGCCTATCACCCACATGGTGGCACCAAAGGACAAGGCGCTTGCCTGCACCGAGTGCCATGCCAAGAAAGGGCGTCTGGACGGGCTCGAAGGAATCTATATGCCCGGTGCCCATTCGAGCGCGCTGGTTGATCAGTTGGGTTGGGGGTTGGTGCTGCTGACACTGCTGGGTGTGTCGGGCCACGGTGCGATGCGCATCCTTTCACGGGGTAAGTCTCAAGGAGAATCAAAATGACTGAACGTGTCTATCTGTTCAAGGGTTTCGAGCGTTTTTGGCACTGGACTCAGGCCGTCCTGATCATTTTCATGATGCTCACCGGCTTTGAGATTCACGGTACCTACACCGCTTTCGGTTTCGAAAAGGCAGTGGGTTACCACACCATTGCTGCGTGGTCGCTGGTGGGCTTATGGGTGTTCGCCATCTTCTGGCATGTCACCACCGGTGAATGGCGCCAGTACATCCCCACCACCGACAAGGTGCTGGCAATCATGAACTACTACTCATCGGGCATTTTCAAGCACGAACCTCATCCTTTCAAACCCACATCCTCGCAGAAACACAACCCGTTGCAGCGCCTGACGTATCTGGCCATTCTGACCCTGTTGAGTCCGCTGATCTGGATCACCGGCTGGCTCTACCTGTTTTATGCAGACTGGAACGCGTGGGGTCTGAGCGCACTGCAACTCGAATGGGTGGCCACCGGGCACACGATGGGGGCATTTCTGATGTTGGCCTTTCTGATCTCGCACCTGTACCTTGCCACCACCGGGCACAAGATTACCTCCCAGGTCAAAGCCATGATCACGGGCTGGGAAGAAATCGAATCCTCCAAACATTAATCATCACACTCAATTTCTCTAGGAGTCATCATGAAATTACGCACCACATTACCTGTTGCCGCCCTGCTCGCATTGATCGGCACCTCTTTCTCAGCACAAGCCTACGATGCAGATTGGAAGCGGGGCCGGGTCTATTACCGCAGTGTCTGCACATCCTGCCATACCGCCTCGCCCGTTGGATCCATCAACCCCAGCACAAAAACCAAAGCGGAATGGGGCACCTATTTGTTGCTGGATAAACATGCCAAAGGCAAGGACACGGTCAGCAAATATGTGAGCAAGTCATACCGTGCCAGCATCAAGGCCACCAACAAGGCAGCCGAAAAATTCGCCGATACACCGGATGCCGAATTGCTCGACGACATCAAGGCATTCCTCATCAAAGGCGCAAAAGATGGCGACTCACCTGCAACCTGCAGTTAAGACCATCCCCAATCCAACCGTTGGTAAATTCAAGGAGTATCACAATGACAATGAGATTTCAACCAAGACCCATTTTTTCGGCCGTTATCACGTGCATCGTGTTGGCAGGCACGCCACTGGTCAGCACCTCGGCACTGGCAGCCGACGAAGCTGTTGTGCAACCCAAGGCCGGTTGGTTTAGCAAAATTGTTAACGTCGACTTTGTTAAGCCACAGGCTGTCCTGCCAAAAATCGACGGTGTGATGATCATCGACTCGCGTCCTGCGGCACGAAAATTTGACATCGGGCACATCCCCACTGCGGTCAATATTCCAGACTTGGCGTTCGACAAACTCGCCCCCACTCTGCTACCGCAAGACAAGGCTACGCTGCTGATTTTCTATTGCGACGGACCAGAATGTGCACTCAGCCACAATTCAGCTTTCAAGGCCGAGAAGTTGGGCTACACCAACATCCACGTCTATGCCGCAGGATTCCCCGATTGGATCAAAGACGGCAACCTGCATGCTGTGAGCATTGCCCAGGTTAAAAAGCTGATCGACGAAAAGGCCAACATGGTGTTGATTGATGCGCGGCCCAAAGAAAGAAAATATGACCTGGGCCACATCCCCGGCGCCATCAGCTTGCCGGATTCCCAGTTTGACAAGTTAGCCGCCGAGCGCTTACCCAGCGACAAGGCCACGCCTCTCTACTTTTATTGCGAGGGCCTGAGCTGCAAGCTCAGCAACGACTCCGCGATCAAGGCAATCAAGTTGGGCTATTCAAGTGTCAAGGTGGTGCCTGAGGGCTACCCGGGTTGGGAGAAGGCGTTTGGAGCCGGCCCCACAGCAGCGGGCGCCGTTGGAGCGGTCAAAGCGCCAGCCATTGAATCGGGCAAGGAATCTGGAACCATTACGATCGCATCGTTTGAACGCATCTACAGGGAAGCTCCTGCAACGGTGCATCTAATTGATGTACGCGATCCGCAAGAAGTGGCAACCGGCACATTCAAAGGCGCCATCAACATCCCGATCAACAGTCTGGAAAAGAACATGGACAAGTTGCCCACCGACAAGCCCATCGTATTTTTCTGTGGCGCTGGTGGTCGAAGCGGCGAAGCTCACGACATGGTCAAACTCTACAAGCCGGAGCTGAAAACCGTTTTCCTCGATGCCGACATCAAGTGGGCCAAGGACGGTTCGTACACCATCAAGGGCAAATAATTTCACACAACAGGATATTTATCATGAAGCACACAACACGCATCCTCGCCACCGTTTTGACTTTGTCCCTCAGCGGCCTGGCGCAGGCCCAGAGCGAAACATTCTTCAACGTCACCAGCGCCGACAACCAGGCGCAGGGCATGGCCATGGTCCTGGCCACACAAATGATCGAACAAAAAGCCGCCGTTCGAATTTTGCTGTGTGGCCCCGCAGGTCAACTGGCCCTCAAATCGTACGAACCGGCGATGCTCAAGCCACGCAACGTCAGTCCAAAACAAATGTTGGCCGGCCTCATGAAAAGCGGCGCAACTGTCGAAGTGTGCGCATTGTTTTTACCCAATGCTGAGCGCACGCCAGCCGACCTGACCGATGGTGTCACGGTAGGCAAGCCACCCGAAGTGGCTGCTTACATGCTCAAATCTGGCGTTCGTGCATTCGGATTTTGACGTCCGCGGCCCTGACATTTCAGCCCCCGCCACGCTGCATGTAGAGGTCAAACCGCTGCATGAACGCGTAGCGCTGCGCATCGTCGAGTCCGGCAAAACGAAAAGCCACTAGCAGACGTGGCATACGAACCAGCGCAATCACGCGCGGTTCGCCAACTTGCCATTTCAGACCCAGTGCACCGTCGCCAATGCGAACGCCCGCAGCGTGGTCCTGCAGCTTCCAGTGGTGATCCCCGACGGCTGCGGGTAACCAGCGCAACCAGTCGGCCTCGGTGCAGGCCATCTCACGCTCAAAGCGTTCGGCGTAAAAAGCTTGCATTCACTGCCCTCAAGCCGCAGTGCGACTATCCGCCCGCAATGGGTGGCCAAATTGCGAGCACATCGCCGGCGACCAGCACTTCACTGGCGCGCTGCTCCGGTGCAATGTATCGACCGTTGACCAGTACCAAATGCACCAAGGCTGGCGGCAGATGGTATGGCTCGGTGATTTGGGTAATCGTGGCACCATCCGGCACTTCCAACTCCACCAAATTGGTGTAACGCGAAGTGGCAGGCAAATAGTCAGTCAGCGAGGCAAAGAGTTTGAGCGTGATGATCATGTCAGTGGTAATTGAGCCGACTTGCTGAAGGAAGTTTCAAAATTCGACGGCATGTCTGCCAGATTCTTGTCAGCGGCGGCGCTCATCCTGCGCACCGGCCCATTTGCCCTGCGCCTGCGCACTGCCAAGGTAGGCCTCCATCAACTTGGTTGGATCCTGCTTGAGTTTGTCTTTCCAGGCGCCAAGATGCACCTGTCCCTCAACCAGGCCACGCATCACACCGACGTGGTCTGTCCAGCCCACGCTGTTGCAGCCCACCAGCACGTCGCCATGGAACTGCAAACTCAAATGACGTCCGGCTGCCGTATCGGTCAGCTCCACATGCTCCGCACCAGGTCCACCTTGCCAATCGCCAAAACTGGTAGATATGAGCCCCAGGGTGTCCAGCACATTGATCTGGGTGACACCCTTGAGGTTGCACGCCGCTGGTCGGCCACGGGCGTATGCCACCATGTTCATGGCCGCCACGCGGGCCTGCTCGGCAGCGTTGGGCTGGATAGCGCTCACAATCATTTTTCCACTCACCTTGTCCAGTGCCTCGGCACAATCACCGGCGGCAAACACACCCGGCACGTTGGTTTGCAAATGCTCATCGGTCAATATACCCAACAAACACTTGATACCCGACCCCTCCAGGAAACCGATTGCCGGGCGCACCCCGGCCGCGCTGATGACCAAATCAGCAGCAACCGTCTTCCCATTGGACAGAGTGACTTGCAGTGGCTGACCGGGCGCGATGGATTCGACCCGGGTACCTGTAAAAACCTGCACCCCTTTGGACTCCACCCAGTCGCGAATCATGCCGCCGGCAGTCGGCCCCATCATGCGCGGAACCATGCGGTCGCCCATTTCGACCACGCTCAACTCCACTCCCCGAGCGGCCAGTGCCTCCATGATGATGCAGCCAATAAAGCCGGCACCCAATTGAAGCACCCGCGCACCGCGCGTCGCCAGCGCCATGATGGAGCGGGCATCCGCCAGCGTCCAGCAGGAATGCACCCCTGCCGATTCAATTCCGGGAATCGGTGGGCGCACCGGATGCGAGCCAGTGGCCACCAGCAAGGTGTCAAATTGAATCGATGTCCCATTGTCAAGCACTACGGTTTTTGTAGCGGCCTGCACAGATTTGACGAGGGCTCTGACAATATTTACCTTAAGACCTTCAAAGTGTGCAGGGTCTTTGCGCAAATAGGTTCCGCTCTCGCCGACATTGCCCATCAGCAAATAGGGAATCGCCATGCGTGAGTACGGCGGCTCGGGTTCATCCCCGATCAGAGTGATGGTGTCATGGGGCGCATGTTTTCGAATCGTCTCGGCGGCAATCACACCGGCCGGTCCGGCGCCCAGGATCAGGTGATGGGTCATGGTGGTCTCCAAAAAGGAAAGCGGTCGATGAAGACCGCCATTTCAATGATTCGGGTTCAGCTAATCGGGCGTCTTACCTGACTCCCTACAAGCCCAGACGCGCTTTGGTTTCAGCGGTGGGGCGTCCTTCCATGTCCCAGCCGCGGGCGGCATAGTACTTGGGCAGCATTTCGGCCAACATATTGAACTTGCCTTTGGCTGGACCGGTCTTGCAAGCCCCTTCCACCGTGGTCAGACGCGGCGGCAGACTGTCATCCTTGGCAGTAAAGCCAGCACGGTTATTGAATTCGCGCTCCATGTTCCAAATCCGCTCACCAATTTTCGCCAGCTCTTCAATGGTGTACTGTTCGCCACAGGCACCTTGCATTTGCGGGGCCAGGTCTTGCAGCCCCCATGCAAAGGTCGTAAAGATACACAAACCGGACGAGTCAAAGGCGGCAGTCGCGTCCTGGAACGCCTTTACCAAGTCGGGTTTGCCTTCATGCTCTAGTGGATCGGTCTTGACCGGAATGCCCAAAATTTCTGAAGCAATGGTGTAACCGCGCAAATGGCAGCCGCCGCGGTTGGAGGTGGCATAGGCCAAGCCAATGCCTTGAATCGCACGGCCGTCATAGGCTGGAAATTCCTGACCCTTGCTGGCCATCGACAACTCGGGGTGGCCATACTTGGCACACAGGCGCTTGGATCCTTCGCCAATTTCCTTGCCAAAACCACGACCATTGACCGTTTCTTCGGCCAGGAAGGCAAGCGCCTGGGCCGATCCAAACTTGGCGTCGATACCGATTTGCTCTTTGGTCAGGACACCCATGTCGTAGAGTTCCATGACAGCCCCAACCGTGGCGCCAAAAGTAATCGGGTCAATGCCTTCTTCATTGCACAACATATTGGCGTACTGCAAGGCCTCCAGGTCATTCACACCATTCGCCGCACCGAGCGCGAATGCAGCCTCATATTCGAGCCCGCCGCTGGCACCGCGGTACTGGGGCTTGTTGACAATGGTGAAGTGTCCTTCATCCATTTTGCTAATACGCCCACAGGCGATAGTGCAACCAAAACAGGCCTGGTTGGTGACCAAATGCTTTTTGCCATCGGTCTTACGCGGTGTGGCCATGGCTTCAGCCCCAATATCCTTGGCGCCTTCAAACTGGTTGTCGCGGTGATTGCGGGTGGGCAAGGCACCCACTTCGTTGATCACGCTCATCAGCACCTGGGTACCCATGGCTGGCAGTCCGGTGCCAGTAACCCCGTTTTCGGCCAGCACTTTTTTGCCCGCCTTGACTGCTTCCATAAAGGCTTTGGGGTCGCGAATATTGCCCACGCCTTTGGTGCCGCGCACGGCGATGGCCTTCAGATTTTTGCTACCCATGACGGCACCAACGCCAGAGCGGCCGGCCGCGCGGTGCAGGTCGTTGACCACCGCCGCAAACAGCACGCCGTTTTCACCCGCCTTGCCAATGCTTGATACCCGGGCCAGCGGGTCCTGTAGGCTGGATTTGAGCGCGGCTTCGGTCTCCCAGACGCTCTTGCCCCACAGGTGCGACGCGTCGCGCAGTTCGGCAACGTCGTCATTGACATACAGGTAGACCGGTTTGGCTGACTTGCCTTCAAAAATGACCATATCCCACCCGGCCATTTTGAATTCCGCGCCCCAGTAGCCGCCCGAGTTGGAGCAGGCAATGGCCCCGGTGAGGGGCCCTTTGGTAATCACGGTATAACGCCCGCCTGTGGATGCCATCGTGCCGGTTAACGGCCCGGTAGCCCAAATGATCTTGTTTTCGGCGGAGAGCGGATCGACCGTAGCCGCCACTTCTTCGACCAGGTATTTGGTGCCCAGGCCACGTGAGCCAACGTAGTCACGTGCCCAGTCCATATTGAGTGGCTCAGAGGTAACGGTTCCAGCGGTCAGGTTGACGCGGAGAATTTTTCCAGCCCAAGACATGTTGTAACTCCTTTTAATCAGTTGAGGACAGTGCTGGCTCGCCTAGCGAAGCTGCTCTGCCCCGCAAGTTTCAGGTTGCAGACGGTTGATTGCCCAACTTGTCTGCCCACTGGGCCATTTTTCCCAGTCCGGTCCAGTTGGCGTCAATGAAGGTAATGGCTCCGGTTGGGCAGGCCTCAGCGCAGGCCGGTGAGCCCGCGCACAGGTCACACTTCTGGACTTTTCCGGTGTCGGCCACATAGTTGATCGTGCCAAACGGGCAGGCAATCGTGCAGACCTTGCAGCCGACGCAGGTGGCTTCGTTGACAACTTTGGCACCGGTAGCCTTGTCCACTGTGATGGCTTCTACCGGGCATGCATGCAGGCACCATGCCTCATCACACTGGGTGCAGGTGTAAGGCACCTTTTTTCCTGTGTGGTGGAAGTCGAAAACTTTAATACGCGACTTGGCGGTGGCGAAGGTGCCGTAATTCTCGTACGCGCAGGCCATCTCGCACTGCATACAGCCGGTGCATTTGTCTGCGTTGATGTGCAACATCTTTTGCATGCGTCTCTCCTTGGGGGTGCTGGCCTGCAAACCTATGCAACGCCATTCCTATGAATTGAAATACATAGCGATTGTTGGTGCATCGAAGCCGGTTCGTTCTAGTATTAACCCTATGAACAACCCAGGATTACGTCGAAATTCTCAAAATGAAACAAAGCGGGCCGCTGCGATCTGACCGAGAATCGGCTCCATTGTTAAGACGCCCGAACCACTGCTGTGATCCACCCTCCCGCTGGTCAATCCAATTCAGATGCGCCGCCCCGTTTGGCTGGCATTGCGCGTGCGCGCCGCACGGCACTGATTGAGCGAGCAGCCCTACCCCCCGGCTGGGTGGCGCCCTGGGTTGAACGGTCCTGGATGCGCTGCCTGCAAAGCGGCCAGGAACCGCAGCAGCCCGCTGTCTTCGAACGGGTATCCGCGGCACAGTCGCTGCGGGCGCAAGACGCCAACCGGGGCTTGATCGAGGCCGCCAAGCCCATCCTGGAAAAATTGGGCAAAGCGATCGCCAACACCCGTTACTTTGCCATTCTGACCAATAGCGACGGTGTTGTGGTGGATACCAGCGGCGCCATCGACCGATCCGACCCGCGGGCCAACCAGATTACCCGCATCGGAACCGATCTGTCAGAGCGCAGTGTGGGCACGACCGCAATTGGTACCGCGCTAAGCGAGCTGCAGCCGGTGTGGCTGCACCAGGGTGAGCATTTTTTCCCCAATACATCAATTTATAGCTGCGCCGGGGCACCTCTGATCGGTCCCAACGGAACCTGCGTCGGCATGCTAGACGTCACCGGAATTGAGGCATTGGAACGGCCTGAACTCAAGCATTTGGTAACCCAGACTGCTGGCCGTATCGAAAACGCATTGGTCCTGGGGCAGCCTCATCACTTGCTGCTGCGGTTAAATTGGCCAGGCAACGCACTGGGGGGTGATGCTGACGGTATTGTGTGTCTGGATGCCGAGGGATGGATCACCGCAGCCAATTCCACTGCACGGCTGATGGTCCCCGCTCTCAACGCATCGAATCGGCAGCAGCAGTCGGAGCGCGTGCATGCAAGCGACCTTTTTGGCGTGCCCTTTGAGATGCTGTTTGACGCGGTGCGGCGTCACGACCCGATCATCGACTTACCTTTATGGACGGGTTTGCGCCTGCAAGCCCTACCCATTCTGCGCACCTCAAACAGCTGTGCCACAGGCGCAACAGCGCGACCCATAATGCGCAACACCCTGGCGCTCAAGGACATCGAATCAGCCTTGATTCATCAGGCGGTGGACCAGGCGCGTGGCAATGTTGCGCTGGCCGCCCAAACCCTGGGCATTAGCCGGGCCACGCTGTACCGCAAGCTCGGCCACAAACAGCACAAGTCCTGACGCGGACGCAAACTCTGCATGATGGTGCATTGCCATGACCCAAAAAACCAGTCCGTCACCGATTGAAGTCGCCGGCAAAGCCAGTGTTACCCGTCACCGGGGACATGAAGACCTGCAAGCGATGATTACAGGCACCTTGTTCATCGGACTGGGTATGCAAATGTATGGCACCAGCCATATCCTGACCGGCGGCACTGCCGGGCTGGCTTTTTTGCTGCACTACGCAACGCACTGGAACTTCAGCTTGCTCCTCTGCGCCGTCAACCTGCCCTTTTTTGCGTTGGCTTGGATGCGTATGGGAAAAGCATTTGCGCTGAAAACCGTTGCCGCGGTCGGACTGCTGGCCACGCAAGTCCAGTTGCTGCCGCAATGGTTGCGTTTCCAGACCCTGGAGCCAGTATTTGCGGCAATCACTGGTGCACTGCTGATTGGTGCAGGCATGTTGATGCTGTTTCGCCACCGCGCAAGCCTGGGCGGCATCAACGTGTTGGTGCTGTATTTGCAAGAAAAAATGGGCTGGCGTGCCGGCAAGGTGCAAATGGGAATTGACTGCCTGATCGTTCTGGCCGCATTTTCAGTGGTGGACGCCTGGCATGTTGCGCTGTCCGTGCTTGGTGCCATCATCATGAACCTGACTTTGGCCGTAAACCACCGCCCCGGGCGTTATATGGGCATATGAATGCCGGCACACATTTTAGTCAAATTGGCCGCTAGCCCTCGTGTAATATACACGAGCAGCTCCTATTTTAATAGCATTCTTGCCACTGACGTACCTCGCTTCAGGTCGCAGCCCGCCTGAGCGTTTCCACCACCGGGCGGCGCAACACATCACGCAAACCCCACCATCCGGCCGCCAGCGCCAGCACAGCGCCCGCCACCGCGCCTAACAAGGGAACCCAGAGCGAGACCGTCCAGGCAAACTCAAATACATAACGCGCCAGCGCCCAACCGACCGCCGCGGCGACGACAGAGGCTAAAAAACCCGCCAAAATGCCCACGCCCGCCAACTCTGCCCGTTGCACCTGGCGCAGCAGACTGCCCCGCGCACCCACCGCCCGCATGATGGCAAATTCGCGTGCCCGCTCCTCACGCGTTGCGGTAACTGCGGCAAACAAGACCACCAATCCGGCCGCCAGGGTAAAGCCGAACAAGAACTCCACCGCCCGGACCACCTGGTCCAACACACGCTGAACCTGGGCCACCGTGGTGGTCATGTCGACGTTGGTGACATTGGGAAACTGGTGCACCAGCGCATTGTCAAAGCCCTTGACTATGGGTGCCTTGAATGCGCCCATGTACGTGGTGGGCACATCGTCCATCCGGCTGACCGGGTACATCACAAAGAAATTGGCCCGCATAGAGCCCCAATCCACCTTACGCAAGGACGTCACCCTGGACTCGGTTTGCACGCCGCCCATATCAAACCGCAAACTGTCTCCAATGCCTATTTTCAGCGTCTTTGCGATTCCCTCCTCCATGCTGATCGCATGGCTCTCCTCGGGCGTCCACTTGCCTTCAACGACTTCGTTTTGCAGCGGCAACTTGGCGTTAAACGACACATTGAACTCGCGGTCCACGAGCCGTTTTGCCCGGTCGTCGCTGAAGTCTTCCGGTGAAACCGTGCGGCCGTTCACCGCAACCAGACGACCACGAATCATCGGGTACCAGTCAAAGCGGCCAACGCCTGCATCGGTCAACATGCGTTGAAATGCTTCTGACTGCTCTGGCATAACGTTGATGACAAAGCGATTGGGCGCATCCGGCGGTGTAGCCTTGCGCCAACTGGCAATCAAGTCAGTGCGCAATAACACCAGCAGAACCAATGCCAGCAATCCCACGGCCAGTGCACTGACCTGCACCACGGTATAGGCGGGGCGCGCCGACATTTGCCGGGTGGCCAGCACCAGCCACCGCGGCGCAGTGGTCTCATTCACACTGAACCGCAGTACTTTGACCGCCAACCAACTCAGTGCCGCGAACACCGCCACCGCACCGGCAAAACCGCCGACCGCAATCATTCCGAGCATCAGGTCGCTGCTGGCCGCCAACAGCAGGGCCGCAAACCCCAGCACGCCCACGGACAGAACTCCCACGGACGCTGGCTTGAGATTACCAACGTCACGGCGAATCACGCGCAGCGGTGGCACCTGTGCGAGTTGCAGCACCGGCGGCAAACCAAATGCAAACAGCAAGGTCAACCCCATGCCCATACCCAGCAGCACCGGCCATAAAGTGGCAGCGGGAAGGGCTGCGTCCACCAAACCTGCCAACAGCAGCACAAACAAATAATGCACGCTGTACCCCAGCAACACGCCCAGCCCGCTTGCAAATACTCCCACCATGGCGAATTCAAACGCATAACTCGTGGCGATGGTGCGTTGACTCAAGCCCAGCACACGCAGCATGGCACAGTCATCCAGATGCTTGGCGGCAAAGGCACGGGCTGCGAGCGCGACCGCAACCGCGCTCAGCAATGCCGCCAGCAGCGCCACCAGGCTTAAGAATTTGTCGGCCCGATCCAGGGTCTGGCTCATCTCGGGTCGACCGCCCTGCATGGACTCAACCCGCACACCCCGCACGCCACTGCCGCTGGCTGGTTTGACCTGCGCATCGGCCCAGGTCACGAAGGACTGCACAGCCTGATCCTCAGAGCCCGCCACGGCCATGCGATACGTCAAACGGCTGGCTGGTTGAATCAACTTGGTCGCACCGATGTCCTGCACATTAATCATCACCCGGGGTGCAAAATTCATGAATCCCGCCCCCCGGTCGGGCTCCACCACGATGAGGGCGCTGACCGTCAGGCGCGCGTCGCCAAGCAGCAGGGTGTCACCCATCGATATCCCCAGCGCGTCAAGCAGTGGCGCATCGACCCAGGCCTGGCCCGGTGTCGGAATGGCACGCGTGACGGTCTCAGGCCGTTCGGGGCCGTCTGCAATGCGCAATGACCCGCGCAATGGATAGCCGGTTTCAACGGCTTTGAGTGCGACCAGTTTGGCAGCGCCGCCGCGCTCATCCGTCGCCCGCGCCATGGTGGGGAAACCCAGGCTTGTCACCACCGAAAGCCCCAACTCCCTGGCTTTGGCCACAAAGTTGGCAGGTGTCGGGTTGTCGCTGGAGACCACTGCATCGCCACCCAACAATTGCCGCGCATCGCGCTGTAAACCGCCCTTGAGACGATCTGCAAAAAAGCTGACCGCAGTAAGTGCGCCAACGGCCAGGGTGACTGCCACAATCAACAGGCGAAGGTCGCCCGAACGCAAATCGCGCCACAACGTGCGCCATCCCAGACTCAAAAAAGAAATTGTCATTGCGCTACCTTAGCGCAGTTTGGTGTGCCCCACACCATCAGGGGGCATCGTGCACAGACTCACGCCACGGCGCGCAGGTGCAGTCCGGCAAGGTCCGGCTCCAGTTCCAGCCGTTCCAACGCGCTGTAGCACAGGAAGCGCTTGTTGGTGGCCCGCCCAATGGCACACAAGCCGACCCGTTGGGCCACTTCCAGACCCATCTCGGTAATACCGCTACGCGACACCACGATGGGAACCCCCATTTGCGCTGCCTTGATGACCATCTCGCTGGTCAGACGGCCGGTGGTGTAGAACACCTTGTCACCGCCAGTTATTGCGTTCATCCACATCCACCCGGCGATGGTGTCTATGGCGTTGTGTCGCCCCACGTCTTCAATGAAAACCAGCATCTCATCGCCTTGAAACAGGGCACACCCGTGCACTGAACCCGCGGCCTTGTAAATGCTTTCCTGCACCCGGATCGCATTGACGATGCCATACAAATGCGACTGACGCAACGTGGCCTTCGGCAATACGATGCGGTCCACGTCATCCATCAGCCCGCCAAAAACGCTTCCCTGCCCGCAACCGGTGGTGACCACTCGCTTGGATGTGCGCTGTTCAATGTTTTCAATGCCCCGGCGGGTTTTGACCGCAGCGGCACCGACCTCCCAGTCCACCGTGATGGACTCAATGTCATGCACCGATTGAACCAGTCGCTGGTTGCGCAAAAAACCCAGCACCAACAATTCCGGATGACCACCCAGTGTCATCAGGGTGACCAGTTCGCGCTTGTCCACATACACAGTGAGCGCGCGCTCACACGGAATCGTGCTGCTGACCGCCTCGCCCCACTCATTGATCACCAGGACTTCGCGGGTCAGCGGCGCGTTTGACTGGGTCAGTCGAGGAAGTTGAAAACCGGTCATGGGTCTGCAGTTAGATGTGCACTATTTTTTGGGCTTTTCAGCCGGTGCAACCGCAGCCACTGCAGCAGGCGCGGCGGTCGCAGCCACTGCTGGCACCGCCGGAGTGTAGACAAAGGCACCCGGGTCGACACAGGCCGATGCGGGCGCCGCAGCGGCCTTGGCCTCTTTGCCAGCAGGCTTGGCAGCTTTGTTGGTCCGGGCTGCAACCCTGTCTTGTGCCTTGCACAGCAAATAGGCTTCAACCTTGCCGCCGTGCGCCGTCTTGGCAGCCGCTTCCGCAGCCTTGGCTTTGGCTTCGTCGCTGGGTGCCGGCAACTTGGCGAAGGCTGAACCTGCCAGCGCAAATGCTGCAACGCATACAAAAATCGACTTCATATTGGCCTCTGCTAGTTTTATGGTTGAACGGTAGACGGCGCTGCAACGCTGGCAGCAACTGCGCTGCGCTGCGCCGGCACACGACCGGACTTGACGTCTTCATACCAGAGCTCATGGTGCTCTTTGGCCCAGGTCTCGTCCACGTAACCGGTCTTCATGCCCTCCAACGCACCCTCGGTGCCCAGTGTGCCCAAATAAATATGCCCCATGAACAGGATAACCATCAAGATATTGGCAACCGAGTGCACCATGTGCGCCACCTGCATCGTGCTGCGTTCATAGTCAAGACCGGGAAGTAGTTTGTCCATCACCAGGCCGGAGCCCACCACCACCAGACCCAAAACAAATACGCCAGCCCAGAAAACCACTTTTTCGCCGGCATTGAACCGGCCCGACTTGACCTCATGATCGGAGAACATGCCACCGCCCTTCATCAACCAATTCAGGTCCCCCTTGGCTGGCATATTGTCTTTGATGAAGGTTCCGATGACGATCACCAGGGATACAGCAAACAGCGGTCCGGCAAAGTTGTGTGCATTTTTGAGTACATAGGCCAGCCAACCAAACAGTGTGGTGCCAATCACCGGTAACAAAAAGAACTTACCAAATGCCATCACCAGTCCGGAAATCGCCAGAACACTGAAAGCCGCGGCATTGATCATGTGAGCAGAACGCTCAAACGGTGTGAAACGCTCTATCAAACGCCCGGTCGGTTTGTCATGCAACTTGAAACTTCCAACCCGCCAGTAAAAAACGGCAATAGCCCCCAGAACGATCAGCATGAACGACCCGCCGTAGGGAATCAACCAGTTATTGCGTACCTGACGCCATGCCTCCCCGGCATTCGTCAAACGCGAACCGGGATATTGGACAAAGGGTTGAATCAGGTTGCCCGCCTCTGGCGCCTCGCTCTTGGGCAAGCTGCTGGTTCCTGTCACACCGGCGCCAACCTGACGCCACATCGGTGCGTTATTGCCCGGCTGCACTTTGCTGCGCTCACCGTTGGTTTGCTTGGCATAGTTGGGGTCGGCACTGGCCTCGGGCTGCACGTCCATGATGTTGGCGCTCTGAACCGGCGCCGTCTGCGCCTGAACGCAGACAGGCACCAGCGTTCCAAACGCAACACACAAGGTGGCAATCAATGAGCGCATCATGGTGGGTGCCTCTCAATTCATTCTTGAATAGTCGTTTTGACCATTCTGTTGGCGCGCCTTCAAATGCTGCTCCCAGGCGGTCTTGTCGCCCGCTTTCCAGCCGGGCGCAGTGAAATTGCTGCCGGTACCTGCCGACGCGGGCGAATCTGATTTAGGCAAACCCAGTGCTTGCGGCTTCTCGCCACAGGCCGCCAGTGTTGCCAACGCCGCCACTACAACAACATATCGAATCATGATTTGGCTCCTGTATCTGGTGCCTGCCCAGCCTTCTTGGAACCGTAAGCGGTGCCCCAGCCCCACACCTCGGCACCCTTGCCGCGTTGCACCACACGGTTGCGCAAAATGTCGGCGACCACATCGCCGTCACCTGCCAGCAACGCCTTGGTAGAACACATTTCTGCACATGCTGGCAACTTGCCTTCGGCCAGACGATTGCGCCCGTATTTTTCAAACTCGGCCTGGCTGCCATTTTCTTCAGGGCCACCAGCACAGAACGTGCACTTGTCCATCTTGCCGCGCACACCAAACGTGCCTTGCGAGGGGAACTGCGGTGCACCAAACGGACAAGCATAGGAGCAATAGCCGCAGCCAATGCACACATCCTTGTCGTGCAGCACCACACCTTCATCGGTCTTGTAAAAACAGTTGACCGGGCAGACTGCCATGCAGGGCGCATCGCTGCAGTGCATGCAGGCAACCGAGATCGATTTCTCTCCCGGGACCCCGTCATTGAGCGTGACCACACGACGGCGGTTCACACCCCATGGGACCTCGTTTTCATTTTTGCAGGCCGTTACACAGCCATTGCACTCAATGCAGCGCTCGGAGTCGCAAATAAATTTCATGCGTGCCATGTTTATGCCCTCTCAATGTTGCAGATGGTGGTCTTGGTTTCCTGCATCATCGTGACGCTGTCATATCCATAGGTGGTTGCGGTGTTCACCGCTTCACCGCGCACCACCGGATGCGCACCTGCCGGGTAATAGGGCAGCATATCGGCACCCTGCCAGCGACCCGAGAAGTGAAACGGCATCCACACCGTGTTGGTGCCGACACGCTCGGTCACCAAAGCCTGCACGTTCAAGCGCGCACCAGTGGGTGAGGAGAGCCAGACACGGCCACCGTTTTTGATACCCCGTTCGTTCGCAGTCTGTGGATTGATCTCGACAAAAGCCTCTTGCTGCAACTCCGCCAACCAGGGGTTGGAGCGGGTTTCCTCGCCGCCGCCTTCGTATTCCGTCAACCGACCCGATGTCATGATCAGCGGGAACTTCTCATGCACCTTGTCGGCAAGGTTCTTTTGCTGCACCGTCTTGTAGAGCGTGGGCAAGCGCCAGAACGCCTTTTTGTCGTCGTGTGTGGGGTACTTGGCCACCAGGTCGGGGCGGATGCCATACAAAGGTTCACGGTGTTGCGGAATCGGGTCGGGGAAGTTCCACACCACCGCACGCGCCTTCGCATTGCCAAACGGGTGGCAACCATGCACCTTCAAGACCACGCGCTGGATACCACCGGACAAATCGGTCTTCCAGTTCTTGCCTTCGGCAGCAGCTTTCTCGACGTCGGTCAAATCATCCCACCAGCCCAGCTTTTTCAGCAGCACATGGTCAAACTCGGGGTAGCCGGTGGTGATGTCCGCGCCCAGGGAGTGCGAGCCGTCTTCAGACAACAGGCTCTTGCCCTCACGCTCCACACCAAAATTGGCGCGGAAGTTGCCCCCACCGTCCATCACGTGCTTGGACGTGTCATACAGGTTGGGCGAGCCCGGGTGTTTGAGTTCGGGCGTGCCATAACAAGGCCATGGCAGACCGAAGTAGTCACCACTCATGTCATAACCGGTCTCTTTGTCGATGACCTTGCCCTTGCACCTGAGGGTTTTAACGTCAAACGCCTGCATATTGCGCATGTGTGCCTTGAGCCGCTCAGGGCTTTGCCCGGTGTAGCCAATGGTCCACAAACCCTTGTTGATCTCGCGCAGAATGTCTTCCACCACGGGCTCATCCATGCCCTTGACTTGCTGCATCTTGTAGTTCTTGGACAGCTCTTTTCCAAAGCCAAGCCGGTCGGCAAACTGCTGCATGATCATGTGATCGCTGCGGCTTTCCCACAACGGCTCGATCACTTTTTCACGCCATTGAATGGAGCGGTTGGAGGCGGTGACCGACCCCGATGTCTCAAACTGCGTGGCAGCGGGTAGCAGGTATACCGCACGGTTGGGGTTCAGGTCTTCCGGCTTGCCTGGCATGGCCGCCATCGCGGCAGTCGCCGACGGATACGGATCCACCACCACCAGCAAATCGAGCTTGTCCATGGCGCGTTTCATCTCCAGACCGCGGGTCTGAGAGTTGGGGGCATGGCCCCAGTAAAAAACACCGCGCAGGTTGGAGTCCTGGTCGATTAGCTCGTTCTTTTCAAGCACGCCGTCAATCCAGCGCGACAC
>CAIQBN010000015.1 GCA_903870065.1 uncultured beta proteobacterium | reverse complement strand
GCGGGCAAGCGCTCGTCCATGCCGGTGAGGCGCACCATGGCCAGCGCCTTTTTGACACGCTGTTCCTGCTCGGCTTTGGGCACCTTGCGCACGGTCAGCGGGTAGGCCACGTTCTGCGCCACCGTCATATGATGGAACATCGCGTAGTTCTGGAACACCATGCCGAAGTTGCGCTTGTGCGGCGGCGTGCGGGTGATCTGGCGACCATCCAGCAGGATGTCGCCCGCCGTGGGTGATTCGAACCCTGCCAGCATCATCAGCGTGGTGGTCTTGCCCGACCCGGAGGGTCCCAGCAAACTCAGGAACTCACCGCGTTGGATATCGAGATTCAACGCCCGTACGACCAGTTGTTCGCCGTCGTACGTCTTTTGCACGCCGCTGAAGCGCACCAGGGGTTCTGTGGAGGACATGTTGTGCATGGAGGGCGGTGGAATAGCGATCAGGCCTGGGCTGCGAAGCTTTCGGCCAGGATGGCCAGGCCTTCTTCCAGCAGGGCGTCGGAGGCAGTGAGTGGAACCAGAATGCGGATGACGTTGCCATAGGTCCCACACGATAGCAAGATCAGGCCACGGCGTGCTGCCTCGGCAACCACCTTCTTGGTCAGTGCGGCGTCGGGGCGCTGCACGTCTCCTTCTTCAAACAGTTCGATGGCAACCATCGCACCCAGTGCGCGTACATCACCTATGGAGGGCGTTTTTGTTGCCAGGTCCTTGAGTGCGCGCACCAGCAGGGCACCCATGTCCTGACTGCGGGTCAACAGGTTTTCCTTGGCAAAGATTTCCATGACTGCCAACGCGGCGGCGCACGCCACGGGGCTGCCCGCATAGGTGCCACCCAGTCCGCCGGCAGCGGGGGCATCCATGACATCCGCGCGACCGACCACGCCAGACAGGGGAAAGCCACCGGCCAGGGATTTGGCGGTGGTGATCAGGTCGGGGGCCACCGGCCACTGTTCGCTGGCGAACCAGGTTCCGGTGCGACCGGCGCCAGTTTGCACCTCGTCTGCGATCAGCAAAATGCCGTGACGATCTGCCAGCGTCTTGAGCCCGGAGATGAACTCGGGTGGCGCCACATAGAAGCCGCCTTCGCCCTGCACGGGTTCCAGAATGAAGGCTGCCACGCGTTCGGGCTCCACATCGTTCTTGAAGATCAGTTCCACCGAGTGCAGCGCATCGGCAACGCTGACGCCGTGCAATGCGTTGGGGAACAGGGCATGGAACACTTCGCCGGGGAAGGGTCCAAAGCCCACCTTGTAGGGCGCCACCTTGCCAGTCAGGCCCAGCGTGAAGTTGGTGCGGCCATGGTAGCCACCGGTGAAGGCAATCACGCCGGGGCGCTTGGTGTAGGCACGGGCAATCTTGATGGCGTTTTCCACGGCTTCGGCGCCGGTGGTCAGCAGCAGACTCTTCTTGGCAAAGTTGCCGGGAGCAAGGCTGTTGAGGCGCTCGCAGACTTCCACATAAGGTTCATAGGCCACGACCTGAAAGCAGGTGTGGGTGTACTGGTCGAGTTGCGCCTTTACCGCATCAATGACTTTGGGGTGCAGGTGCCCGGTGTTGAGCACGGCAATGCCCCCGGCAAAGTCGATGTAGCGGCGACCTTCCACGTCCCAGAACTCGGCGTTTCGGGCGTTCTTGATGAAAATTTCATGAGCCTGGCCTACGCCACGGGCCACGGCAGTTTGGCGACGGGCCAGGAGGGCGGAGTTCAGCAGGTTGCGATCTGTTTGCATGGGATACCAGGGTGGTTGAACGAATGGGTAAACTATAGAAATCTGTTTCACACACGTCCATGTACACCGGTAGCAGAAA
This sequence comes from uncultured beta proteobacterium, assembly GCA_903870065.1. Classification (GTDB taxonomy): domain Bacteria; phylum Pseudomonadota; class Gammaproteobacteria; order Burkholderiales; family Burkholderiaceae_C; genus Allorhodoferax. The sequence goes on along the minus strand of CAIQBN010000015.1, from coordinate 23,932 downwards.
TTTGGCACACTGTGCAGGTCTAGAATCCTGTACAGGGTTTCCCTAATATGGTGCGCTGGGCACAATCCCCCAAACCATCCTTTGCTTCTTTGATGCTCACACTCAGTCCGGACATTTCAACTCCCCTGGTCAGTCAGATCGTGGATGGGTTGCGTGGGCTGATAGCTGGGCAGGTGCTAAAGCCCGGAAGCAAGCTGCCATCAATACGTGCATTTGCAGCATCACACAACGTCAGTGTGTTTACGGTGGTGGAGGCCTACGACCGTCTGGTAGCACAGGGGTGGCTCGTTTCGCGCGCGCATGCGGGATTTTTTGTCAAACGCCGTGATGAGGGTGCCGGTGCAGGCAGCGCTGCGGGACGCCTGCCCCCCGATGCGCCCCGTTTTGATGCACGCTGGTACCTCAAGCAGATCTTTGAGAATCGCAACTTGCCGCTCAAGCCGGGTTGCGGCTGGCTGCCGCACGACTGGTTGTTTGGCGATGCGGTTCGACGCAGCATGCGCCAGCTCTCGATCGACGGCCCGGAGCTGGACGGTTACGGGCTGCCATACGGACATATGGCGCTGCGCATGTTGATTGCCGAGTCACTGGCCGAGCGGCAGATTCCGGTGGAAGCTGCACAGGTCTTGATGACACACGGCTCCAGCCAGGCGCTGGACCTGGTGGCGCGCTGTTTGCTAAAGCCAGGGGACGCGGTGCTGGTGGATGACCCGGGCTATCCCAATTTGCTGTTCATGCTGCGCTTTATGGGTGTCCAGCCCATTGGTGTACCCCGCACGCCCGCTGGCTACGACCTAGCCGCCCTGGAGTCGCTGATCGTGGCACACCGGCCCAAGGCATTTTTTACCCAGCCACGCCTGCAAAGCCCCACCTGTTCGGTGGCATCGGTGGCGCATTTGCACCGCTTGCTGCAATTGGCTGACCGCCACGATTTTGTGCTGGTAGAGAACGATATCTATGCCGACATGGACACCCCTTCGCGCTCCACGCTGGCCAGCCTGGACCAGGTGCGGCGGGTGGTTTACGTGGGCAGCTACTCCAAAACCATTTCGCCCAACCTGCGTGTCGGTTTCTTACTGGCGCGTACCGATTTGCTGACCGAGTTCGTGCAGCTCAAGATGATCGCGGGGCTCACTTCGTCAGATATTGCCGAGCGCGTGACTTTTGGCGTCATCACGGACGGGCGTTGGCGCAAGCACCTTAAGTCGCTGCGGGAGCGACTGGCCGAGGCCCAGCGGCAGGTGGGCCGCCGACTGGACAGTCTGGGGTTTGAACTCTTCCATGAGCCCGAGGCGGGCATGTACCTGTGGGCGCGCCACCCCGATTTGCCCGACAGCGCCGAACTCTCGCAAGCAGGCACGCTGGAGGGCATCATGTTAGGCCCTGGTCAACTGTTCCTGGTGGAGCCGCGCACTACTGGCTGGCTGCGCTTCAACGTCGCTTTCTGCAATGACGAACGCCTGTGGCGCTTTCTGGAAGATCGCATCGAGATGGGGCAGCGCGTCGAGCTGGCTTGACCGGGCCTGGCGCCCTCGCGCGCGGCGATAATAGTGGGTTGTATTGATCCACCACTCGAAGAAACCACGTCATGACCCAGCCCACAATGAGTGTTGCCGACATTCGCAAAACCTTTCTTGATTTCTTTGAATCCAAAGGCCACACCGTGGTTGAAAGCAGTCCGCTGGTGCCGGGCAATGACCCCACGCTGATGTTCACCAATTCCGGCATGGTGCAGTTCAAGGACGTGTTTCTTGGCCACGACAAGCGTTCTTACGTGCGCGCGGCATCGGTGCAGGCCTGCCTGCGCGCCGGCGGCAAACACAACGACCTGGAAAACGTGGGCTACACCGCGCGTCACCACACCTTTTTCGAGATGCTGGGCAACTGGAGCTTTGGCGACTACTTCAAGCGCGAATCGCTGATGTGGGCCTGGGAGTTGTTGACCGAGGTCTACAAGCTGCCACCCGAGCGCCTGCTGGCCACGGTCTACGCAGAAGATGACGAGGCGTTTGCCATCTGGACGCAGGACATCGGTTTGCCGCCTGAGCGCGTCATCCGAATTGGTGACAACAAGGGTGGCCGCTACAAGAGCGACAACTTCTGGATGATGGCCGATACCGGCCCCTGTGGCCCCTGCAGTGAAATCTTCTACGACCACGGCGACCACATCCCCGGCGGCCCGCCCGGCAGCCCTGACGAAGACGGCGACCGCTTTATCGAGATCTGGAACAACGTGTTCATGCAGTTCAACATGGACGAGACTGGTGCCGTCACTCCGTTGCCAGCTCCGTGCGTGGACACCGGCATGGGCCTGGAGCGCTTGGCCGCCATCCTGCAGCATGTGCACAGCAATTACGAAATCGACCTGTTTGACAAGCTCATCAAGGCCGCCGCACGCGAGACTGTTTGCACCGACCTGCAGAACAAGAGCCTGCGCGTGATTGCAGACCACATTCGGGCCACCGCTTTCCTGGTGAGCGACGGCGTGCTGCCCGGCAATGAAGGGCGCGGTTACGTGCAGCGCCGCATCATCCGTCGTGCCATCCGCCACGGCTACAAGCTGGGTCAGAAAACCCCGTTCTTCCATAAGCTGGTGGGCGACCTTGTGGCCGTCATGGGGGAGGCCTATCCGCGTCTTGCTGCGCAGCAGCAGCGCATTACCGACGTGTTGCGCATGGAAGAAGAACGCTTCTTCGAGACGTTGGCTACGGGCATGGAGATTCTGGACACCGCCCTCGCCGATGGGGCCAAGGTGCTGCCTGGTGAAGTAGCGTTCAAGCTGCACGACACCTATGGTTTTCCGTTGGACCTGTCAGCCGATGTGTGCCGCGAAAACGGGGTCGAAGTAGATGCTGATGGCTTCAACGCCGCCATGGAAGCACAAAAGGCAAAAGGGCGCGCAGCGGGTAAGTTCAAGCAGGACCGCGCGCTGGAATATAGCGGCCATTCCAATGCCTTTGTAGGCTATGACCACCTGACCTATGGCACCAATATCGTGGCGCTGTATGCCGACGGCGTGGCGGTTGAGGAGCTGACCGAGGGTCAGTCTGGCGTCATTGTGCTGGATTCCACGCCTTTTTATTCTGAAAGCGGCGGCCAGGTTGGCGATGTGGGCGCGGTGTTTTGTGACCATGCGCTCTTCATGGTGGGTGACGTTCAGAAAATCAAGGCCGATGTGTATGGCCACCATGGGTCCGTTACCACCGGTAGCTTGAAGCTGGGCGACCTGGTCAACGCGCACGTGGACGCGCCACTGCGTGCGTCCGTCACGCGCAACCATTCAGCCACACACCTGATGCACAAAGCCCTGCGTGAAGTGCTGGGGGACCATGTGCAACAAAAGGGCAGCCTGGTCACGCCAGAGCGCACCCGCTTTGATTTCGCACACAACGCGCCGGTCACGGATGAGCAGATTCACGAGATAGAGTTTCGTGTCAATGCTGAAATTTTGAAAAATACGGCGACTCAAGCCCGGGTGATGGACATTGAATCCGCCCAAAAAACCGGTGCCATGATGCTGTTTGGCGAGAAGTACGGCGAAACCGTGCGCGTGCTCGACATTGGTACCAGCCGTGAGTTGTGCGGCGGCGTGCACGTGCATCGCACCGGGGACATCGGCATCTTCAAAGTGGTGGGCGAAAGCGGCGTGGCGGCAGGTGTGCGTCGCATCGAGGCCGTGACCGGGCAAAACGCATTGGCTTACCTGCAGAATCTGGAAGATACGGTGGGCGCCGCAGCCCACACCTTGAAGGCCCCGGTCACCGAACTGAACGGCAAGCTCGGTCACCTGCTTGATCATGTGAAATCACTGGAAAAAGAAGTCGCCGCGCTCAAGGGCAAGCTCGCATCGGCGCAGGGCGACGAAATGCTCGGGCAGGCGGTCGACGTCCTGGGCGTGAAGTTGCTGGTGGCAAGGCTTGATGGTGCCGACGTCAAGACCCTGCGCGAGACCATGGATAAGCTCAAGGACAAGCTCAAGACGGCAGTTATTGTGCTGGCCGTGGCGGACGGCGACAAGGTTCAAGTGGCGGTGGGTGTGACAGCCGACACCACTGCGAAAGTCAAGGCCGGCGAATTGGTCAATTTCATTGCGGCGCAAGTAGGAGGCAAGGGAGGGGGCAAGCCAGATATGGCCATGGCCGGCGGAACCGATTCCGCCAAACTTCCCGCAGCGCTGTCGAGTGTGCAGGCATGGGTGGCATCACGGCTCTAGCAGAATCGTAGACTATGTGCTATAAATACTATAGCATATAGTGCTTATTCCACGAGGGCTAGAGGCCAATTTCTTCGATAAAGCGGTCATTGGGAACTTCTTGGGTAGGCACTATTCAAGCTGTCTTGCCCAAAGCCGCTTGGCCAGTTCATCTCGATCGGCGTAAGGTGCCAAGGCCGCAGCCTCTGGCAGCAACTGTGTCCTGATCAGCCGTTGCAGTGTCTCCACGTGTGGCGTAACCGTGCCAAAAAACTTGACCTCCGACGCCGTGGCAATGAGCAAGGTTGGAAAGTTTTCCACCTCGATCGGGTCCACCAGGTCCGCATCGTCCTCCACGTCAATCCATTGGAAGCACGCTTGCGGAAATTGAGTCTGAAGCAGTTCAAAGTGCGCCCGGTATTCGCGGCAGGTGCCGCACCAGTCAGCGCACAGGCAAACGACCAAGAGTTTGGTTTGGGGGTGTGAATGTCGCGTTGGCATGGCGCAATGATCGCAGAAGAAAAGAACTGACCTAGATCAAGAACTTAATTGGCCATTGCGGCACATTCCGGACTCCGGGATTGCGTTTCACGCGAACCTGCGGTGCAGTACCCAATCAATGAGAGGAATGGAATGTTCCAAGTACGAATTCATGGACGTGGCGGCCAAGGCGTCGTGACCGGTGCTGAAATGCTGTCGATTGCAGCATTTCTGGGCGGCCGGCACGCGCAGGCTTTCCCGAGTTTTGGCTCGGAGCGCACCGGCGCTCCCGTGGTCGCATTTTGTCGCATGGACGACCGCGAAATCCGTCTGCGTGAGCCAATTATGGAACCCGATGCACTGATTATTCAGGATCCCACGCTGCTCCACCAGGTGGACGTGTTCAGTGGCCTCAAGAAGGATGGCTACATCCTGATCAACACGACACGAACATTTGAGCAACTCGGGCTCACCGAGTTCGTCAAAGGTTTTAAACCTGAACGCCTGCTAACGGTTCCGGCAAGTGAACTGGCGATGAAGCATGTTCGCCGCCCGGTGCCCAACGTACCGATGTTGGGCGCTTTTGCTGCGCTAGGTGGCCTGATCACGCTGGATGCAGTGCAGGCTGCAATACAGAAGAAGTTTCGCGGTGCTGTCGCACAAGGCAACATGGACGCGGCGCGGGAAGCGTATGACATTGTGATGGAACAGGAAAAAAAGGCGGAGGCACACCATGCTTGAACAATGCGAAGGCTCCCATGCCGTAGCCCGTGCAGTGGCTTTGAGCCGCCCGGAGGTTATTTGTGCCTACCCGATATCGCCGCAAACCCATATCGTTGAAGGTTTGGGTGAATTGGTCAAGTCTGGTGAACTTGAACGCTGCGAATTTATTAATGTGGAGTCAGAATTTGCTGCCCTGAGCGTGGCGATAGGCGCGTCCGCTGCCGGCGCGCGGGCCTATACCGCGACGGCTAGTCAGGGCTTGCTCTTTATGGCCGAGGCGGTGTACAACGCATCTGGGCTGGGACTGCCGATAGTGATGACGGTTGCCAACCGGGCCATCGGCGCACCCATCAATATCTGGAACGACCATACTGACAGCATGTCCATGCGTGATGCCGGCTGGATTCAAATATTTGCCGAAACCAATCAGGAGGCGCTGGACCTGCATATCCAGGCATTTCGCATTGCCGAAGAGTTGTCGTTGCCTGTGATGGTCTGCATGGATGGTTTTATCCTGACCCACGCCTACGAGCGAATTGACATTCCCGAGCAGGCGCAGGTGGATCGCTACCTGCCGGTTTATGAGCCGCGTCAGGTACTTGACCCCAGTGATCCAGTCACGATCGGAGCCATGGTGGGGCCAGAAGCATTCACTGAAGTGCGTTATCTGGCTCACGCCAAGCAAATGCAGGCGCTGGACTTGTTACCCGAACTCGCACAGGAATTCGAGCAAGTATTTGGACGCAATTCGGGGGGACTGATCAAGCCTTATCGGATCGATGATGCGGAGACCATCGTGATCGCGCTGGGTTCGGTGCTGGGCACGATCAAGGATACGGTTGACGAAATGCGTGCGCAGGGCGTCAAGATTGGTGTTCTGGGCATTACATCATTCAGGCCGTTCCCGATCTCTGCCATTCGCGACGCCATTGCCAACGCACGGCGCATTGTGGTGGTTGAAAAGTGTTTTGCAGTGGGTATTGGCGGCATTGTTTCACGCGATGTTCGCAGCGCTGTACGCAACCGTCCGCAGCCCGTTTTGACGGTGATCGCCGGTCTTGGCGGGCGTGCCATCACCAAGGCGTCCCTGCACAAAATGCTGCTCGAGGCCATCGCCGACAAGCTTGAGTTGTTGAATTTTCTGGATCTGGATTGGGGCATTGTCAACCGGGTGCTGGAGCGTGAGAAGAAGCAGCGCCGTTCTGGTCCGGTGGCCGAAGGCATCCTTCGTGACATCGGCACGGTCTCTTCGAAGATTTCTTGAACCCAGCCCGATCTGTCCCTAACCAATTGGATGACCATGGAACAAACAGTTGTCAAGTTTTACCAGACCGGCACTTTTACAGTGGGCAACCGCCTGCTCGAGCCGGATCAGCGCAGCGTGCAAGCCAATACCCAGCGCAACAACTCGCTCAACTCCGGCCACCGGGCCTGCCAGGGCTGCGGCGAGGCACTGGGCGCCCGCTATGCCATTGATGCCGCCATGCAGGCCACCAACGGCCAGTTGATTGCCGCCAACGCAACGGGTTGCCTGGAGGTGTTTTCAACGCCCTATCCCGAAACGTCCTGGCAAATGCCATGGATTCACTCGCTATTTGGCAACACCGCAGCGGTGGCCACCGGCATTGCCGCCGCCATGCGAGTCAAGGGTCGAAGTGATGTGCGCGTCGTGGCCCAGGGGGGCGACGGGGGCACCACGGACATCGGCTTTGGGTGTTTGTCGGGCATGTTCGAGCGCAATGATGACGTGCTCTACATTTGTTATGACAACGAGGCTTACATGAACACCGGTGTGCAGCGCTCGTCTGCCACGCCGCCTGCGGCGCGTACAGCAACGACCATGCCGGTGGGTCCCCATCCGGGCAATGTGTTTGGGCAAGGGAAGAACCTGCCCCAAATTGCAATGGCGCATGAAATTCCCTATGTGGCCACGGCCACCGTCGCCGATTTGCGCGATCTGGAATACAAGGTGAAGAAGGCCATGGATGTGCGTGGTGCGCGTTACATCCATATTTTTGTGCCGTGTCCCCTGGGATGGGGCGCGGCGTCGCATGACACCATTCGCCTGGCTCGCCTCGCGCACGAAAGCGGCATTTTTCCGGTCTTTGAGGCCGAGCGTGGCGAGGTGACCGGTGTATCCAAGATTCGTCACCGCATTCCCATCGAAGATTACCTGAGGCCGCAAAAGCGCTTCGCACATCTGTTTGGTGCACAACCCGACACCCAGACCATTGCACGTTTGCAGGCAATTGCAGACCGCAATATTCGCCGTTATGGCCTATTGGAAGGAATGGTCGCCCGCGGCTCATCCCCAGGCGGGGATGCCACTTTTGCTGGAAGTGCCGTGAGCGAAGCGACAAACTTGGGGGCCGTATGACTATGCAAAAACCATTTGCCATCACGCTGGACGTAGGCTCGTCCCTGGCCAATCACACTGGATCCTGGCGCACTTCACGGCCCGTCTATCTCAGCCGCATGCCGCCTTGCAACAACCAGTGTCCGGCGGGTGAGAATATTCAGGCTTGGTTGTTCCATGCTGAATCAGGCGCTTATGAGCAGGCCTGGCGCACGCTCGTTGAAGACAACCCATTTCCAGCCATCATGGGGCGGGTGTGTTACCACACCTGTGAAGGGGCGTGTAACCGCGCCAAGCTCGATGCGCCCGTCGGCATTAATTCGGTAGAACACTTCTTGGGTGACCAAGCGATTGCAAACGGCTGGAAACTGGCCCCGGTGGCGCTAGCTTCGGGTAAAAAAGTTTTGGTTGTCGGTGCCGGGCCGTCAGGCCTGTCGGCTGCCTACCACTTGGCGCGGCTGGGGCACCAGGTCACCGTGCAGGAAGCCGGTCCACTGCCGGGCGGCATGATGCGCTTTGGCATTCCGCAATACCGCTTGCCACGCCAGGTGCTTGACGCAGAGGTACAGCGAATTGTTGACCTTGGGGTACGCATTGACTACAACACCAAAGTGTCTAATGTGCTGGATGCTCAGCAGCAAGGTGGCTTTGATGCTGTCTTTCTGGCAGTGGGGGCGCATATTGCCAAGCGGGCATTCATTCCTGCCGGTGATTCGGCCAAGGTGCTCGATGCCGTCTCGGTACTGCGTTCCATGGAGGGAGAAGACAAGCCCATGCTTGGACGCCGCGTCGTGGTTTATGGCGGTGGCAATACTGCGATTGACGTGGCCCGCACGGCAAAACGCCTCGGGGCCACCGAGGCGATCATCGTCTACCGGCGCAATCGCGAAAAGATGCCAGCGCACGACTTCGAGGTCGAAGAAGCCTTGCAAGAAGGTGTCCTGATCAAGTGGCTGTCCACCATCAAGCAGGCGGGGGAGTCATCCATCACCGTTGAAAAGATGGCGCTCGATGAGAAAGGCTTTCCGCAGCCCACGGGTGAATTCGAGATACTGGAGGCAGACTCGGTTGTGCTGGCGCTCGGGCAGGACGTGGATCTCTCGCTGATCGAAGGAGTGCCGGGTCTGTCTGTCGAAGATGGCGTCGTGCGTGTGGATGTGAACATGATGACCGGCTACGCTGGCATTTTTGCGGGCGGCGATATGGTGCCAGCCGAGCGAAATGTCACGGTGGCGATCGGGCATGGCAAAAAAGCGGCTCGCAACATTGATGCCTGGCTGCGTGGCAGCGCCTATACACCAGCACCTAAGAGCGAATTGGCCAGCTTTGACAAACTTAACACCTGGTATTACAGCGATGCGCCCAAGACGGTGCGCCCCATGCTCGATATCATTCGGCGCAAGTCCACGTTTGAAGAAGTACAGGGCGGTCTGGATGAAACCAATGCACTGTTTGAGGCGCGCCGCTGTTTGTCCTGCGGTAATTGTTTCGAATGTGACAACTGTTACGGCGTTTGCCCGGACAACGCAGTGATTAAGAACGGGCCTGGTAAAGGCTTTGATTTCAAGTACGACTACTGCAAAGGTTGCGGCATTTGTGTTGCAGAATGCCCCAGCGGTGCCATCAAAATGGTGCCTGAAGATATTTGATCGGCCACGCTTGCCGATAATTGGTGATTTGAGCAGGAGTTCGCATGCCCCCATCTTCCATACGCCGTATCGCCATTTGCACCGGGGGCGGCGACGCGCCCGGTCTCAATGCAGTTATCCGGTCGGTCGTCATCGCAGCAATTAACAGAGGTTGGGAGTGTTACGGCATTCGCGATGGCTTTAATGGCATTTTGTTTCCCGAGCGCTACCTTGAAGGTGGTGTATTTCGCCTGACCGGTGACAAAGTGCGTGATATCGGCCATCTGGGCGGCACGATGCTGGGTTCAACCAACAAAGGTAATCCGCTGCATTTTCCGACCCGTATGCCCGATGGAACGACCCGTGAAATCGACCGCTCGGGCGAAATTCTGGATTACTTTGCCAAGAAGGAGTTGGACGCACTCGTGTCCATTGGTGGCGACGGTTCCCTGACGATTGCCAACGCACTGCACAAAAAAGGCTTGCGTGTGGTGGGGGTGCCCAAGACGATCGATAACGATCTCGACAAAACCATGACTACCTTTGGTTTTGATACCGCAGTGGCTTTTGCCACCGAATGTCTGGACCGGCTGCACAGCACAGCCGAGAGTCACCAGCGGGTTATGGTGGTGGAGGTCATGGGCCGCTATGCGGGTTGGATTGCCCTGCACTCGGGAATAGCGGGCAATGCGCACGCTATTCTGATGCCTGAAATTCCTTTCGATCTGGACAAGGTGGTCAACCTGATCCACCAGCGTGATGCCGATGGGCAACTGTACTCGGTGGTGGTGGTGGCTGAAGGCGCTGCACCCAAAGACGGCCACATGGAATTGGTGGCGCCAGCCGAAATTGGCCATGCCGAACGGCTTGGAGGCATGGGCGAGCGGGTGGCCAAGGCATTGCAGGAGCGCACAGGAAAAGACACCCGCGTTGTGGTGCTGGGGCACTTGTTGCGCGGCGGCAGTCCTACGGCGTTTGACCGTCTGGCGGCCATGCGCTTTGGCGCCGCTGCGGCGCGAGCGCTGGACGAAGGACTCTCTGGCGTCATGGTGGCACTCGCATTCCCCAACGTGAACTACATCGCACTGGAAGAAGTCGCCGGCCGCATGAAGGCCGTACCCATGGATAGTGACACGCTGCAGACTGCCCGTGATTTGGGCATTGGGCTGGGCGATTGAACGCGCCTTGTCTGCTTCCTCGAATTCAACTGGAGATAACTCACCATGAGCACGCTTTCACCTGCCGAAGAAGCCCTGCGCGAAGCCGCCCGCGAATACCACCGCACACCGACCCGCGGCAAGATATCGGTTACGCCAACCAAGCCCTTGTCTAACCAGCGGGACTTGTCTCTTGCCTACTCGCCTGGTGTGGCGTATCCCTGCCTGGATATCCAGGCTGATCCATCGCTGGCGGCAGAGTACACATCACGCGGCAATTTGGTGGGTGTCATTACCAACGGGACGGCGGTGCTGGGGTTGGGCAACATCGGCCCACTGGCGGGTAAACCGGTCATGGAAGGCAAGGGTTGCCTGTTCAAAAAATTTGCCGGAGTGGACGTGTTCGACATCGAACTCGCAGAGAACGATCCCGACAAGTTGGTGGAAATCATTGCCGCCATGGAGCCCACATTGGGCGGCATCAACTTGGAAGACATCAAGGCACCCGAATGCTTTTACATTGAGAAGAAGCTCAGTGAGCGCATGAATATTCCGGTGTTTCATGACGACCAGCACGGAACGGCGATTATTTCGTCGGCAGCGCTGCTCAACGGGCTGGAGCTGGTAGGCAAGCGCATCGAAGATGTCAAAGTTGCGGTATCCGGCGCAGGCGCGGCAGCCTTGGCCTGCCTCGACGTCATGGTCGGCTTGGGGGTGCGGCGCGAGAATGTGTTCGCCTGTGACTCAAAAGGGGTCATTTACGAAGGCCGCCCCGGTGGGTACGACGAATCCAAGGCGCGCTTCGCTCAGAACACCACTGCGCGCACCCTGGGCGATATTGTGGACGGTGCAGACGTGTTTTTGGGCTGTTCCACCGCGGGAGTGCTGACGCAGGACATGGTCCGAACCATGGCCGACAAGCCCATCATCCTGGCGCTGGCCAATCCTGAGCCGGAAATCCGGCCGGAGTTGGCCAAGGCCGTTCGGCCTGACTGCATCATTGCCACGGGCCGGTCGGATTACCCCAACCAGGTCAACAACGTTCTGTGTTTCCCGTACATCTTTCGTGGCGCATTGGACTGCGGCGCCACCAAGATCACCGAGGCCATGAAGCTGGCCTGCGTGCGCCAGATTGCCGACCTGGCCAAGGCAGACATCAGTGAAGAAGTGGCCAATGCCTATGCCGGAAAAGAGTTGGTCTTTGGTACCGATTACCTGATCCCCACCCCATTTGACTCACGACTGATTTTGCGCATTGCCCCTGCAGTGGCGCAGGCAGCCTTTGAATCTGGCGTTGCGGCCCGCCCGATTCAGGACATGGAGGCTTATCGCCAGCAATTGTCGCGATTCGTCTACCAGACCGGCATGTTCATGAGCCCGGTATTCGTTGGCGCCAAGGCAGCGTTGCCTGCTGCCAAGCGGGTTGCCTATGCCGAGGGTGAAGATGAGCGGGTGCTGCGTGCCGTGCAAGTCGCAGTGGATGACGGTCTGGCCCACCCGATCCTGATTGGGCGACCGGCAGTCATTGAGGCGCGTTTGCTCAAGGCGGGATTGCGTATTCAGCTCGGACGCGATGTCGATTGCGTGAACCCCGAGGACGATCCGCGATTTCGTCAGTACTGGGAGCTCTACCACAAGCTCATGGGGCGCCACGGTGTAACGCCGGATGCCGCCAAGGCCGCTGTGCGTCGTTCGAGCACGACCATTGCCGCGCTGGCGGTCAAGTTGGGTCACGCCGATGCGATGTTATGCGGCATGCTGGGCCGTTTTGACACCCACTTGCAGCATGTGCGTGACATCATTGGCCTCAAGGCCGGTGCCACGGGACTGGCCGCCATGAACGCCTTGATGCTAGAGAAGCATGCGCTGTTCATTGCCGATACCTACGTCAACGAAGACCCTTCGGCCGAGCACTTGGCCAGCATCGCCTTGATGGCAGCCCAGGAAGTCAGCCGTTTTGGCTTGCCGCCCAAGGTGGCGTTTTTGTCGCACTCCAATTTTGGCTCGTCCGATCGGCCTTCGGCGCGCAAGATGCGCCTCGCGCGGGAATTGTTTGCCGCCATGGCGCCCGATATCGAGTGTGATGGCGAACTGCAAGGTGATGCCGCGTTGTCCGAGGCGGTCCGCCGCTCCGCATTGGCAGACACGACGCTGCACGGCGAGGCCAATTTGCTAATTTGTCCCAACCTCGACTCCGCCAACATTTTGTTCAACGTGCTGAAAATGACGGCCGGACACGGTGTCACCGTCGGTCCGATCTTGTTGGGCGCGGCGGCGTCGGCTCACGTCCTGACACCGTCTGCCACCGTGCGCCGGGTCGTCAATATGACGGCCTTGGCTGTCGCCAACGTCGGCGCACTCGCATAACGACTGCGCCCGCGCCCGGTTTTTCCGGACTTGCATTGCGGCGCCCGGCAACAGGGTGCGGCGCAACTGCAACGCCCGCGACCGGGCGCTCCCCAGGACGTTCTACACTAAAGGGTTTTCCCCAAGTTCGTTTTGATATTTCGCAAGGGCCCACATGAGTGCATTTTTGGAAGAAACCGTTTTAAGCGTCCACCACTGGACTGACCGCCTGTTCAGTTTTACGACTACGCGCGACCCTGCCCTGCGATTTTCCAATGGGCACTTCACCATGATCGGACTGCGCCTGGAAACCGGTAAGCCGCTGCTGCGGGCCTACAGCATTGTCAGCGCCAATTATGAAGATCACCTTGAATTCCTGAGTATCAAGGTGCAGGACGGTCCTTTGACTTCGCGCCTGCAGCACATCAAGGTGGGCGACAAAATTGTGGTGGGTCGCAAACCAACCGGAACCCTGCTGATCGACTATTTACTGCCAGGAAAAAACCTGTACCTACTGGCCACGGGAACTGGCCTGGCGCCTTTTCTGAGCGTAGTGCGCGACCCTGCAACCTACGAAAAGTTTGAGAAAGTAATTGTTGTGCACGGCGTGCGTGAGGTGGCGGAACTGGCCTATATGGACTACCTCACCGTTGACCTTCCGGCCAACGAATTTCTCGGTGAAATGGTCACGAACCAAATGCGCTATTACCCAACCGTGACCCGCGAGACCTTCAAGAACCGGGGCCGCATACCGGACTTGTTTGAGGCCGGCAAGATCGAGTCAGACCTGGGTCTGCCCAAACTCAACGCTGAGCATGACCGCGTGATGCTTTGTGGCAGCCCTGCCATGCTCAGGGACCTGAAGCACATGCTGGAGAAAAGGGGCTTCATTGAAGGAAACACCACCAAGCAGGCTGACTTTGTGATTGAACGTGCGTTTGTCGAACAATAACGCGGGCGGCACCTGTCAGCCTATTTTTGAGCCAACCTTCATGACACATTACGATATCTACGCCATTGGCAACGCGCTGGTGGATTCCGAATACGAGGTGAGCGACAGTCTGTTGCAGGTCGCCTCAGTCGAGAAGCGGCACATGACGCTGATCGATGCCGAACGCCGCGCTGACTTGCTCAAGCATGTGCATGGTTTGCATGTGCGTCGCACCGGCGGTGGATCAGCCGGTAACACGGTGGTGGCAGTGGCCCAGTTGGGGGGGCGAGCCTTTTATTCCTGCCGGGTGGCCGATGACGAGCTTGGCGCCTTTTACCGCGAGGACCTGGTAGCCAACGGGGTGGCAACCAATCTGACACACACCAAACCGGCGCCAGGTCAGACCGGCAGTTGCATGGTGATGGTCACGCCGGATGCAGAGCGCAGCATGAGCACTTTTTTGGGTGCGACGGCCGATCTCGATCACACTGCCTTACATCCGCATGATGTGGCGAAATCCAAGGTGTATTACATGGAAGGCTACCTCGCAGCCTCGCCAACCGGACTCGATGCAGCCTTGCGTGGCCGCGCCATGGCCCGACAGGCCGGGGTGGCTTTGGCTGCGACGCTCAGCGACATGAGCATGATCAATTTTTGCCGGCCTGGCCTGGACGCCATGGTGGGTAACGCCGAGTCTGGAACGCTGGATTATCTGTTCTGCAATGAAGAAGAATCGCAAGTCTGGTGCGGTTCCCAGGATATTGCGGAAATTTGTCAGCGCATGGGGCAGATGGCGCGGGTGGTGTGCCTGACCCGAGGAGCCAGAGGTTGCGTGGTGATTGAGGGTCAGAACCACACCAGCGTGCCCGCAGCGCCGGTCAAGGCGGTCGATACCAATGGTGCCGGTGACATGTTTGCCGGCGCTTTTCTGTACGCGACCACGCAAGGGCATGGCCATGCCCACGCCGCATGGCTTGCCAATCAGGCGGCGGGTCAGGTGGTCACACAGTACGGCAATCGCCTGACCCATGGGGCGATCGCGGACATCAAGGCGCGCTTTGCGCAGCACATCGCCTGATCAATCAGATGGGTCCGGCCCTTCAGGGCGCGGACATTTGTTGTTCTTCGAGAAGATGGCGCAAACGGGCCTGGTCGCGGTCGATGTGGCGCAGGTCACTGCGCAGTTCTTTTCGCTCATCGTCACTCTTTGACGCTTCCAGGCGTTTTTGAAGGCGTGCCGTTTCGCTGCTGTTGCGTTGCATTTGCTCTTTGGTGCGATGCAATCGCATGCCAGCTTGAAAATAGCGCGCGTAAGTATTGGCACCCGGTTGCCCCCGGCAAACGTCCTCTTTGCTGGTGTGGCCCTGCGTGCCTTCACGCCAGGCGTTGGCAGGTGTGCAAAATTGGAGAATACCGCTGTCCCAGCCCCGCCGGTAGGCCTTGGCATTGGGAACGATGCCGGCTTTGCCACAGTCTTCTGTGTAATTGGCGATTCGACTCTCGCTTTCCCCCCGGCTACCGTCGGTGTATCCAACCCGGCTCCAGTCGGCCACCTTGCATTCTGAAACAGTCATCGATTCGCATCCGGCGAGGCCGATGGCCAGAGGCAGCAGGAGGGCAACGAGCGATTGTGTGCGCATAGACGGCAGTCCTCGGAGACACTTCACCAAACGGCGGTGGAGATTCCTCAAATAATACCCCGGCTGGCACGCTCGGTCACCCGGTAGGGCGGCAGGCCGGCCAGCATGCGCCGGCCATAGGCTTGTCTGAGCAGGCGCTTGTCATAACAAATCACTGCCGCATGGTCGTCTTCGGTGCGGATGGCGCGGCCGGTCCATTGCAAGAGCTTGATGCCCGTGGCCGGAATCACCAACTCGTTAAAAGGATCGCGCCCGACACTGCGTAGCCACTCGGCGCGTGCCTCATCCACCGGCTCCGAGGGAGGTGCAAACGGCAACTTGGTGATGAATACCGTGTTGCACAGTGCGCCCGGCAAATCAAGCCCTTCACCAAAGGATTGCATGCCGAAAATGACCGACGCATAACCCGCCTCGACTCGCGCGGTGTGGGTGGCCAGCAGTCGGGTCCGGGATTGGGTTCCCTGCACCAGCACCACCCCCAGAAGGGACGCCGGCAGCGCGTCAGTGGCGACCCGCATCTGCGCCCGTGAGGTAAAGAGCACCAGCGCGCCCTGCTGCACCTGGGCCAGATCGTGTATTAATTCGTTGACCATTTCTCGGGTATAGGCGTCGGCCTGCTTGGGCTCGGCCTGGGTATGTACCACGGTCAGGGTTCCTTGCGTGGCATAGTCAAACGGACTGCTGACCTCCAGGGTCTGTACGTTGGGCTTGTTGATCAGGCCGGCTTCGTGCAGGAAATAGTCGAAACTGCCGCAACTTGAAAGCGATGCCGATGTGACCACCGCGGCGCGCACCTGACTCCACAAAAATTGGCGCAGCAGGTCGCCGGGCACGATCGGGCAGGCGTGTGCGGTCATGGTCAGGTAACCGTGTTCGCTGGAGGCCTGAAACCACTTGGCCAGCGGCTGCGCGCCATGTTCGAGCAGCAGGCTCGAAGTGGAGACGATGCTGCCCAGCCGGGGCGCCAGCGCCCCCAGTTTGGCAAACAGCTGTGCGCACAAAGTCGCCTGGCTGGGATCTTCCTTGGCAATGGCTTTGACCTCGGAGCCTAGTGCTTCAAGCGACTTTGACAAGCCGGCCGCCTGCATATGAATTTGCGTCACTGGGTCGCACAGCGCATCGGGCAGGATGCCGTGTGCGAAGCGCAGCGTTCCGTCTTGTCCCTCGCCTTGCGCGTTCTTGCCTGTTTGTTCCCACACCATGTCCATTGCCATACGCGCCAGCTGCGTCAATGCGCCCTTGAGTTGGCTGGTCACCGTCGCGGCGTCGATACTCACTTGCACCTGCAGGGCACTGCTGACTTCGCCCAATATTTTTGGCAATTTGTCTAGCCAGCGCAGGTTGCTCAGATCCATTGCGCTGGCAAACTGGTCCAGCGCAACCGCGGGAAGGTGGTGGCCCTCATCAAATATGACCAGACAATTGTCCAGATCCGGCAGCGTCTTCATGCCAAGTGACGCCAGCACCAGATCGTGGTTGGCCACGATCACATTGGCCTCTGCCAGGCGGGTGCGTGCCTCGTAGTAGCTGCAGCCCCTAAAGCGTGGGCAGTGGCGCACCGTGCAGGTGTGGCGCTCGGCGGCCACGGTGGACCAGTCGCGCGGGTCGGGTGCCTCGGGCAGACTGTCGCGGTCGCCATTCCAGCTGCCATGGGCCAGGGAGTTGGCCATGGTTTCGTAGAGCGCCATGCGACGCTCCTCCTGCGCTTCTTGCGAGAGCACGCTGCCAAGCGGCGCACGCGTGGGTGCATCGCTATCGGCATCGAACAATTCTTCGGCCGTCCCGCCGCTGCCGACCAGCCGCTCCAGTTTGAGCTTGCAAACATAGCGGCCGCGGCCTTTGGCCAGCGCAAACACAAACGGCGTATCCATGGTCTGGGCCAACGCGGGCAGGTCCTTGGTCATCAGTTGTTCCTGCAGCGCCACGGTCGCCGTAGAGATCAGCACGCGGGTCTTGCGCTCCAGGGCCTGCGCTATGGCGGTGGATGCATACGCCGCCGACTTGCCCACTCCCGTTCCAGCCTGAATCACTGCAATCGCGCTGGTCGGCGTAGGGTGCTCGCCCACGTCAGCACGTGCCAGGGTTGCAGCGACGCAAGCAGCCATGTCGTGCTGCCCCGCCCTGGAGCGAAAGCCGGGCGTCGCGCCGACCACTTTTTCAAATGCGGCCAGGGACAGGTCGGCCAACTGATCAGGTGTCAAACAAATTCATCCAAAGCGGTATGCAGAGCGCGCGGGTCCGCGGTGTGGCGGCCCTCGCAGTGATAATGGCTAGCCGGTTCGGGCTCGCTCCGCCCCGGCCCGTGCCAAGTTCGGGGTATTTTGACCTACTCTGATTGCGCCCGTTTTAAAAACCATCCGGAGTTCTCTTTATGACCACCGTAAACGCTTGCGCGCACCATGACGTGCGCAGAAGATTTTTAAGAAATTCGGCACTAGCCCTCGCCAGTGCTGCACTTCCTGCTATCAACTTTGCACAGTCTTCGGCTCCCGCCGAACGCCACTTCAACCCCGCTCCCGGCCAGTGGCGGACCTTCGAGATCACGACGCGGGTGGACATCCTCAAGCCCAAGGGTCAAACCCGCGTGTGGTTGCCGATTCCGTCGGTCAATACTGAGTGGCAGCAGTCGCTGCTGAGCACCTATTCCAGCAACGGCAAGACCCGCTTGCAAGACGATGGGCGATATGGCGCACGCATGCTCTACGCTGAATTTGCCGAATCGGAGGCGCAGCCCTTTATAGAGCTCACCAGCCGGGTTCAGACGCAAAATCGTGCGGTGCAATGGGGTCGCAAAGCAGTACAACCGGTGGACGCCGAGGAGCGTGCCTACTGGACCCGTGCAACCGATTTGCTGCCGACCGACGGACTCGTGCGCAAGACGGCTTTGGCTGCCACCCGGGGTGCCAGGACCGACGTAGAAAAGGCGCAGCGTCTGTTTGACTGGGTTGTGACCAATACTTTTCGCGAGCCCAAGGTGCGTGGATGCGGCGCGGGCGATATTGCCACCATGCTGGAAACCGGCAATCTGGGTGGCAAGTGTGCCGACCTGAATGCCTTGTTCGTCGGCCTGTGTCGCTCGGTCGGGCTGCCGGCGCGCGATGTCTATGGGTTGCGGCTTGCGCCCAGCGCCTTTGGTTACCGTGAGCTTGGCGGCAACCCGGCCAGCCTCAAAGGGGCACAGCACTGCCGTGCCGAGGTGTACCTGGCGGGTTTCGGTTGGGTGGCAATGGATCCGGCGGACGTCACCAAGGTTATGCGCCAGGAGACACCGCAGTGGATCAAATCGGCCCAAAACCCGCTGGTTGCCCCGGTCAATCGGCACCTTTTTGGTGGTTGGGAGGGCAACTGGGTCGCCTACAACATGGCGCACGATGTTGTACTGCCCCTTTCCAAGGGTCCCAAACTCGGATTTTTTATGTACCCGACCGCCGAAAATGCGGCCGGGCGTATGGATTCGTACGAACCTGACCAGTTCAAATACCAAATCACTGCTGCCGAACAAATGAGCTAAGTCAACCGGGGGTTTTCGGCAGGTCACCGCAGACCGTTATTCGGGTATTCTGCGGTATTCATATGCAAAGGAGACCCGCGGTGGCGAAACCTAAACTGATTCTGGACTTTGTCTACGACCATGAAACCAATTTGGCGGACAGGGTTTACCTGACGCAACCCACGGGTGGCGGTCAAGTTGTTGATTACACCTGGCGCCAAACCATGGACCAGGCCCGGCGCATGGCAGCTCACCTCAAGGCACAGGGCCTTGAGCCCGGTGCGCGGGTAGCACTGCTGTCCAAGAACTGCGCCCATTTTTTCATGGCCGAACTGGCCATCTGGATGGCCGGTTGCACCACAGTCGCCATTTTCCCGACCGAAACGGCAGAGACCATCGGTTATGTGCTGGAACACAGCGGAGCGAGTTTGCTGTTCGTCGGCAAGCTAGACAGTTGGGCGCAGCAAAAGCCCGGTGTGCCGGCCACAATGCCGTGTATTTCTTTTCCACTCGCCCCCAAAAACAGCTACGAGCAATGGGACGCCATTGTGGGCCGCACCGCACCCATGACCGGGCGTGTCGCCCGCGGCGGCACCGATATCGCGATTTTGCTCTACACCTCCGGCTCCACCGGAACCCCCAAGGGCGTGATGCACAGTTTTGAGCGCATCACCAAGGTGAGTGAAAATATTTCCAAGGACATCACCTCGCGCATTGGCAATATTGAGGACAACCGGATCCTGTCCTACTTGCCGCTGGCCCACGTCTTTGAGCGGGCCTGGGTGGAGTGCGCATCCATGGTTGATGGCAAGACCCATGTGTTTTTTGCCGAAACACTCGACACCTTTGTTGCCGACCTCAACCGTGCCCGCCCCACCACCTTTATTTCGGTGCCGCGTCTGTGGTTGAAATTCCAGCAGGGGGTGTTTGCCAAGATGCCACCCAAGAAGCTCAACCGCTTGCTGAGCATTCCCATCCTCAGCGGTATCGTCAAACGCAAGGTCCTGAAGAATCTGGGCCTCGATCAGGCTTTGCTGGCTGGCAGCGGCTCAGCACCGATTCCGGCTGAACTGATCACCTGGTATCGCCGCCTCGGCCTCAACATGATTGAAGGTTATGCGATGTCGGAAGACTTCGCTTACTCCCACAACTCCACGCCGGAAATCAATGCGCCGGGTTGCGTCGGTGTGCCACTGCCCGGGGTGGAAGTGAAAATCAGCGAAGAAGGCGAGATTCTCATCAAGTCTCCCGGCCAGTTGGTGGGTTACTACAAGCGCCCTGATCTGGACGCCGAAGTGTTCACACCGGATGGTTATTTCCGCACGGGTGACCGGGGCGAGCGGCGTGCCGACGGCCTGTTGAAGATCACAGGGCGCGTCAAGGAAATCTTCAAGACCTCCAAGGGCGAATATGTTGCGCCCGCACCGATTGAGAACAGTCTCAATGCGCATCCGCTGATCGAGATGAGCATGGTCTCCGGTCTGGGTCAGCCCGCTGCCTATGCGCTAGTGGTTCTGGCTGAAGACGTGCGGCCCAAGCAAAAGGACCCCGCATTCCGCAAGGACGTTGAAGCCCAGCTGACGCAGCTCCTCAAAGACGTGAACGCGCATCTGGTCAGCCATGAAAAGCTGCAAATGATCGTGATCGCGCAGCAACCCTGGACCATTGAAAACGGGTTTC
Source organism: uncultured beta proteobacterium (assembly GCA_903870065.1). Taxonomy (GTDB): domain Bacteria; phylum Pseudomonadota; class Gammaproteobacteria; order Burkholderiales; family Burkholderiaceae_C; genus Allorhodoferax. Next base: position 3,309 of record CAIQBN010000015.1, on the reverse strand, counting down.
TGACGCCCACCATGAAAATCCGCCGTGCTCGCATCGAAGGCGATATCGGTGGCAAGGTCGATGCCTGGTATGGCACGGGCAGCAAGGTGCAGTGGGCCTGATGGGTTAAACCAGAGTGCTATTTATTTGATAGCGCTTGGCGCATGTTTTACGGGGGCTGGCGGCAAGTTTGTTCAGAAACTTCGGCCAGCCCCCGCAGTTTTTGTGCGCTGTCAAACTGGCGCAGCTCACCGCTAAGCGGGTCGGTGAAGGAAATGCTTTTTGCCAGCAGCTGAAGAGGGTTGTGGTAGTCAGTACATGACTCCGGCGTGAGGACGGGGTAAATGCCATCCCCAACGATGGGCAGACCGAGAGCTGCCATGTGCACGCGCAACTGGTGGCGTTGTCCGGTAACCGGCTTCAAGGTGTAGCGGGCCAACGTATCGCGCACTTCGATGGGTGCAATGTGAGTCAGTGCGTTGGGCTCACCGACCACTTCGGTCTGTTGCATAAAGTGAGCGGACGCGGCAATACGGCTTGCCCGGCGCATCGGCCAGAGCAGCTCCGGATTCCATGGCGCTATGCATTCATAGGTCTTGTCCACCTGGCGGGTGCGAAACAATTCCTGGAAGGCACCCCGTGTGGCCACCTGCTTGGAGAACAGCACCAAACCCGCGGTGTCGCGGTCGATGCGGTGGATGGGCGATAGCGCCTCCAGCCCCAGCGCATTCTTCAGGCGGATCAGCACGGTCTCCTGCAGGTACTTGCCAGAGGGCACCACCGGCAAAAAATGTGGCTTGTCCACCACCATCAGGTGCTCGTCCTGCCACAGGATGATGGCCTCGAACGGAATATGCGGCTCGGCAGCAAGGGCGCGGAAGTAGTACAGGCGTTGTCCTGCGCGGTAGGGGGCATCGGGGGCAATCACTTGCCCCTCATCGTCGATGACATCGCCGTCCTGCAGACGCTGCGTCCAGACCGCCTGCGCAACTCCCGGAAAGCGCTGCGCCAAAAAGTCGATCACCCGCGCCCACGGCCCGGCGGGCAGCACCACACAGCTGGCGCCCACGCCGCTTCGGCTGGGGGGAGCGTTAGGCCGGTGCAGGGCCATGGTCAGCTTGCGTGCCAACGTGGGGGCCAACAGTCTGGGCGGCAGCGGGTTTTGCTTCGTGTCCCCCGCCCGCTGCGCGGGCTCCTCCTTTACCTGCGCAAAACCCACTGCCGCCCAAACCGTTTGCAGCAGCAAGTGTTGTGGCCATCTCTATATCCGCTCAAACACCACATCCCACACACCGTGGCCGAGTTTGATGCCGCGGTTCTCAAACTTGGTGAGCGGACGGTAGTGCGGCTTGGGGGCATAGCCATTCAGTTCGGGGTGGGTGGCCAGTGCACGGTTCTTCAGCAGCGGCTCGGCGCTCAAGACCTCCAAAATCTGCTCGGCATAGGGCTGCCAGTCGGTGGCGCAGTGCAAGTAACCCCCCACCTTCAGCCGGCGTGCCAGCTTGGCCACCAGTGGCGACTGGATCAGGCGGCGCTTGTTGTGTTTGGTCTTGTGCCACGGGTCGGGAAAGAAGAGGTGCACGCCGTCCAGGCTTTGCACCGGCAGCATGTGGTCAATCACCTCCACCGCATCGTGCGCGCAAATCCGAATGTTGGTCAGCTTGTTTTCACCGATGCGCTTGAGCAAAGCGCCCACGCCGGGCTCGTGCACCTCGCAGCACAGGAAATGGGTGTCCGGAAGCACGGCTGCAATGTGGGCCGTGGCCTCGCCCATGCCAAATCCGATTTCCAGCACGATGGGGCAATTGCTCAAGCTATTCTGGCCGCTAGCCCTCGTGGAATCTGCGTATAGCGCTTTGAAATCGATAGCGCCTTGCTGGTAGGGCAACAAAAATTTGGGTCCGAATTCCTCAAACGCCTTGGCCTGGCCGGTGGTGGTGCGCCCGGCCCGCTTCACAAAGCTCTTGATGGTGCGCATGAAGGGCTTGGCGCCCCCCATGACCGCGGCGTCGGGCATGGGGGGCGATTCTGTCACGGACAAATCAGCGGCTGGCGGTAGGGTGCTCATGCAATGTCTTTCTGGAGCTGGCGCAAGGCCTTTTGGGTGGCATGCATTGTAGGCAGGTGGGTGCTGGCAGGCGTTCAGCCGCCCACCGGCAGGCTCCCCGCCGCCTTGACTTCCTTCAACGAAAAGCTGGTGGCAATTTCTTTGACGCCCGGCAGGCAGCGGATCTTGTTGCGCACCAGGGTCGAAAACGCCTCCAAGTCGGTGGCGATAGCCTCAATCAGGTAATCGTAATGGCCCGACAGGTTGTGGCAGGCCACCACTTGCGGCAGTGCCACGACTTCGCGCTCGAACGCGGCGGCAATTTCGGCGGTGTGATTTTCCATTTGCAGGTGGATGAAGCCGGTCACGCCAAAACCCAACTGCCTGCGGCTCAGTCGCGCCTGGTAGCCCTCAATCACACCCGACTCTTCAAGCTGGCGCACCCGGCGCCAGCAGGGTGATTGGGACAGTGACACCTGTTCGGCCAAGTCGGCCATGGTTTGGCGGGCATCGCGCTGCAGCGCCAGCAAAATGGCCTGGTCAGTGGCGTCAAAGGGTTTCATTGGGCTTTAGGGGAAATTTTTGTCTTGAATCAATGAAACTTCGAGAAATTCATCCAAATTATGACCAATTGGCATTGATTTTGGCGAAATATTTTCTGCTCTCTTGCATAAAAATTCTTCCATTCAAAACCAATAGGAGACCGCGCCATGAACCTCAAAGACCTGCCACTTGATGCCGTGCCCGCCACCGCCCAGCCAAAGACCGGCGGCTTCAGCACCCGCGCCATCCACTGGGGTTACAACCCGGCCGACCACCACGGCGCCTTGGTGCCACCCACCTACGCCACCTCCACCTTTGCCTTCCCCGACGTGGCCTATGGCGCTCGTTGCTTTGCCGGCACCGAGCCAGGCTATTTTTACAGCCGCATTGCCAACCCAACGCTGGCATTGCTTGAGGCACGCCTGACCAGTCTGGAGCAGGGTGCAGGCGCCGTGGTATTTGGCTCCGGCATGGGCGCCATTACCGCCACGCTGTGGTCGCTGCTGGAGCAGGGCGACGAAGTGCTGGCTGACATCACGCTATATGGATGCACATTTGCCTTTATGAACCATGGTCTGACCCGTTTTGGCGTGACCGTTCGCCATGTCGACATGACCGACCCGCAACAGGTAGCCAATGCCATGGGTCCCAAGACCAAGGTGGTGTATTGCGAGACCCCGGCCAACCCCAACATGCGTCTGGTGGATATTTCCGCAGTGGCAGCCATTGCCCATGCGGGC
>CAIQBN010000014.1 GCA_903870065.1 uncultured beta proteobacterium | reverse complement strand
CCTGCCCTTGACCGTTCTGGTGGTGACCGCTTCGCTGCCGATCGGCGCCAACGTCTTCATGTTTTCGCAGCGCTACCAGGTTGCCGAGGAACTGGTCACTGCCAGTGTGGCGGTCTCCACCGTGCTGGCAGTGATCAGCGTGTCGCTCGCCATGGCGCTGGCAGAAGGCTTATAACGCGCCCGATTCAAATTGACCGCACGCAGTCCAATTTAAAAAACGCTATTCGATCAGTGTTTTTTCCAGGAAACGCACAGTCGAATAAAACTCGAAGTCGGCATTTGCCTTGCGCCTGAACCCATGCCCCTCGTTATCCGCCAGCAAGTACCACACCGGAACACCGTTTTTGCGAACCGCCGAAACGATCTGCTGGGCTTCAGTGAACGGCACGCGCGGGTCGTTCTTTCCCTGCACCACGAAAAGCGGTACGGTGATGGAGGATGCATTGTTTAGGGGGGCAATTTTTTCTTGGAATGCACGCATGGCCGGGTCGCGCTCGTCGCCATACTCGACCCGGCGCAGGTCACGCCGGTAACTCTCAGTGTTGTTCAAAAAAGTTACAAAGTTGCTGATGCCCACCACGTCAATGGCACCGCGGATCAGCGGGCTGTAGTCCGCTGCCGTGGCCAGGCTCATGTAGCCGCCGTAGCTGCCGCCGGACACCACGATGCGCTTGGCATCCAGCCGCGGATGGGTGGCCACCCAGTTTAGGAACGCCCCACCGTCCTTGACCGAGTCTTTGCGCTTGAAGCCGTTGTCCAGATCCACAAAGGTCTTGCCGTAGCCCATGGATCCGCGCACGTTGGGCAGCAAAACAGCGACGCCCATTTCATTGAGAAAGTAGTTGTAACGACCCATAAAACGAAAGGTGGATTGACCCGCGGGGCCACCATGAAAGTTCACCAATACCGGTCGCTTGCCAGGAAACTTGGCAGGATCTGGCAAGTACAGCCAGCCACTGATGTTCAGACCATCAAAGCTCTTGATCTGAACCAACTCCGGGCTCACAAAGGTCTCTGGCTGGACACCGCCAGCGGCGCCTGCAACGGTCCAGCGCTCGGTCGTGCCGGTCTTGGTGTCCAGGCTGTAGACATCACCCGGGCTTTGCGGTGAATTCAGCGAAAAAGCGAGCAAGCTGTGCTGCGCGTTGTGCCATTCGCCGCCGCCAATGGAGCCAGCCCCCAGGTCAGGCCGCGCCAGTTCCTTGCCGGTTGTGGCGTCAAAAAAATGCATTTCATCGCGACCGTTGTTATTCACCACCGCCATCAGCCGTTGGCCATCGGCAGACAGACTGAAATTTTCAACATCCCATGGGATCGCGTGCGAGAGCACCGTCAAGGATTTATCCCTGCGATCGTAGACGGCCAATTCGGAAAACTCGCCCCTGGAGTTGGTGGTCAAAAACAGGCGCTGATTGTCCTTGCTCCATTCGAAGCCGCTGTACCGGGCAGCGGTCGAGCCTGGCTGGGGCAATATCTTTTCGCGCAAACCGGTCTTGGCATCAATCAGAAACACATCCGAGTCGTTGGGGGTGCGGTACTGTTGTGCAACGAGCGTGGCGTCATCATGGGTGAATTGAAAACTCCCCCACCCTCCACCCGGTAGTTCGACCAGTTTGGACCGGCTTTCGGGTTTCATGGGGTCCACCAGAGTCAGCGTTGTGAAGACCTGGTTGCGCGTCCCCCCCTGTGCGGTTTTGTCCAGAGGAACCGACTCCAGAAGGATTCGATCGCCGCGGCGTGACCACGTGTAAGCACTGCGCTCCTGCGGATTGGACAAGAGGGTGGATTGACGGGTGTCCAGGTCCATGCGGAACACCTGCGTGGCCTCGTTGCCTCCAGCGTCGCGCGCAAAAACCAGATAGTTGCCGTGTTTCGGCGCAAAGGACGCTGCCGAAACCGTGTCCGCGAAGTCCGTCAGCCTTTCCAATTGACCGCCAGGGGATTTAAGCCAGTAAATCTGCGCCAAATTCGCTCCCTCTTCACGGTGGCGCACCAGCATGGATCGTTGCACCGGGTGCCAGCCCACGAAAGTGTGGCCCCGAAAATCGGTATAGAGCGCTACTTTGTCCGCAATCGCCTGCGCGATTGCCGGGATGCCGTCCGCCATTAAATTAGGGTTGGGAGTAATGAAGCCCTGCGCACCGGCAGTGGTGAAGGTCAGCGCAACGATTGCGCCTGCAAAAAAATGTCTCATGCTGAATTCCGTTGTGGTCAATCGGCCGCTTTGACCAGCGTACATCCGCATCCTGGTGGGGTGCGGGCCAGCTATCAAAAGCCTGAAGCACGCCATTAAACCAAAATTCATGTTCCATTCAATCCACTCACCCCCCGAATCCCGCAGATTGTCACGCGCACAGGCGCTTGGTCGCAAAGCGCGCGCGCCCGTTTGCGTGGCGCCCTACAGTTCGGTCCAACACAACAGGAGTCCGCCATGTTCACTCGCCCTCTCTCCAAGTTCTTCGCAGTCGTGATGGGTGCCCTGCTTTCGGCCGTTTGGCTGGGCACTATCGTGACCGGCATGCACAACCAAGCCAAGGCACCGGTCTTGCACTCCATCGAACTCCCCAGAGTCGTCATCGTTGCCCACAAGACGTCCGCACCCAACACCAGTGCGCAAGCCAAACCCGTCACGGCGCATAACGGATAATCCCCTCCCCCCAGACCCCATCGCGCTGCCACCCAGCAGCATGATGGGGTTACCGCCATAATCGTGGCGATTCCCGCCTTCCCCTTCTGTGTTCCCCCGGAGAATTTTTTATGCTGCGCCCCCTAGCCACCGTTGTTGCGCTGATTGTTTGCCTGTCTGCTTGCGACAAGCTTCCAGGCAAAGGCGAGAAAAAAGACGCCAATGCGGCACCTGCAAAGCTGGTCATTGCACCGGAGGATGTCATGGCAATTACCTCGAACGCGCTGTCGTCTGGCCCGGTCGTAACCGGCTCCATTCAGCCTGAACGCAAAGCCGATCTGCGCGCCGAGATTTCCGCCGTGGTGCTGCAAGTGCTCAAGGAAAACGGTGATGCAGTTCGTCGCGGCGATGTGCTGGTGCGCCTGGATCAAACCTCTATTCGCGACAACCTCAATTCCGCTGAAGCCAGCGCCCGCAACGCAGCCCAGTCACTGGACCAGGCCGAGCGTAATTTGCAACGCCTCAAAACACTTCGCGCATCGGGCATGACCTCGCTGCAGGCACTGGACGACGCTGAAGTCCGACGCAACGGCGCTCAAAGCGAACTGTCGGCAGCGAATGCGCGCGCCGTGCTGGCGCGCCAGCAATTGGAGCGCACGGTGGTTCGTGCCCCATTTGATGGTGTGGTCAGCGACCGAAAGGCTTCAGCGGGGGACACCGCATCCATTGGCAAAGAACTGCTCAAAGTCATAGACCCCAGCAGCATGCGTTTTGCGGGCCGGGTGTCAGCCGACAAAATCAGCGTTGTGGTGGTTGGCCAATCCGTCAACTTCCGTATCAACGGGTACGCCGGTCAGGAGTTTCGGGGCAAGGTGATGCGGGTTGACCCCAGCGCCAATGATGTAACGCGCCAAGTCGAGGTGCTGGTTGGCTTTGTCGGCAACACGCAGCCCCGGGTGGCTGGACTGTATGCCGAGGGAACCATTGAAGCCGCCAACACCAAGGCAGTCACGCTCCCCGAATCGGTGGTGGTGAAGGCCGGCGACAAGGCATCGGTCTGGCGGGTTCAGGGTGCCACCATGCAACAAGTGGCCCTGACTCTGGGTGCGCGTGACCCGCGCACCGGGAACTATGAAGTGCGCAGTGGTTTGGCTGAAGGTGACATCATCCTGCGCAGTCCGAGCTCCAGCTTCAAGGACGGGCAGAGCATTGAAATGGCCAGCGCCAAGGCAACTCCCGCCGCTGCCGCACCAGCCATTGCACCTGCAGCCTCTGCCGCCAAGGGGACCTGAGCATGTTTTTGTCTGATTTCAGCATCAAACGCCCGACGGCGACTGTAGTCCTGATCATTGCCTTGATGGCCATGGGCTTACTGGCCATGAGCAAGTTGCGGGTCAACCAAAACCCCGACGTTGAAGTGCCGGGGCTATTCGTGACCATCGCCTACCCCGGCGCCTCCCCCGATACGGTGGAGCGCGAAATCGTCAACCGCATCGAAAAATCCTTGCAGAGCATCCAGGGTGTGACTGAGGTTTACTCGAACTCGACCGAAGGCAATGCCCGTTTCGACGTGATCTTTTCATTCAAAAAGAACATGATCGAAGCCTCGGACGAAGTACGCAACGTGATTTCCAGCGCACGCTTCAAGCTGCCAACCGAAATGCGCGAACCTGTGCTGCGCCGCTATGACCCATCGGCCCAGCCGATTATGAACATGGCACTGTCTTCGAGTTCGCAGACCCATGCCGAAATATCGCGCTTGGCAGAAGATGTGCTGGCAGACAAATTACGCGGCATACCCGGCGTGGCCAACGTCAACATCAACGGGTCACTCAAGCGGGAATTGTCGGTCCTGCTGCGTGCTGAAAAGCTGCGCGAACACAATGTTTCCGTCGGCGAAGTGGTGGCCGCAGTGCGCGCACAAAACACCAACGCTCCGGTGGGCAAGGTGCAAGGTGCGCTCGATGAAGAAAGCATTCGTCTGGTGGGGCGAATTGAATCGCCTGCCGAGTTCCAGAGTGTCGTCGTCAAGCGCTTTGGCGGCCAGGTTGTGCGTCTGGCGGATGTGGCGACGATCAGCGACAGTTTTGCCGACATCAACAGCTTTAGCATCCGCAGTGGCAAGCCCAACGTGGGCATGTTTGTAACGCGCTCACGCGACGCCAGCACAGTCAGCGTTGCCAACGACATTCGCAAGATGGTCAAAGAGATCAATGCCGAGTTCGAAAAAGAGCGCCCCGGCACCAAACTGGAAATCACCCGCGACGGCGGGGTGGACGCCCAACGCAGTCTGAACAATGTGATCGAATCGCTGGTGTTGGGGGCTGTGCTGACGATCTTCGTGGTGTATGCCTTTCTGAATTCCTGGCGCTCAACCCTGATTACTGCCCTGAGCTTGCCGACCTCGGTGATCGCCGCATTCATTGCGGTGTGGTTGTGCGGCTTTACCTTGAACTTCATGACGTTGCTGGGGCTCTCGCTGGCTATCGGAGTGCTCATTGACGACGCCATTGTGGTGCGGGAAAACATCGTGCGCCATATGCAACGCGGCTCGGACCGGCGCACCGCATCCCTTGAAGGCACGGCCGAGATTGGCCTGGCAGTGGCTGCCACGACCTTCTCCATCATTGCGGTTTTTATTCCGGTGGCGTTCATGCCGGGTGTCTCGGGCGAGTGGTTCCGGCCATTTGCGTTGACGGTGACTTGCTCTGTGCTGGTCAGCCTGGCCATTTCGTTCACGCTAGACCCCATGCTGTCGGCATACTGGGGTGACCCGGTGGATCACCATACCGCGCCCAAAAAGGGACTCAGCGCCGTACTCGGGCGTTTTAATGACTGGTTTGACCACCAGGCCGACCGCTATGGCAATGTCATCGCATGGGCTTTGCACCACAGGCGCTGGATGGCAGCCATTGCTGTGGCCAGTCTGGTCGCCTCCGTGGTGCTTCAGGTCAAGCTCGGCGGCTCGAGTTTCCTGCCTGCGACAGACTCTGGCAACCTGATGATTGAGGTGCGTACACCGTCATCGTCGTCGGTCGAATATGCCCGGCTGAAAATGGAGCGCGCCGCTGAACTGGCCCGCACGATTCCTGAAACCAAGGAAACCAACAGCAACATCAGCGCCAGCGGTGGCCGCATTTACGTCGATATCGGCAAGCGCAACACCCGCACACGCAGCGCCAAGGAAATTGCCTCCGAGTTGCGCCAAAAAGTGCGCACCCTGGTAGGCGCAGAGTACACCGTGCTGGACGACCTGAACAACGGCGCACGCAAGCCCATTCAAATTGATTTCACTGGCCCTGATTCGCGCAAGTTGCTGGAGATCACCAGTGCCTACATGGACAAACTGCGTCAGGTGCCAGGTGCAGTGGATGTCGGCCTGTCCCAGCAAGATCCCAAAAAAGAACTCAAGATCGAACTCAACCGGGGCCTGGCCAACTCCATGGGCATTTCTGCCAACGATGCTGCACAGTCGCTGCGCGTTGCCTTTGCTGGCATTGAAGTTGGCGATTGGGTGGACCCCACCGGCGAGACGCGGGATGTGGCTGTACGCCTGCACCCGGATGACCGGGTCAGCAAGGAAAGCATTGAACGCCTGCCAATCGCAGTGGCGGGTACCAACCTGATGGTGCCGCTGGACCAGATCGCCACCATCACCATGGGCAAGGGGCCCTCCGGCATTGAACACGCCAACGGCAAACGCAACATCACCGTATCAGCCAACGCACAGGGCCGCTCCAATGGCGAAGTGACAGAAGACGCCATGAAATTGGCCAAATCGTTTGACTATCCCCCAGGCTATGGACTCTCTCTTGGCGGTGCCGGGCAGGATCAGAAAGAGTTATTCACCGAAATGCTGATTGCGCTGTTGTCGGGCATTGGGCTGATGTATTTGATTCTGGTGATGCAGTTTGGCTCGTTCACTGCGCCGCTGGCGGTGATGTTGTCGCTGCCCTTGTCCTTAATCGGTGTGGTGCTGGCCTTGCTGGTGACGCGCAGCACACTGAACCTGATGAGCTTCATCGGCATCATCATGCTGATGGGACTGGTTGCCAAGAACGCCATTTTGTTGCTTGATGCTGCCCGCAAACGCGAAGCCGAGGGCATTGACCGCGAAGAAGCGTTGATGGACGCGGGACGGGTACGTCTGAGGCCGATTTTGATGACTACCTTTGCCTTGATTGCCGGCATGATGCCGGTGGCCATTGGCCTGGGTGAAGGCGGCGAGTTCTACCAACCGCTGGCGGTGGCCATCATTGGCGGCACGATCACCTCAACCCTGCTGACCCTGCTGGTGGTGCCCACCTTCTATGACAGCATTGAAATTGCGCGCGACCGCATGGTGGCCAAGTTCAAGCTGCGGGCAGAAAGCAAAAATGGATTGTTGGCCTTCGTGCTGACCTTCCTCGAAGCCCTGCTGACCCTCCTCGGACTGCGGCTGTTGTACCGCCTTGCCAAACGAGTTCTGGGTCGCCGCCAGTCCGCAACCGTGGCTGCATAGCGGTCGCCACAAAATGGTAATTTAACTCACGCCACAGCCATCAGCTCGCCCAAGGCCTCCAGGCGGGTGAGCTCGTTTTGGTCGACGATGCGCTGGACGGCCTGTGCCGCATTGCCTGCCAGCAAACATTGTGCCCAGGCAGCCACCACATCGGCCGCGACCGGGTGCGGTGGAAAGTGAATATGGGAGACCACTTGCGCCAACGTATTGCGTGGTACACCAGCGGTCAGCAACGCTCCAGTAAACCTTGCAGCGGCATCACCCTTGCGAAAGGCGTGAATGTTGGCATTCACGATGCGCTCGCCCTTTCGCTCAAACAGGGCACGAATCTGTTGCTCAATGCTCTCCATCGACAATGGCAGGTGCATCGCAGCAGCGCCGAGTGCGACAATGTTCTGCGCCTTGATCGTGCCGGCCTTTTGCGCCAGTCGGGTGGCATCCACCGCCACCAGACGCGGCGCAGAAAACAGCACTTTGTACACGCTGTCCAGCGCCGGATAGTCTGGCATGTTGAGCATCGGCGTGATGTCGCTAACTATCCAGCCCTCGGGCTTGAGCAAATGGGTGTAGCGCAACGCCTCCAGCGGTTCAACCGAGAGCAACAGACTGGCTCCGCCCTTGGCAATCAGGTCGCTGGCGACCGGCTGGTCCGACATGCGCACAAAGGCCGACACGGCGCCGCCACGCTGCGCCATGCCATGTACTTCGGACTGTTTGATAAACAGACCGGCCTCATGTGCCGCGCGGTCCAGCACGGCGGCAATAGTCAACACCCCTTGGCCGCCTACCCCTGCAATTACCATGTCAAAGTTCATGCTGCTGTCACCGAAAAATCGCGCTTATGCGCCTTTATTTCCTTAATTTCCTTGGCGTAAGTCACACAGGCCCGCCGGGCCACGATGACCGACAACCCCTGGTGCGCAAGCTCTTCGCGGATGGTGGCCACAGTCTGTTGTTTTTTGTGTGCGGTTGGCTCGACGATGCGGATATGTTTGCGTGGCACTCCCAGGCCGGCGACCAGGTCAACCACCTCTTCATCAGTGGCCATAGTGGGCTGGCCACCGGTCATGGCCACGATGCTGTTATCCAGAATAAACACTTTGATGTTGCTGTTTTCCCGTGCTGCGTCGAGCAGGGGTGCCATGCCAGAATGGGTAAAGGTGCCGTCGCCAATCACACACAGGGAAGGGTTCATTCCGGCATGCGCGGCACCAATTGCCATTCCAATGGACGAACCCATACACAAACACGAGTGAATGGCCTGATGGGGCTCCAAGTACCCAAGTGAATAACAGCCAATGTCGCCCATCACCCTGATTCCAGACCCCAGTTCGGCAATGACCTCCTTGATAGCGATGTAGGCATCGCTGTGCGGGCATTTGTCGCACAGACGCGGCGGACGCCCCACCAATACGTCAGACAGACCAGCCAATTGCAGGGATGGCTCCGCCGTCAAGCCAAAACAGGGTTTGATGGCGTCCTGGCTCAGTTCGCCGATGCGCGGCAGATCCCCGGTAAGCTTGCCGCGGATGCGCCGCTCCGTCATCAGCCCCAGGGCGCTGATGTAGCGCTCAATGAACGGATAGCCTTCTTCCACCACAAACACGTCGCCAGAAGCGTCCAGCAATTGGCGGATTTTTTTCAGCGGCAGTGGGTAAGTGGCTATTCGCAACAGGTTGTAGTTGTGAATAGCGTCGCCCATGGCTTCATTGAGGTAGTTCCAAGCCAGGCCACTGACCAGAATGCCCTGCTTGCCCGCGCCCTGAATTGTCAAGGCATTGACCGGGTGCGCCTCGCTGTAGGCTTGCAGTGCAGTTTGCTTATCAACCAGTTGCGCGTATGCGCGCCGGGCATTGGCCGGAATCAGCGTAAAACGGGCAGGATCCTCCACATAGTTCGGCGTATTCTGCGCGCGCGGAGGAGCCAATCTGACCTGTGCGCGACTGTGCGCCAGGCGTGTGACCAGGCGCAGCAGTACCGGAACCTTCAATTGCTCGGAGAGTTCAAACGCTTCGCGCGTCATGTCGTAACACTGCTGCTGGTTTGCCGGCTCCAAACAGGGAACCATGGCAAAGTCTGCAAAATAGCGCGAATCCTGCTCGTTTTGCGAACTGTGCATGGACGGATCATCGGCCACCACAATCACTAGGCCGCCATGGGCGCCGGATACCGCCACATTCATGAATGGATCTGCCGCAACGTTGAGCCCCACGTGTTTCATGGCAACCAGCGCGCGGCAACCCGCATAAGACACGCCAACCCCTTCCTCTAAAGCCACTTTTTCATTGGTTGACCAAAATCCTTTAATCGGAAGGCCATGTTTTTTGGCATGGTCTTCAATGGCTTGGTAAATTTCGGTGGACGGCGTGCCGGGGTAAGCGTAAGCCGCAGTGATGCCGGCGTCGATGGCGGCGCGAGCGACCGCTTCGTCGCCAAGCAAAATCAAATCAGACATAGCGTCTCCAATTCAGGGCATAGTTTTATTGGCCGGCATGGCCGGGGAGTTTGTGTGGTGTGACAAACTCCTTTGTTGACCGCGCTCTATATTAAAGCCCATTGAGCCTATTCTGATCGATCTGCTAGCCACAAGGTGACGCCACAGCGGGCAATGACGACACGATTACGACAGAACGCCCAAGGATTCGATGTGTCGCGATACCCAGCGAGAGTCCGGTTCTGGCCGTGAGTCAAACCTGATAGCAGGTTGTTTACCGCGCCTGCATGGTCTAGCGGGTGCAAATGTGGGCTGACCGGGGCACCATCAACAGGTCCGTCGCGCTTGCCGTCCGTGCACCCGTGAGGAACAGGTACTCACCCGCAGAAATCACTTTGGACGGCGGGTCGGTCAGCATGGTAAAAACCACTTCATCCGGCGGACTGATACGAACGCCAGACGGCGCGCTGGGCCATTGCCACAAGAGCACGACCGTCATCGCATGCCACTGGTTGGGACCATTGTCGCGACCATATGTCCAATAGGCCGCATCCGATGGCCGCAGTAGGCCCACATAAATTTCCGTGTCAATGCTTTCGTATCCGTTGTTACCCAAAATGAAGGAAAACCGGATTTCATTTTGGCCGCCTACACAACCCCCGCCTGCTTGACCCAGCCAGGTGGCTTCGGTTGTCGCAAAGTAGGGGCCAAAGTAAATAGCGTAGTCAGCGCGCACACAAGCACCGCCGCGGTCGCAAATTCCGAGTGATACAGGCCATGTGCCGTTCCACTGAATGTTGAAGTAATTGGCACCTGACATGAGCGCATGCGGGTCATGTCTAATGTAGTAAGTCGTTCCAGTAGCAGAGTTGACCTGTCGCAGGCGGCTCGGGTGCATCGCTACCGTTTCGAGAAAATGTCTGGTCTTATCCACTCCGGCTACCCACATGCGAAAACTTCCGGGGTCAAGGTCTTGGAGCCCATCAGGGTCATCAATGCGAATCTCAAACTCCAGCCCTCGGGTCATTCCTTCCTGAAACGCCGGCACCGCCGCCGGATCCGGTGCGAGTGCGACAGTGGGCGCTCGGTTGGGCTGTGGCGTCGGTGTGTTGCACTTGGCGTCGACCAACGCCTTGGCCTGCCCCAAAAAGTTCAAATACAAGTTGACCGCGGCAGCCGATGCCAT
>CAIQBN010000013.1 GCA_903870065.1 uncultured beta proteobacterium | reverse complement strand
CCCTGGGCCTGTTGCGGGCATTGCAACGACGCAGCCTGAAGGTGGCATTTGTCAAACCCATCACCAAACGCACGCCGGACACTGAACCGTCGGTGTTGTTTGCACGCCGCATCTGCCAGACGGGCGCCACGCCCGATCCCTTGCCCATGAGCCTGGCCACCGAACGGATCACCAACGGCAAAACAGACGAGTTGCTGGAGGACATTGTCAGCATGGCCATGTCCTGAACCGAAGGAGCCGATGTGCTGCTGGTCGAAGGCATCCACGCAGACCCGAGTCGACGTAGAAACCCTCGCCGCGCCCGCAGTAGAGGGTCGGCCGGGATTCATGCAATTTCCGGCAAAAAGTGACCTAACCCTATGATTCTTTTGGAATTATTGCCAAATCAAAGTTCAGGGGCGATATTTTTCGCCGGAAGTCCAGCGTGTAGTCCCCAAACCGGTTGATGTGGCCTGGCCGCAGCGGCGCAAGCCCACCCAGAGTCTCCGGCGTTAGCTCGGCTCCTTCTTCACTCATCTCCTTCAGCACGCGGGTCATGCCCACCACGTTGTGCAGAATGACCATGTTGGCAACCAAGTGGTTGTACTTGATGATTTTGCGCTGCTCGTGCCGCAGGTTCTCAGCAATGATGCCCTCCCCACCAAAAAACGACCATTTCGCAAAGCCATTGAATTGTTCGCTCTTGTTGGTCTCGGCGTGGATCACGCGGCGCAGTTCGACATCCCCGATGTACTCCAGCAGGAACATGGTGCGCATGACCATACCAAGCTCGCGAAATGCAAAATACAGCTTGTTCTTCCTGTTCTGTGTGCCTAGGCGACGCAGGATTGCCGATGGCGTGATCTTCCCGGTCTTGATAGACACCGCAATGCGCAGCATCGATGGCAAGTGCGTTTCAATCAGTTTCCAGTCGATGGAGTCAGCAAACAGCGAGTCAATGTTTGCAAACTTGGTCTTGGCATCGGGCCTAAAAAAGCTCAGATCCTTGATGCCACGCATTCTGGGCATCAGCTTGATTCCCAATAAATAGGCCAAGGCGAACACCGCGTAGTTCTGCGCCTGGGTATCCCCGTGCACAGTGTCAGGCCGGATGTCGGACGCGTTGCCCATCAGCCCGTCGAGAATGTGAACACCTTCATAGGTTCCGCAGGCCATGAAATGGCTGAACAGGGCAATGAACTTGTCGGATACATGGTAGTAGCCGATGCCTCCATATCCGCCATATCGGATGTGGTATTCGGACATCAGATTTTGTTCGTAAAGATTCCACTTGGTGCCGTCTGCCGACGCATGCTTCCCGGTCCCCCAATAGCCGGGCAACTCAAACTTGTTGTAAGCGTTGATAACGGTGACGATGGCCTTGTCCAAGGTATCTTCCGTCACATACTTCAGATTGAGCCAGGCATGCTGACGCCGACTCAAGCCTTTGATGGATCGTGCCGTCTGGACCGGTCCAAGGTTGCAGCCATAGCAAAACAATGTCGTGATCACCCGCATGCGCAGGTCTTCCAACTTGCTGTCGGTACCAGCCAGCGGCCGGAAATGCTTGTGCAGATCCAGCCAGCGTGCCACGTCGGTGAGTACATCGACGATGCTGATGCTATCCATGCGTTGGGTCACCTGCCGTTCCAACTCCTTGACTGCCTCAGAAACCTCGGTGCGCTGCGGTTTGTGCAAGATCAAGCGCCCATCAACAATCTCGGCATGCGCGTTGGCCGAAAATGCCGCGTCAACCTGGCGTGCCCGCTCCAGCAAGGCCTTTTTCAATTCGAACACGAATACGGCAGGACGTGTTTCCACGCCGGTCACCGTGGCATACGAAGGCAACTCTTTGGCAAAGGTGGCATCATCCACCAACTGTTCCCGGTAGTCGTCATAGCGCTCGCCATGCTTGATGTACAGGTCGCCGGTCTTGAACTCATCCTTGATTTGTTGCAAAACGGCCAGTTCAAAGTAACTGCGATGAATCGCATCGGGGTAGCTGCGACCCGCAGTCTTGAGCAAGACCAATTTGCGCCATTGTGCTGACATCCACGCAAAATCCGTCTCAGCGTCGAGATTCAATTCGGATAGCAGTACGACCTGACTGCGGTTGGTGCGCAATCGATACAGAGCGGCCATCATCTTTTCCATGACCACATCATCGGTGCTGGTCGTTGGGGCTGTGATCTCGACGCAATTGAGCAATTGCGCGCGCACCGCCTTGTAGGGCTGAAGCATGAACGGCAGCGAGTTACGCCCCGCGTAAGCCAAAAGCTCGTCGCAATCGGCCCTCAAGGCTTCTATTTCGGCCCGAAATGTTGCGCCAATAGCGTCCAGCCGCTGGGTGTCGGTGCCATTGATCTGAAACGCGTCCAGAATGTCCTTGAGTTGCCCGACTAGCATGTCTGTCTTTTGGCTGCGGTCTTGCTGAAACTGCAACAGCTTCTCGCGGGCGGTGTTTTCCAGATTCTGCATCAGACGGATCAGCAGTTCGGCCGCGTCATCCAGTGCTTGAGCATGCCGGGAACGGATCAAGATCACCGCCAAGGCATAGCGCTTGAGCGGCTTCAATTCGGCCATCTCTGCGGCGTCCAGCGCACGGGCCAGAAAGCGGAATTGACGGAGCTTTGGCGCCGGGATATTGGGCTTTGGCAGTTGTTCGACCATGCGCTGCATATGCCTGACGTGCTGCAGATACGAGCGTGCTTCCTTGTTGGTCGGTTTCTTGGGCTCACGTTTGAGTATTTGCCAAGCCGAAGTCGGTTCACCAGGCGTTTTTTTCAGGAGGGCATCGAGCATTGCCTTGTCCTGCGCACTGAGTAGTTCGCTGATGCTTGAAAAATACCGGTTGTTGCTGGCCTCGCGTGCGCGAAAAGCCATGCGATCCAGAGTTGAAAACGCGGGCAATTCGTACCGGTGATGGACCAGTTCTTCCAACATCACATTGATGATGTCCGCCACCGCATGCTTGGTTTCGGCCGCCTGCGCAGCCACGACTTCCAGCCATGCGTGGTCAGTGCCAGCCAACGGACGAACATTCAGGTACTGCCGCAATGCATAGAGCATATGGCGGTAGGAGCCCGAGGCCTCGAATTGTTTGAGTTCCTTTGCCGTGGGGCGAATCGCCATGCCGCCAGTCTGCGTAATATGGTCCCGGATGATCTGGGGCGTATTGGCTACACTGGAAAATGCCCCAAGCCGCTGGAACAGCTTGAGGTGCATCAGCGCTGCTGCGCGTGGCAAGGGTCGGCTGGCAATGCTGGCCACAAATGCCAGCTCATCTTCGGTTGGCGTGAATGAATCCTTCAGTTCCTTGGGTGACGGGTCAGGGTTCAGACGCCGATAGGCAGTTTCGTTCAGTGCGGTCATCGTTGGCCTGGGTCATTTGGATGCGCGTGCGCCGCTGAACAGGCATTCGCCTCAGCTCCAGTAGGCGCCCGAAGTGGGCTCATGAATGGATGCCTCCAGCCTACATTGATTTGCGTCGGCCACGCGGTACATGTCATCGAGCAGCGCATAAATGGCCTCTTCCAATCCATCCCTGGACGGACAAGGAACCCGAAGTTCGTATTCGGTGCCCTGGGCATCCAGGCGCTGCATCGCGTAGCGCTCGAAGCAGGTTTGTTCGATCAGACGGTGCGCGCGCGACCACCCTCGCGAAAGTTTGTTGAACCGGTCCATTGTCATCTTGACGCGCAAAACTGCCATAGGAATGACAGGTGCTTCTGATATCGCTGCAGCGGGAGCGGGCGGATTCGCCGCAGTGATTGGGCTCGGTGCGGCACCAGGCATTGCCAAGCCGTGTTCAAACCGGGCTTGCAAGCTCGCGTCTGACGCTTCAAGGTAACGCATGGCCGATTTGATGTCTTTCCAGCCTACATATTCCATCAATTCCTTGATGTCCCAGCCACTGGCCCGTGCCCAAGCAGCGAAACCACGGCGCAGGGAGTGGCTGCTGTATTCCTGCGCGGATGCCAGGCCCGCTGCGGCAAACACGTACCGCAAAATAGGAATGAGACTGTTTGCCCCCAAGGCTTCTTGCGCGACATGGCCCCAGCGGTCAATCTTGCGGAAAACTGGGCCTGCGCTCAGACCCGCCGCAGCCGTCCATTCGCCCAAAGCGGTAACCGGGCACAGGCGCGACAGAGCAGGACATTTGAACTCGCGCCCGGCGTAGTCGGTGTCGGTCTTGCTACGCTCTAGGTAACAGGTGATGCCTTCGCCGGGGGAAATCTGGATGTTTTCGAGTTTGAGGCGAATCAATTCGTCGGATCGAAAGCCGCGCCAAAATCCCAGCAATACCATTGAGCGATCACGGGTGTGGCGCAGTAATCTGGGCTGATCACCACGCATTCGTGCCTCGCCGACGGACCGCTGCAGCCACGAATCTACCTGTTCAAGCTGGTCCAGGATCAAGGGGCGTGCCCGTTTTTCGATGGCGGGATGGAGGGAGCGGATGCCTTTGAGCACTTGTCGAACGATGGGGGCTTTAGTTGGGTCCGCAAAGCCTTGATCGGAATGCCAACGTGACAACGCAGCCAAGCGTTGCCTCAGCGTGTTATTTGACAAGCTACTTGCATGGTCGGCCAAATAGCGGGCTACCGCCTCGCTGGTGGCGGGCAGCAAACCTTTCCATTCGACCTCAAAGTGCTGAATGGCCGACGCGTAGCTGCGCCGCGTGTTAGCGCGCTCGGCTGCGTGGAGAAATTCGTCAACCCGGCTCATTGAGTATCCGTATTGGAGCGGCCCGTTTCGTCAGAAGTGTACCGAGTTTGGTCAAAATTCACTCTAGCCGGCAGGGGAAGTGTGGTGTCAGTGACTTCAACTTAACCCGTGCGCTTGCGCTAATTTAGCCAAGTAAGTGTTGAATCCTCTCATCAGTGTTCGACCGGACGATTTCAATGATCTCGGCTGTCACAACATTGGTGGCAACGAAGGGATCCTCATCCACCCAGGTCTGTAGCTGTTTGAGCGTCGTATTGTGTGCGACGAGCGGGGAACTCAACTGCATGATCAGGGCCTGGTTAGCGACTACGGTGTCAAGAACGTCTCTTCAAGAGGGGCTCCAATCAGCTTGCTGTCTAACCGCCTTGAACATGGGGTGTATAGACTGCGTGCGGAGCCAGCGCGGACAAAAACTCCATTTTAGCCCATAACAATTGATAATCCTCCATTATCAATTGCCACAAATTAAGCATATTGAATCGTATTGACGAAGAAGATAGTATGTATTATCATAATACATACCACAGTACGATATCGGAATTTCACATGGCCAGAGCCGGGATTTACAAGTCTGAGGTGGTCCGCGCCCGCGATAGGTTGCTGGCCATGGGGCGCTATCCGTCCATTGACGCAGTACGAGTCGAGTTGGGTGATACGGGTTCAAAGGCAACCATTCATCGCTACTTGAAGGAGATCGAGGAAGAACAAGGCGGCGCCACCGGGACAAAGGTTGCAGTCAGCGAAGCGATTCAAGACTTGGTTGGCCGACTGGCGAGCCAGCTTCATGAGGAAGCGCAGGCACAGGTCTCGGACCTCAGCGACAAACACATCGCAAAGGTCCAGCAGTTGAACGACTTCATTGCAACATTGAAGTCCGAGGCTGATTCAGCGCGCGCAGTGCGGGAGCAGACCCAGTTGACCTTGGCCGCCGAACAACAAGCGAACGCCAGGACCGCTGCGGAACTGCGCGACATTCTGCTGGATCGCACGAAGCTGGCGCAGGAGGTCAATGATTTGCGGGATCGCCTGGCCAAAGAAGAAGAACACCGCCAGTCGCTGGAGGACAAACACAAACAAGCACGCGAGAGCCTGGAGCACTTTAGGCAGTCCGCCAAGGAGCAGCGTGAACAAGAACACCGCAAGCACGACCAGGAAGTTCAGTATCTGCGAAGCGAGCTGCGCAACGTCAATCAGGCGCTCACCCAAAAGCAACAAGAGGCCACCCATGCCCACCAAGAATGCACGCGCTTGCTGGGCGAACTGGCGCATGCGCAGGCAGGACTGCATGCCGCATTGGAAGATGCAAGGGGGCTAAAGGAACAAAGCGGAAGTCTTGCACATGCCCAGAAAAAAGCCGATGAGTTCGGCACGCAATTGGTCCACCTGCAGGAGTCGGTTAAGGTGCTGGAGGAATCAAAGGCTCAAGTGCAGGTCTTGGCTGAGAGATTGGCCAGCGACAAGCAAAGCTTGGAGTTGGAACTTGCCACGGCACGCGCGACCCTTGAAACTCAGAAGGTCATCACCGAGGCAATCTTGCGGCGGTTCGACGGTGGAGATTCCGATCAGACCCGGCAAAATGTCGAGCCACCGAGGCAGTTGCCGTTTGCAGAAACGAAAGTACCAAAAAACCGTTCAAAAACATAGCCTTAAGTCACTATATGCCGAAAATTACATGAATCCCTGCCGACCCTCATTTAACAATCGCACCGCTTTACGGTGCAAATCCCGAACAAACGGGTCGGCCGATGTGGCCTCAACAAACGTGGTGGTGGACATACCTTCTCCTTGTTCAACGTCCAGTCACCGCGCTGTCGCATCGGAGAAGCAGTACCCTTGAGCGCTGTAAAGCAAATCTCAGGCAAAACTTTCCCCGT
>CAIQBN010000012.1 GCA_903870065.1 uncultured beta proteobacterium | reverse complement strand
CGCCAGCCCTCTGACGCGCCAGGCCGGGGTGTCGGTGGTGCCTTTTATTCGCCTGTACCGCAACCGGGCTGACTACGACACCTGGTTTCGCGATGAGACGATTTTCGACATGGTGGTGGCAGAACACGCCAAAGGCACGGCCGCCGGAGCGTTCAAGGGGCTGGGAGAGTTTCATTTGTACGACAGCGCCAATGCCAACGGACCGGTGGCGCGCAAGTTGATGGCTTTTGCCGAAGAGAAAAACCTGGCCGTGCTGGCCCACGTGGACGACACGGCAATTGACTTGCTGATGTCCAACACCCCCTCCAAAGGGAAAAAGACCCGCCTGATCTGGGCGCACACCGGTATTGGTGGTGCATCGGTGGAGCGGGTGGATGCATTGCTGGCGCAATATCCCTTGCTGATGGGGGAGTTGTCATACCGCCCGGGTCTCACCTGCAGCGACTCCGGCGGCCAGGATCGCCTTTGCCCGCAGTGGCGTTCCCTGTTGCTCAAATATCCCACACGCTTTTTGATCGGTTCGGACACCTGGGTTAATCAGCGCTGGCTGTATTACGCCGATTTGATGAAAAGTTACCGCGCCTGGCTGGGTGATCTGCCAGCCGATGTAGCGCGCAACATCGGCTGGAACAACGGTGCACGTTTGTTTGACCTGCCGCTCAACCCCACAGCGATCGAAGGAGCGCAAAAATGATCCAACTGCACTACTACCCCAGTACCGCCAGCATGATCCCCCACCTGTTGCTGCAGGAGATCGGGCAGCCCTTTGAATTGGTTGTGGTGGATCGGGCTGCCGATGCACACAAGTCGGCTGACTATTTACGGCTCAACCCCAATGGCCTGTTGCCGGCATTGACCGATGGTGATCTGGTGCTGTACGAAACCGCTGCGATCTGCCTGCACCTTTGCGACACCAATCCTGGTGCCGCCTTGGCTCCCGCCGTAGGCAGTGCAGAACGGGCGCATTTTTACAAATGGCTCATGTGGCTGACCAATACGCTGCAAAGTACGCTGATTGCCTACTTTTACCCGCAGCGATGGGTGGCTGCCGGAAATGCCGAGGGTGCTGCGCAAGTGCAGGCGCAGGCACAGGCCAAGGTGGCCGGTTTGTTGGATCAACTCGATGCCGAGCTGGCCAGGCAGGGCGGTCCGTGGTTTATGGGGGATACCTTCACTGCGCTCGATCCGTATGTCTTTACCCTGTGCCGCTGGACGCGCAATTTCAGCCAGGGGGCGGCCCGTGAGCGCGTGCATCTAGGTGCCTATTTACAGCGAATGTTGGCGCGACCGGCAACGCAGAGGGTGATGCAAGTGGAAGGCATTGCCGCGCCTTTTGTCTAGGCCAAATGCCTCGGCAATCTGGTGATTGGTTAGCGTGCGGTTCTCGCCAAGTAACGTTTGCGCCAAAACACCAGGCCCAGCACTGATGCTACGGACACCATCAGGCCCATTGCTGTCCAGATGCCGCTTTGTTCATGAATGAGCGGTAGGGCATCAAAGTTCATTCCAAAGAAGCCCGTAATCAGGTTCAACGGTAGGAAAATCGCGGTGAGGGCTGTCAGGGTGCGCATGATGTCGTTGGTTCGGCTGCCCTGCACGCTAAAGTGCATTTGCACTGCCGTCTCGGTGCTCTGGGCCAATCGGCGCACATGGTGCACCACCCGCTCAATATGTTCCAGCACATCACGACTGCGCACTTGCAGCAAGTCACGTTCCCGTTGCTCTGCGGTGGTGGCGGCCTCAGGCCAGGTCTTGATAGCCTCAATCCAGTCTTGCACTGCAGCGCGTTGGTCTTCGCAAATCTCGTCCAGCTGATGCAGTGACAGGCGCGCATCCAGCAGGGAAATCCAGTTGTTAAACCGCGTATTGGGGTTGAGCAACTCGGTTTGCCAGTGGTCAAGCTGGTGTGTCAGCTCGCGCCGCAGTTCCAAAAAGCCGTCCACCATCTGATTGACAATGCGCAGCATCAGGTCGGCCGGGCCGGCCGGCAGGTGGACGCCGGCGGCGCGGGATTCCACTTTGGTGGTTTGAACCAGTTTGGCCGCGTAGGAGTCGCGCACACTGCAGTCGGTGGGATGCACCGTCAGGAGCACGCGGTCAAAAATGGCAAAGCCGACAGGACTGGTGTCGATGCGACGCAGCACCGGCGGTCCGCCACGGCTGGGCGCTAAATTCGGAGTTGCAGCTGCTGAGACGGTTTCGGTGTTGCCATTGCCCGCTGCCAGCCGTCGAAACACCAGAATGTCGTATTGTGAGGTGAAGTCGTAATGCGACGGCAACTGGTGGTTCAATAGGTCCGATATGTGAAGATCCACGAGTTGCTGCCCGCAGACGGTATGCAGCATGGACTGAATGGGTGCCAGCAGCGTTTCCAATTCCGCACGGGTGCAGGCCACCCAGATGAAACCCTGCGGCGCAAGCGCAGTGTCGGTCAGTGCAGCCAGTTCGGAGCTCTCCCACACGGTTGCGTTCTGGATATGAAAAATGCGCATGGCCGTCTCGCTACAGAGCGCGCAGCAATTTGGCGGCGTCGCGTGCAAAATACGTCAAAACACCGTCTGCACCGGCCCGTTTGAAGGCCAGCAGGCTTTCCATCATCACGGCATCGTGGTCCAGCCAGCCATTCTGCGCGGCGGCCTTCAGCATGGCGTATTCGCCACTGACCTGGTAAGCAAAGGTTGGTACCTTGAATTCATCCTTCACACGGCGCACCACGTCCAGGTAAGGCATGCCTGGCTTGACCATGACCATGTCAGCGCCTTCGGCAATGTCCATGGCTACTTCGCGCAGGGCCTCGTCGGTGTTTGCCGGGTCCATCTGGTAGACCTTTTTATTGCTTTTTCCCAAATTGCTGGCAGATCCCAAGGCATCACGAAACGGGCCGTAGAAAGCGGATGCGTATTTGGCGCTATAGGCCATGATGCGCGTATGGATGTGGCCCCGGGCTTCGAGCGCAGCGCGGATTGCGCCAATGCGCCCATCCATCATGTCGCTGGGGGCAACAATGTCGACCCCAGCGTCGGCCTGCGCCATGGCCTGATGGACCAGGATGGCGACGGTTTCGTCATTCAGGATGTAGCCCTCATTGTCGGGGCGCCGGTCTGGCAGTCCGTCCTGGCCGTGGTTGGTGAATGGGTCGAGCGCCACATCAGTCATGACGCCGAGTTGAGGAAATTCTTTCTTGAGGGCGCGCACCACGCGGGGAATCAGTCCATCAGGGTTGATGGCTTCAGAGCCTTCATAATTTTTGAGGGACTGGTCAATCACCGGGAACAGGGCCATCACCGGAATATCCAGCTTGACGCATTCTTCGGCTACCGGCAGCAAGAGGTCCAGGCTTAGACGCTCCACCCCCGGCATAGATGCAATTGGCACGCGTTGATGGTGGCCGTCCACCACAAAAACCGGGTAGATCAAGTCATGCGCCGTAAGGTGATTTTCGCGCACCAGATTGCGGGTGAAACTATCGCGGCGCAAGCGCCGCGGACGACCGTTGGGGTAGGGGGCAAATGGAGTCATAGTGAAAATTGTGCCTGATTCCAGATCACGAATTGATCTGGCTAAAAAAATGGCAGCGGATCGGATGCCAAATGAAACTGCTGAAGGTGGCGGGGCCAAGTCTGAAGCTTGGAAAGCAATTTGGCGCGCAGGCGCGCAACCGGCAGATGTCGGTGCGGCGGCAATGTGGTTTCTCCGTGAAAGAAAAACAGTGTTTTTTGAGGTATTTTGCATACCCCACTTGCATGATGCGCGAAAGTTTGTTAAATTCGATCCCGGATAGCTTGCTATCTCCCGCTTTTCCTCCCTGAGCGGGGCCTTGATGTGTGACAGCAAATAGGCTTACCACCCCAGCCCACGTGCTGGGGTTTTTTTTGGCCTAAACTTGTCCGCATGCTTTTAGTCAAATCATTTCATATCGTTTTTGTCGCCAGCTGGTTTGCTGGTCTTTTTTATTTGCCACGCATTTTTGTGAATTTGGCCATGGTGCCGGCGGGCTCGGATGCCGAGCGTGCGCGGTTGTTGCTGATGTCACGCAAGTTGTTGCGGTTCATGACTCTGATTGCAGTGCCGGCGCTTGGACTGGGCATTTGGCTGTGGGCTGGCTACGGCATCGGCTGGGGCGCAGACAGTGGCTGGATGCATGCCAAGCTCGCTGTGGTGGTGCTTGTCATGGGTTATCACCACAGCTGCAGTGTGATTTTGAAAAAATTTGAAAACCGGACCATGACCCGCAGCCACGTCTGGTTTCGTTGGTTCAATGAGGCGCCGGTCCTGATGATGGTTGCGGCTGTCATCTTGGTGGTGTTAAAACCTTTTTGACGCAGGTGCGCAGTGCACAAGTCGGCGGCCTGGCCGCTTGCCCTGGTGTACGTCGGGCTCATACTGTATGCGAGTCTGTATCCGTTTTCTGAATGGCGAGACCAGGGCATCATGCCGTGGGCATTTATGGCTGCGCCACTGCCGCGTTACTGGACGGCCTTTGATGTTGCCATCAATGTAGCCGGGTATGCGCCGCTGGGTGGCCTTTTTGCATTGAGTGCGATGCGAACCGGGCGAACCCGGCACGCGATCCTGGTTCCAACCATGGCCGCTGGCGTACTCGCATTGGCAATGGAGTCGCTGCAGACCTATTTGCCGGCGCGCATCCCGTCCCGCGAAGACTGGATGTTCAACACCCTGGGTGCAGTAACAGGAGCCCTTATTACCGTCGTTTTGGCCAAGTTGGGGGCAATTGATCGGTGGAGCCAAATTCGTGCACGCTGGTTTGTGCAGCATTCTCGCGGCGGCATCGTGCTGCTTGCGTTGTGGCCACTGGCGCTTCTG
>CAIQBN010000011.1 GCA_903870065.1 uncultured beta proteobacterium | reverse complement strand
GCTTGAGCCGCATAATTTTGACTACCGCTTTGTTGCCAAAAATGGGCACACCGTGTGGCTGCAAGATATCGTGACGGTTGTGGCTGAGCAGGGCGTGCCGCGGTGGTTGCGCGGCATCATGATCGACATCACCGAACGCAAATCGGCCGAGGCAAAGTTGCAGCTTGCCGCAAGCGTGTTCACACACGCGCGTGAAGGCATCATGATTACCGACGCGGCGGGCACCATCCTGGAGGTCAACGACACCTTCACAGCCATCACCGGGTACAGCCGCGAAGAAGCCGTGGGACAGAACCCACGCATCCTTAAGTCCGGACAGCAACCCCCCGATTACTACGCCACTATGTGGCAAGCCCTTACCGGAATCGGCCACTGGAGCAGCGAAGTCTGGAATCGGCGCAAGAGCGGCGAAGTCTTTGCAGAGATGCAGACCATCAGCGCCGTGCGCGATGACAACGGTATTACCCGGAACTACGTATCTCTTTTCACCGACATCACCGCCATGAAGGCCCAGCAGCAGCGACTGGAGCACATTGCCCACTATGATGCGCTGACCAACCTGCCCAACCGAGTACTACTCGCCGACCGGCTGCAGCAGGCCATGTTGCAAAGTCAGCGCCGGGGCAAAGCGCTGGCGGTGGTTTACCTCGACTTGGACGGATTCAAACAAGTAAACGACCAACACGGCCATGGCGTGGGCGACACACTGCTGATTGCCGTATCCCAGCAGATCAAGGACGCGTTGCGCGAGGGTGACACCCTGGCGCGTATTGGCGGTGACGAATTTGTGGCCGTACTGGTCGATCTGGACGGAGCGTCTGACTGCGAACCTGTGCTCGCACGCCTGTTGCAATCAGCCGCGCAGTCGGTGACGATCGGCAAGGTGCAACTGCAAGTTTCGGCCAGCATTGGCGTTACCCTTTACCCGCAGGACGGCGTCGATGCAGACTTGCTACTGCGCCACGCCGACCAGGCCATGTACGTTGCGAAAGAAGCAGGCAAGAACCGCTACCACTTCTTTGATGTGCAGTCCGCCGCTGCGGTGCAAAGCCAGCGCGAAAACCTGAAAGGTATTGCCCATGCACTGGAGCAGCAGCAGTTTGTGCTGCATTACCAGCCCAAGGTCAATATGAAAACCGGCGTTGTGGTGGGGGCCGAAGCGCTGATCCGCTGGCAACACCCACAACGTGGCTTGCTTCCACCGGGTGCATTTCTTTCCGCCATTGACAACCATCCATTGGGCATTGCCGTGGGGGAATGGGTCATTTCCAGCGCCCTGGCACAGATGGCCGCCTGGCACGCACAGGGCCTCGAGCTACCGGTGAGTGTGAACATTGCTGCACTGCAACTGCAGCAGATCGGCTTTGTTGCTCGCCTCAAGGAAATGCTGCAAGCACACCCGGAGATTCCTCCGCACCGACTGCAACTCGAAGTATTGGAGACCAGCGCATTGGATGATATGGGCAGTATCAGCCAAGCCATGCAGGCCTGCCAGAGCCTGGGAGTGCACTTTGCACTGGACGACTTTGGCACTGGTTACTCGTCACTGACATACTTGCGCCGATTGCCCGCCCAAATGCTCAAGATAGACCAGAGCTTTGTGCGCGACATGCTGGTGGACCCGGGTGACCTGGCCATCGTGCAGGGTGTCATCAGCCTGGCAAGCACCTTTGGGCGCAGCGTGATCGCCGAAGGAGTGGAAACTCAAGCACACGGCAAGCGTCTGTTG
>CAIQBN010000010.1 GCA_903870065.1 uncultured beta proteobacterium | reverse complement strand
GCTCGAACTGGCACGCTCAATGAGCTATTACGCCAGCCTCAAACTCAACGCGCCCGCGCCCGAGCGCCGAGCTGCCATGGCCCGCGCCAAATTACAACTGGGTCAGAGCATGCGTTTTGTCGGCCAGCAAGCCGTGCAATTGCATGGCGGCATTGGTGTGACCGACGAATACATTGTGAGTCACTACTTCAGGAAGCTGACGCAAATGGAAATCAGTTTTGGTGACACACTGCACCACTTGGGCGAAGTGTCTTCCCGGATGCAAAACACAGCTGGGGTGTTCGCCTGAAGATCTTGTGAGGGCTGGCAGCCGCTCTCTTATCCATAGCATCAAACGCTATAAATATGAGGGCTAGGACCTGTTTTTTAACAAAACTCTTGCGAATCGGACGGCCGTCGTTGGGTCCCGGCCCGTCAGTCGGGCGTCTGATTGACTTGCGGTTTAAACTCACGGAAGCGACACACCAAAATGGTATCGTTCACAGTCCTATCGACCAACCCAGGAGCCACCCAATGACCAAATTCACCTCCATCGCACTTTCAGCAGTTTTTGCGGCCGGAGCACTGTTTTCACCTTTCGTGCACGCGGCGTCCGACTGCGAAGCCAAGGCCTTGAGCAAAGACGGCAAACCTTTGGCTGGAGCGGCAAAAGCAGCGTCCATTAAGAAGTGTGAGGCTGAGTCAAAAACCGGTTCATCTTGTGACGACAAAGCGATCGACAAGAACGGCAAGCCTCTTGCCGGAGCGGCCAAGACTGCCTTCATCAAGAAGTGCGAAGCGGGCAAATAGCAACACATCGGGATGCTGTGCGGGACAACACGTGCCGCACGGCGCTGCCATCGTCATCGTGCTCTCACCGCTTGGATTTTTCTCGCGTCCATGGCAGGGCCAACCCTGAATACCGAAACCGACTTGACCAGGTCATTCGCCTGCGCGCTCAGAACCTGTGCGGCACGCGCCATTTGCTCGACCAAGGCCGCATTTTTCTGCGTGGTCTCGTCCAGGCTGTGCACCGCCTCTCCGACCTGCTCAACACCCATACTTTGCTCCTGACTGGCCGAACTGATGTCGCCCATGATGTCAGTCACACTGCGAATCGCCTTGACCACTTCATCCATGGTGTGTCCGGCCCGGTCGACCAGTGCCGTACCTGCCTCGACCTGTGAGACATTGCTCGAGATCAGCGATTTGATCTCCTTGGCCGCATCAGCACTGCGCTGCGCCAGGCTTCGGACCTCGGTGGCAACCACCGCAAATCCGCGCCCCTGCTCACCGGCACGTGCCGCTTCCACGGCGGCATTCAGGGCAAGAATATTGGTCTGAAAAGCAATGCCGTCGATCACGCTAATGATGTCCGATATCTTGCGCGAAGCGTCATTTATGCCCCGCATGGTTCCAACCACCTGCTGCACCACCTGACCACCGCGTTCGGCCACACCCGATGCACTGACTGCCAATTGATTGGCCTGTGTCGCGTGGTCTGCGTTCTTGTGCACAGCGGAACCCAATTCTTCCATGGAGGCGGCCGTCTCCTCCAAAGCGGCAGCCTGGCTTTCGGTGCGGCCGGATAAATCCACATCGCTGGCGGCAATTGTGGCGGCGCTGGAGGCAATTTCCTCAGCCGTTGTGCGAACATTAAAAACCAGCGAAGACAGACTCTCACTCATTTGGTTGAGTGCGCGGAACAACTGCGATATTTCATTTTGTCCGTCCACCTGGACCCGTGCTTCCAGGTCACCGCCGGCCACTTCACGCGCAAATTTGACCGCCTTGATCAGCGGGCGGGTCACGCTGCGCGCCACCCAGTTTCCCGCGGCGGCGGCCAGCAGCGCGGCAACCAGGCCCGCCACAATGGATTGTTTTTGCGTCGACGCAATGAGTTGGCCGTTCTCGCTGCCAATCGCCTTCACCTTGTCCTGCTGCCGGGTATCAATTTTCGCCAGCGCCGTCAAAAACGGTGCCAACATGGGAATCATTTCTTCGTCCGCGGCAAATGTCGCTTCAGCCTGTTTGCCGTCCTTGACCATGCCCACAATGCGCTGCACCCCCGCCACATAAATACCGTGGCGCTTACGGGCTTCATCAATCAACTTCTTATCGTCTTCAGATCCGGACAGGGCGCGTTCGAGTTGCTCAAGCCCTTTGGTGATCCGTGCGTCCCGCTCGCCGATCGCCTGGTTAAGCTTGGCCTGCTGTTCACTGCTAGCAGAAACCAGTATCACCATGCTGGCAATGGCGTTGTCCTTGGCCAGCAAATGGATCTCGGATGCCAGGGCCTGGAGTTGACCACCTGCATCCATTGCCACCGAATTGGCCGCCGTACTGGACAGGCTGATCTGAACAATGGCGATTAACAGCGCAATCGTGATGACGACCGAACCAAACGCAAGTCCAACGCGGGTTCCAATTTTTAGATCGCGGGTCATTGAGGCGGCCATGGCGATACCCTCACATCCGATGTATCAAAGAATCAACCACCCAGTTCGCCCACCATTTCCTGGCATTTGGTGATGCGCTCTTTTTGGATACCGCCGGCGATCTTGCGGGCCTCATCATCCTTGCCTGCCAAAATGGCCGGAACCAGATCTGTTTCACGTGTTTTCTTGAATGCCGTCCAATTGTCGACCAGCGCCTTGAACTGCGCTTCCTTGCCGGCAGGTGCTTTCAGCTTGGCAAGGTGTGCACTGACCGCATCTGCCGTGTCCTTGACAATTTTTTGCTGCTCCGCGCCGCGCTTGTCCTTATTGGTGAGCATCGTCACCAGGGATTCCCGTGCCGCGCTCAATTTGGTGCGCAGATCGGAAAACTCATTGGCATGCGCCCACGGGGTTGCAGCAAGAAAAAGCAAAGCAGCAAAAATCAGGGAAAGATACCGTTTCATAGTGAAAGTCCTTTGTGAAAGTTAAACAAGCAACTCAAATAGCGGTTTGTTGACGGGTTCAGTATGCACTTGTTTGGGGTAGCTCAATACCAGAAGATGCACCAAGACGGACACTTGCTGATCTTCGTCAATAGTAAAACTGGACCCATTGCAACCATCGGATCCGGATGCAAAACTGTCGCGCTGCACTTTGGAACAGGTCAGCCCAAGCTACCACAGCGCGTCAAGTCGACCGTCCGCCACGCGCAGCCCGCGTGTACCCATCGCACGGGCTTCGTTCTCGTCGTGTGTTACCAACACGGTTGCCATATTGAAAGCGGCAATACGCTGGCGAAAGTCTTCCCGCAGTTGCGTTCGCAATGCTGCATCCAACGCGGAAAACGGCTCATCGAGCAACAACACGCGCGGTTGTGTGATGAGCGCTCGTGCCAAAGCCACGCGTTGCTGTTCGCCGCCCGACAACTGCGTCACGCGAGCACGCGCAAAAGCCTGCAGGCCAAAACGCTCCAACATGGCACTGGCCTGGGCGCGCGCCAGCTTGCCGTTGATACGCTGCTCGATTAACCCAAAGGCCACGTTGTCACGTACATCCAAATGGGGAAACAACGCAAAGTCCTGAAACATCAACGCAAACCGGCGTTGCTCGGGTGGCAGTCTGGTGATGTCGTGCCCGTCAAAACGAATGCGCCCGGCATCCATGGGCTCAAGCCCCGCCACGATTTTCAGGAGGGTGCTCTTGCCGCTGCCCGATGGCCCCAAAATCGCCACGGTTTCACCCGGAGCAATGCACAGGTTCACATCCCGCAGAAGGACGCGTGCCTGCCAATCCTTGCAAACTCCATCCAACTCAAGCATGGCGCAGTTCCCTCTTGCGCCCTAAGACATCCGTGCGCGCTGTCGAGCGGGACTTGTGAATCGCAAAGTGCTCCGTTGCAGACCATTCGATCACCAACAGCGCAAGAAACGCCAACGCCATCAACAAGCAAGCCAATACCAGGGCAGCGTCGCGATGGGCACTGCCTGCCCGTCCCAGATGCTCATAAATCAAGGTTGTGAGTGTGGCCCACTCCGGGCGCGACAGGAAAAGAGTCACGGCAAACTCGCCCACAGCCGTAGCCGCCGCAAATGCCACGCCACGGCGCAAAGCCGGGCGCAGCATGGGTAGCGTCAGACGCCAGAACACCCGCCACGGTGAGGCACCCAGCGTGCGGGCAGCCTGTGCAAGTTGCGTTGGCATAGCGTCCAGTGCCGCCGCCAGCGCCTGAGCGACAAACGGATAGGCCAGCAAGGCGTAGGCGCAAATCAGCAG
>CAIQBN010000009.1 GCA_903870065.1 uncultured beta proteobacterium | reverse complement strand
AGTCCGAAAATCCTCAACTCCGGCCAGCAGGATGATTCTTTCTACGGAAACATGTGGCGTGCCCTAATGAACCGTGGTGATTGGCACGGCGAAATTCGTAACCGCCGAAAAGATGGGGAAGTCATTGTTGAATGGCTCAACATCAGTGCCGTCAAGAATGAGTTAGACAAGGTCAGCAATTATGTGGGAATATTCACTGAAATAACGGTTCACAAGAAGCTGAAGAAACGTATGCAATATTTGGCGCATTACGATGTGTTGACCGCACTGCCAAATCGGGTGTTATTTAGCGACCGACTGGAGCAGTCAATTATTAGTGCCAAACGAAACAGTTGCATGACTGCACTTTTGTTTATTGACCTAGACCACTTTGACACCATCAATAAGAATATGGGGCACGCCGCGGGGGATATGATCCTGCAAGAAGTTTCTGCCAGACTATTAGGCGAAATCCCAGAAGGTTGCAGCGTATCGCGATTGGGAAGCGATGAATTCGCTGTTGTTTTGGTCGACGTACGATCCAACGAGGAGCCGGCCAATACTGCTGTTCGATTGTTGCAAACTTTGAATCGAAGTATGTTTGTGGGCGAAAACGAGTTAAACGTGTCTGCCAGTATTGGGATTAGCCTGTTTCCGGCTGACGGCACTGACTCCGAAATGCTAACCAAGAGCGCGGAAACAGCGATGTATCAGGCTGTCGAGGCTGGTGGCAATACCTATCGCGTGTTCAATCCACCGGAAAAAGACGCGCTCTCAGACCGTCAAAAGCTTCGGGACAGACTGTTTCGAGCGATGGACCGTGATGAATTTCGGGTTTTTTATCAACCACTTATTTCATCAACCAATGGACGCATTGTGGGAGCGGAAGCTTTGTTGCGATGGTTCCGCCCCGAAACCGGCTACGTCAGTCCACAGACATTTGTTCCACTAATGGAAGAGTCTGGATTGGTATTAAAGGTTGGCGATTGGGTGCTGCGCAATGCAATGGCCGATTGTGCTAAGTGGCGGAAAACCTTTGGGGTTGATTTGACGGTCACCGTGAATCTTTCGCAAGTTGAGTTTGGCGACCCGCATTGTGTGGAGCGTGTTGAATCTGCACTAAAAGAGCTCGCTTTTGATCCCTCCTATCTCCAAATAGAGCTGTCAGAGAATACGGTAATGCGTGACGCGCCAAGTGCACTGTCCCGATTGCACCAATTCAGCGAACTTGGTGTGCGATTGTCGATCGATAACTTCGGCACAGGCTACTCCAGTGTGAGCTACCTTCATCGATTCCCAATTCACTCGATCAAGATGGATCGCAGCTTTGTGTTTGATACGCCCAATGATGCTGAGGCGGTTGCAGTTGTGCGTGCCATTGGTGCAATGGGACAGTCGCTGCAACTGGAAATGACTGCAGAGGGCGTTGAAACTGCGGCGCAAGTTGACTTTTTGCGCAGCGTTGGTTGTGACACTTTTC
Organism: uncultured beta proteobacterium; assembly: GCA_903870065.1. Classification (GTDB taxonomy): domain Bacteria; phylum Pseudomonadota; class Gammaproteobacteria; order Burkholderiales; family Burkholderiaceae_C; genus Allorhodoferax. Next base: position 18,746 of record CAIQBN010000009.1, on the reverse strand, counting down.
AGGGTTACCGCTTTGCCGAAGCGCTTAGTTCAGAAGCATTTACAAAATTGCTGGCAAGTAAAAAGCGTTTCGATTTTTTGGTTGATGATCGTGATATGCCTGAGCATCTTCATCTCGTAAGATAGGCCCGCGTGGGCGACTGACTTATTTGGTCTTTCCCTTGTTGGCGCCTTATTGATCATGTATTGCAGGAAAACTTGACTACCGAAATTGACCAAAGCTTGGCTGTGCACCAATTGCATGAAGATATTGCACGCCTGCAAAACGAACTCGCTTTAACTAGGGACCAATTGGCGAGCACAGAACACGCCTACGGTAGCTTCGTTCCGCGTGAATTTCTACACTTCCTGGCGGTTGACAACATTCGTGATGTTCGACTTGGAATGCATACCGAACGGATGATGACGGTGCTGTTCTCTGACATCCGCAACTTTACTGGTCTGTCAGAGTCAATGACCCCGCAGGAAAACTTTGACTTCCTCAATTCCTATCTCTCACAGATGGAGCCAGTGATTGTTCCCTATCGGGGACTGATAGATAAGTTTATTGGCGATGCCATTATGGCGATGTTTCCGCGGTGCGCCGACGACGCCGTGCAGGGTGCATTGGCCATGCTGGAAAGACTGGAGAAGTACAACAGGGGACGAGCCCGTGCAGGTTACGTGCCTATTCGTACGGGCATTGGCGTAAATACTGGCATCGTGATGTTGGGAACGGTGGGCGGGGCTGGACGAATGGACACTACTGTGATTGGTGATTCGGTCAACTTGGCGTCGCGACTTGAAGGCTTGACCAAGGTGTACAACACGCCGTTATTGATAAGCGAACACACTTTGCACAGTCTGGAAGATCCAACCCGATATGGAATCCGTTTCTTGGGGCGGAGCAGGGTGAAGGGCAAACACGATGCGCAGGCGGTATATGAAGTCTTTGATGCGGACCCGCCACAACTACGCGCAGCCAAGCGGCGAACCTGCAAACGCTTCGAAGAAGCGCTTGCATTTTTTTATACAGGCAGCCCTGCCAAAGCGCAAAGTCGCCTTGTCCGCTGCCTGCAAGAAGCGCCAAACGACCAACCCGCGCAGATCTATTTGGAGCGATGCGACGAATTCATGCGTAACAATCATGTACAAGGACTCGACCCTATCGAGTTCGAGCAAACTTGGAGTGATGATTACACGTCAAATATCGGGGATGTCGATAGTCGGCACAGGTCGTTGCTGACCAATATGAATAATCTCACTGTCGCAGTCCGCGATGGAAAAAATCAGCACGCTTTGACCATCCTGACCGACATTGTGGCCGATGCCAAACACCACTGCACCATGGAAGAAGATTTGATGCACGAATTTAGCTATCCATTGAAACAAGTCCATGCTGAGCAGCACCAACGGTTTTACCAGCACCTAAATACGGTCGGCGCGCAGATTGCGGCGGAAACAGAAAGCCCAACCTGCATGGCGTTCAGGGTTCGCCTTTTGCTTATCGATTGGTTGATCAATCACAGCATTAAAGCTGACAGACACTTTGGGCAGCACTTGAGATCGCGAAGTGGAGCACGCAGCGCATCGCATTGATGTGAAAGTTGGAGGCATTGAATGCCTGTCGACTTTTCGCGGTATTTTTTTGGCGCGGATACTACGGTGAAAACCCGCAAGTGCAATCAACGGAAAACTACCGAACAATGTGCTTTTGCAGATTTTCCGAATAGAAACAAATCGCCGCGCGACCGCTACCTTTTACTTGATACATCGCCGCGTCTGCCTGTTTCATAAGCGTTTCCGCATCAATACCGTCCCTCGGGGATAGGCTTATGCCGATACTGGTAGTGATAATGCGCGACTCGGAATTCAATTTCACGGGTTCACGCATGGCAATCAGAATTTTTTCCGCTACAGCGCGAGCATCTGATTCTTCATTGATTTCGGGCAACAAAATCGTGAACTCATCACCGCCAAGGCGAGCTACCGTGTCGGACTCACGCACACACCGGCGCAAACGTGCTGCAACTTCCTTGAGAAGAATGTCACCGGCATCATGACCCAATGTGTCATTGATATGCTTGAACCGATCTAGATCAAGGTACATGACCGCGAGCGTGCGGTTTGCATACCGTTTTGCATGCGCCAGTGCCTGATCAAGATGGTCATGGAACAGGCGGCGATTGGGTAGGTCTGTTAGCGCGTCATGGAGCGCCTGGTAGGCCATCAAATTTTCACGTTCCTTACGCTCCGTGATATCAGCAAAAATTGCCATGTAGTGCTCGATTTGTCCCTTTCGGTTTCGAACCGCAGTAACACTGATCCATTGTGGATAAATCTCGCCGTCTTTCCGCTTGTTCCAAATCTCACCATGCCAGCCATCATCTTCACGAACTGCACGCCAAAACTTAGCATAAAAGTCTGGGCCTTGTTTTCCTGACTTCAGTAGTGCGGGAGTTTGGCCAATGGCCTCCTCAGCCGAGTAGCCCGTTGTATGTGTAAACGCCCGGTTGACCATGACAATGCGCGACGACGCATCCGTGACCGTGATGCCTTCCAGAGAGTTGTCAAAAACCATTCGTGACAATCGTTGTTGCTGCAAAAGCTCATTGGCTTTCTTTAGCACTTTGTTGAATGACATTGTGGCTAATCCGACTTCATCCAGGCGGTGAATTGGAAGTCCTGCCGTTTCGTCAATGTCGCCATCCACAATGTGATTGAGACCTTCGGTCATCCGTGCCAGAGGTCGCGAGACCATGCGTGAAATAAACAACCAAATGAAAAGCGTTAGCGGGACACATACTGCCATTCCGGCAAGAATGGCATTGCGCGTAAACATCCGCATGGATTGTGTGGACTTAGCGAGCGATATTTCCATCGTGACGGCGCCAAGAACGGTGCCGGGTTTCACCTTGTGGCAGGCGAGACAATTTTTCCCCAGGTAATTTTCCTGGGCAATGGCTGGAATGATCGCACGCAAGTAATCGTCGCCACTGGCATCTTTAAGTATGTCAAAGAATGGGACACCATCCTGCAGTACCTTAAGATCTATTGGATCAGTTGCTTTTTCCCGATCAAAGCCGCGCCCGAATTGGGTGACTACCGCGTCGCTACGCACCACATTGAGTGATTTGATCTGGTCCATCGCCTTGATTTGATCCAGAAAAACATGCCGTTGATAGACCGTCCCGGTATACATCATGCCAGTCAATCCAGCCATGGTCATTTGATGCACGCTGTTCGCGAAGTCGCGGGCCTGCGCTTGCGAAATTCTCTGCTGCTCTTGTGCTGCCCAAAAAATCAAACCGATTCCAGAAACAACAACTGAAAGCAAGATCGCCAAGACCAGCCTAACCCAAATTTTCATACTTGACGTCCTTTGAAACAGCGCACCGTATCAGTCACTCGCGGTTTGCCGCTAGCCGGAAGTGATTATCACTTGCAAGCAATGTAAAAGTCATCCGATTTCGCAAGCCGCAGCGTGGATAGAGAACAGTACTAAATTTGACTGGGCTTTGGCAACGGGTGATGGTCTTTCGTCGAATTCATGAGGCGGAGGAATTCATGACGGATTGGGAAATGAATTTGAGTAGGTTTGCGGTATTTGACTTTCCTGGCACATCAACTATGCGCATGCCCGTTTTGAAGCCTTCATTTCGATCCTGACCATTTAGCACACTGTAGACGACCTGCACACAGGTAGTCACGCTACCGTCGCCACCTTTTGTTGGCACGTTGAAAGTAACTTCACAGGGTTCGCCACTTTCCATTGCTTTAGGCGTCAACATACACAGACCGCTAGTCGAAACGTCGACCAATTTAACGTCAACCGACAATCCGCCCTGCACTGTCATTCTTGCATCGCTGGCGAGTGCAACCCGTGGCGCGGCACGCTTATTTAAATTAAACACGCTGACAACGTGCACAAGACCCGTCGCCTGCTCATGCATCGACTTGGCCGCTGCAGCAGACTCTTCAACCAGAGCCGCATTTTGTTGTGTGACGACGTCCATTTGCGCGATTGCCTGGTTCACCAGATTGATGCCAGAGCTTTGCTCGCTGCTTGCAGCAGTAATTTCACTCATGATGTCTGTCACACGACGGATGCTCGCCACCACTTGTTCCATTGTGCTTCCGGCTTGCTCAACCAACGCGCTGCCAATACCGACTTTATCGACCGAGTCGCCGATTAATGTTTTGATTTCCCTCGCTGCTACCGCACTGCGTTGGGCCAGGCTTCTAACTTCAGTGGCTACCACTGCGAAGCCTCGCCCTTGCTCACCAGCGCGTGCCGCTTCGACGGCGGCATTCAAGGCCAAAATATTGGTCTGGAAGGCGATACCATCGATGACTGCGATGATGTCAACAATTTTCTTTGATGAAGATTGAATAAAGCCCATTGTTTCAACAACTTGCGCGACTACGGCGCCTCCTTTAGCTGCCACATCGGATGCAGCCTGTGCCATTTGATTGGCCTGGAGAGCGTGCTCTGCATTTTGCTTAACTGTTGATGTCAGCTCTTCCATCGACGAAGCAGTTTGCTCCAATGCCCCCGCTTGTTGCTCAGTTCTTTCAGAGAGATCCAAGTTGCCGGCCGCGATTTGCTGCGAGGCTGACGCGATGAGGTCTGAACCTCTGCGTACCCGCGTGACCACCGCAATGAGCGAGTCATTCATATCGCTCAGGGCGTTTTGCAGATCCCCAATCTCGTCATGCCGTTTTTCTAGCTCAACGGAGTGCGACAAATCCCCTGATGCCACCCGTTTGGCCGTATGGACGGCCCAAGATATGGGTTCAATGAAACTGCGCACCATCTGACGGATGACCAGAGCAAGCAGCAGCATTGTCATCACGGAGACCACCATAACGATGCGATTTTTTTGACGCACCGCAACATCCTCTTCTTCCACCATTTGCGCCAACTCTTTTTCTGTCTTCTCAGAAAACGCTACGAGCGCTTTGTCAACACTTGCCACCTCATTGCGCAGTGGCATCAGTACTTCAATGGAGTTCTTCGCCAAGATTGCCGACTGAATTTTCCCTAATATTTCTGCAGCAGTTCCGATGCCTGATTCAGATGATTCTTTTGCCAAACCAATTGCTTTCGCTTGTGTGTCGGCCAAGGACTTGATCGCCTTTTCGCTGAACTTGCCGCTATCAACCGCGTCCGTGACGCCATTAAGGAAATCATGGTAGGAGGCTGCTGCCTGGACACTGTTATGGTAAATGCCCAAGGCGCGATTCACCCGTATCGGCAAATCACTGACAGACAAAACCTGGTAAAGCAATATGGCTACCAATGGCAACAAAGCCAGCGCGAACTGAAGATACATTCGCTGTTTGATTTTCAATTTATTGAACAACGTGTTCTCTCCATTGATGCAATCGGAAGTCGCCCTGCGCTCGCAATGCTTGTGTACCTATCACCGAAAACTTGCGGACATGACGAACTGCGCAAAATTCAGTCAGGATTTTTACTTCCATTGGCGCAATTTGGGGCAAATGCAGACACTCCGTCACTAATGTACAGGTCAACGAAGCCGTCAACGTTTGTGGCCGTTGTTTGCAAAAAGAAATGGCTTCCGCATTCAATCTCTGCGGAAGCCAAAATAGTTCGAATCACTGTGTGCAACTTACATTTAGACCAGTTTCAAGCAAGGCTGCAAACTATACCTGTTGCTCAACGGTCATTCTGTTGCCGGTAGCTTGGCAGGACAGATGCTGTCCGAAGCGCAGATAGTGCTAATTAGGCCTTTGCTGCAAACGCAATGCACCAGCCATCAGCGGCGACTTCTGTGTCGTTAGGGAATACTTTGCAACCGTTTTCCTTGGCCGACTTGCCAGCGACAAACTGGGTGCAAGCGGAGCACTTTTTGCCGTCTTTAGGGGTGTCCTGATACTGCATGGACTTGCGAACGCCATCGTTTTTGGCGGCCAGGGCAATGACGGGGATCATGGCGAGGGCTGCTGCGCCCATCTTCAGAGCATCACGGCGAAACTTATTCATGCGTACATTCTCCAGTAAAAGAAATTTCAAAAAAGGAAGCCGCCAATGGCGACGGCGGCGATTTTACCACCCTCTAACAAAAAATTTGTGAATGGCATAAACATCCATTCAGGGCAATCGACCCGTTATGATGCCTCTCTTACGCAAACCAAGAGGGTTGAATGAAGTTAACAGTTTCATTTCTGCTGTTATTTTTTGTGATGGTTCACGTCGGGTGGGCTCAATCGGCCGCGCCTGTCAGCCCCGAGCAACGCCGAAAATTAATTGATCAAAAAGTACGATTACTCGAAATGCTGATTAACTCCCCTGCGGCAAAGGCAGGAGCAGCTGGCCGCGATGACGAATCTAACCAGCTTTTGGAAAAAGGACGTAGGTCGTTTGAAGATGCCAAACATGCTATTGCAGACGGGCGTTTGGACGATGCGTCCCGTCTGCTTGATGAAACGCTGAAATCAACCTCCGCAGCTTCCAGAAAAATATCGCCGGATGGAAGCGGGTTATCAGAAAGTGCTTTACGCAAAAGCCTTGCCGACAAACAAGAACAGGTAATGACCTATCGTGCCGCAGTAGTCGACATGACCCGTGATAGCAAGCTTGGCTTGCAAGCAAGGCAATTGTTGTTGCAAATTGACGTGTTGCTGGGCGAGTCCAAACAGTTGACTGACGGTGCGCGACTGAGTGAAGCCAATAAGAAGATGGCAGCGGCGTACAAGTTGGCGGTGGAAGAAATTGCCCGGTTGCGTGCTGGCCAGGAAGTCGTAATGTCGCTGACCTTCGAAACTCCCGCAGATGAATATGCTTACGAAGTCAAGCGCTTCGCAAGTAACTTGACAATGGTTGACATGATGATTGGCGAAGGCAGGGCTGACGGTTCAAAGCGAGCTCTGGTCGACGGATTTGTTGCAGAAGGTCAGCGACTCAGGACAGTGGCCGAGGGTGAAGCGGGGGCGCGCCGCCACAAGGAGGCTGTTGCAATAATGGAGCAAGCCAGTGTGCAGCTAACCAGGGCTTTGCAGGCCATGGGTCTCGCCGTTTTTTGACAGGACACAAGGTCATCATGCCCAGATTATTTACGGTTGTGTTGGTGGTTTGGCTCGGAATTCACGCGTTTTCGGCTTTTGCGCAAAGCGAACAGGTCAGCGCACCCGTCAATATCGCTGGAGAACAACGGATGCTGACGCAACGCATTGTCAAGTTGTACAGCCAAATTGGACTCAATATTCTGCCTGTTCCTGCCGGCGCTCAGTTGGGTGCTGCCAAATCGCGGTTTGAGACTAACCTGCAAACACTCAAACCACTGGTTTCAGTATCGCCTCAGGCTTCTAAGGCCTTCGAGCGACTGGTTGACGAATGGGCTGCGTTTCGCAAAGTCGCAGCTGCACCAGTCTCACGTGACGCAGCGCTGGCATTGTCCCGTCAGTCGGACAGCACTCTTGCTGCCGCAGATAACCTCACTCGAATAATTGACGAAGAAAGCAATTTGGTCACGAACCGCTTACTTAATCTGGCCGGGCGCCAACGTATGTTGTCACAGCGCATAGCTAGTCAATATCTTTTGCTCAGTTGGGGTGTGGAGTCCTCAGCGGTACGTGAGAGTTTGGAAACCGCCACGAGTGACTTTTCCGCAGGTTTAATCAAATTGGCCGCCAATAAAAGCAATGATGACGCAATCCGCCAGGAGCTTGACGAAGTAGCGCAACAGTGGGAGTGGTTACAAACTTCATTGTCCGTAGAGGGCGCTAGTTCCTACCCGCTCATTGTCGCGGAGTCCGCGGACTCTATATTGGAAGCAACCGACCGGATTACTCGACTTTATGAAAATGTCCGGCGCTGACGCGGCCGTCACAAGGGAGCGCACCTTCAATGATTTCACGTAGAAGTTTACTTAAATCGGTTTCGGCCGTTGCCGGGCTGACTGGTTTTTCTGCCTCACAGGCCAAGTCAGTTGGCAGCGGCGCAGCTTTTGAATTGACCGCAGGTCTGTTTGAGCAAGAAGTGCATCCAGGCAGAGCCAAGGTGCGATTTTGGGGCTTCAATGATCAATTGCCCGGCCCGGTGCTGCGTTACAAGAAGGGCGATGTGGCTAGGCTGATGGTAAATAACGCACTCAAGGTCGATACGGCTGTGCACTGGCATGGATTGCGCGTACCCAACGAGATGGACGGTGTTCCATTCGTAACGCAGGACCCCATTAAACCTGGCAGTCACATGCTGTACGAATTTGGACTGCCAGATTCAGGCACCTACTGGTATCACCCGCACCAGTCCAGCTACGAACAGGTTCCTCGCGGGATGTATGGAGCTTTCATTGTTGAAGAGCGCAATCCTATTGAAGTTGACAAGGATGTCGTGTGGGTGCTCTCCGATGTCAAACTCGGCGCAGATGGGCAGCAAGTGGAGGACTACGGGCGCATTCTTGATCTGGCCAACGCGGGTCGCATTGGAAACCAGGTCATGGTCAACGGCAAACCGGCAGGAAATAGCAATACTTTTGCCGTGCGCAGTGGTGAACGGGTGCGCTTGCGATTGATCAATGCGGCTTCAGCACGTATTTTTGGGCTCATGCTTGCAGGCCATGTATTGACGGTAATTGCCTATGACGGGCAAGCCGTGGAGCCGCATGCCGTTGAGCGAGTGAACTTGGGGCCAGGCATGCGCGTCGACCTCATCATCGACTGCATGCAGGTATCCGGATCCACTTTTTCCCTGACAGATGCAGGTGGTCGAGGGGCGGGCGTCATTGCGCGGCTTGAGTACACAATGGAAAAACCGTTGCGTAGCAAAGCGATGGCGTCATCGATTCGGCTGACCCCAAACACGCTGAAAGAGCCCGATATTGAGCGAGCACAAGACCATTACATCTTGTTTCAGGGCGGGATGCGCGGTGCCCCGGTGATTGGAAAGATTGATGGCCAGCCAGCAAAGATTAACGAATTGATGGAAAAGCACGGTTTGGCCTGGACCATGAATTACAGTGCGCAGCATGAGCACGCATTAATGCACGACCCTATGCTCGGTTTTCGACAAGGCGAAAGCGTCTTGCTGCATCTAATCAATGAAACTGATTTCGCGCATCCAATGCACATTCATGGACACTTCTTCAAGGTCCTTGCTGTCAATGGAGTGCGAACACGATTTCAAGAGTGGCGCGATACCGTGCTCATGGGCCCGCGTGAATCCGTTGATATCGCGTTTGTTGCCGACAACCGCGGGGAATGGATGTTTCATTGCCACATCCTTGACCATGCCGCTGGGGGCATGATGGGTACTATCGCAGTTGACTAACTGATGCCTGGATTGGTTTTGCGCAGGTGGGTATTGGCGACTTTCATAGTTGGCGCGCTAACACTCTGCAATCCAGTCGTTACAGGGGCTTACGCAGGCTCCGTCGATGGAGTTTGGCAAATCCCGATCAAGCTTGTTGATGATTCAGGCGAACAGGTGACGTTAGGTGCATGGGCGGGTCAACCCGCCATCATCACCATGGAATACACAGAAAGCTCACTGGTTTGTTCGGTTACGTTGGCCTATCTCAAAGAATTGCAGGCAATGCTGGATGCGCGTGGACAAACCATCAATTTCCTGATCATCAGCCTTGACCCAAAAAGCGACACCCCTCAAGCTTGGCGGCGCTACCGTCAAACCTTTCGTTTGCCGTATCCAAACTGGCACTTCTTAACTGCCAGTGTCGAACAAACCCCGGCCTTGGCTCAACACCTGGGCGTGAGTTATAGGGTGTTTGACGGAATAATCATTCACCGCCTGCGTATTCTTCGCGTGGATCAAACGGGAAAAATCGTCAATGTGCTACGAACTCACTTTGATGATTTGAGCTCATTTCTCGATCAGACCGCTACTGCATATTAAGTAGAGTGCGCACATCGGCATACACATCGTCTGCGGACATGCTGGGGGTCAGCCGCACGCGAAGAATCCCTTGGGAATCAAATCCATAAACAAAGGTTGAATGATCTACCGTGTAGGTTGTTGGTGTGCGGCCAGGCATTTTTTCGAAGTAGACTTTGAGTGCAGTTGCTGCCGCGAGCGTGTTTTCCATGCTACCGCGTAGCCCCAAAAATTCCGGGCTGAACATCGCCGGATAGGCGCGCATGATATCGGGTGTATCGCGCTCAGGATCCACTGTGACAAATATCACACGGACTCGCTCCCCATCCGGGCCCAGCATCTCCATCAGCCGCGCCATACGTGCAAGTTCTGTCGGGCACGCATCTGGGCACTGCGTGTAGCCAAAAAAAAGTAATACAACGCGCCCCTTGAAATCAGCCATTCCGTACCATCGACCATCCGGGCCTTGCAGTCGGAAGTCGTGCCGTTGTTCAGTGACGGCGACCGGTCGACCGCGAAAGGTGTTACTTGTAATTTGCGCCGGAGCAGCTTTGATAAAACTTGCGAACCCAGCGACGACAATTAGTCGACGGCGCAGAGCGATTTGACAAGTGATGCCATCGGTCGATTCAATTTCCGGCATTGGGTGCATGGTCGTTTGTCGCTATTGAAGTAAACAGATTCCTTGCAGCGCATTATGCGTATTTGGATGTAGTCATCCGCGTCTCCGTGCGCCCAAAATGACAATACACACTGAAAGATGCGATGATCGCGTCCGAATAACTGCTGGAGTCAATGTTGTCAGCTACCCCATTTCAGTTGATCTGCAGCCTGCTGTTTGTCTTGGCCATCGCTCACACTTTCTCCACAAAGTTTTTCGAACATCTGGCACACCAAAACCCACGCCACGCGGGGGTGTGGCACTGGCTTGGCGAGGTCGAGGTCGTGTTTGGCTTTTGGGCGCTGGTGTTGAGCATGGTCATGTTTGGCTTAGAGGGCGCCAAGCCCGCAATTGAATACATTGATTCGCGCAACTACACCGAACCAATGTTCGTGTTTGCCGTGATGGTCATTGCCGCCACGCGCCCGATTTTGCAAGTGGCCATGGGACTGATTCAGCAGGTGACACGCGCCGTGCCTCTTGCCGGCAGCCAGGGTTACTACCTGGTGGTCATGGTGCTGGTGCCGCTGCTGGGCTCATTCATCACGGAACCCGCCGCAATGACGCTGGCTGCATTGATTTTGGGAAATCGCTTTTTTGCGCACTGCGAATCAAGCAGCTTCAAGTACGCGACACTGGGCGTGCTATTTGTCAATATCTCGATTGGCGGCACCCTCACCTCGTTCGCAGCGCCGCCGGTGCTGATGGTGGCGGGTGCGTGGGACTGGGACACACCGTTCATGGCCTCTACCTTTGGCTGGAAGGCGGCTATTGCGGTGCTGATCAATTCAGTTGGGGCTGCCGTCATCTTTCGCAAGCTGCTGTCCGACCTGCCGCAACAGACGGCACCAACGGACAGCCGTCCTCCGGCCCCCTGGTCTTTGGTGCTGGCCCATTTGGTCTTCTTGGTGAGTGTCGTTGGTTTTGCCCACTATCCGCCCATCTTCATGGGTCTGTTTTTGTTCTTTTTAGGGTTGTCACATGCATATGAGCGCCATCAGGACCCGCTGATACTCAAAGAGGGATTGCTGGTGGCATTTTTTCTGGCTGGGTTGGTGGTTCTGGGTGGCCAACAGCAGTGGTGGCTTCAGCCACTGCTGATGCAGATGAATAGTGATGTTGTCTTTGTTGGCGCCATTGCACTCACTGCGTTTACCGACAACGCGGCCCTCACTTACTTGGGTTCACTGGTAGAAGGCTTGAGCGATGATTTCAAATATTCCTTGGTAGCAGGCGCCGTCACGGGCGGGGGCTTGACCATCATCGCCAATGCACCTAATCCAGCTGGCATTGCAATTTTGCGCGCGCACTTTGACGAAGGTGCGGTTAGTCCGTCGCGGCTGCTTTTGGCTGCGCTGGCGCCAACCCTGGTAGCAGCACTGTCCTTCTGGTTGCTCTGACCACAGGCGCCAACACCCTGGGGACGGGTTACAGTAGCCCCAACTGGAATGCAGCAGGATGAAGGCATTGAATCGACGAACCTGGCTAAAGACAATGGCGCCCGCAATGCTGCTGGCAACCGTGGTGATAGCGCTGTATGGACCATTCCTTGGGAATCCCTTCGTTTTCGACGACATCAGTTTCTTTGAAGTCTCCCATCCGCAATACCTGACGTTATCGTCGGCCTTGTCCCTGCGCTGGCTACCCTATGCCAGCTTCGAATGGACGCGTTACGTAACAGGTGACGCGCTGCCATGGTTGCGAATCGGCAACCTGTGCCTGCACGCGGGCAATGGCTATTTGTTGTACTACTTTGTGATCCGCCTGTGGCAGGCCACCGGGATTCACAGGAACGGGGAAACTCAGAACGACCGCTTATCTGCCAACACAATGGCCTGGGCGGCTGCACTGTGGTTTGTCGCCAGTCCCGCTGCCGTCTACGGCGCGGGGTATCTGGTGCAAAGAACCATTCTGATGGCAACCTTGTTTTCACTCGCGGCGGCTGTGCTGTTCCTGCACGGTCTGCAAATGCAAAAACAACGCTGGTTCGCCGCCTCGATAGTGGCTTATTTCCTTGCTGTGATGTCCAAGGAACACGCCATCATGGTGCCCGCCGTTCTCTTCAGCATGGTCGCCTTGCTGCGTACTCCGTCATGGACATTGACGCGCCAACTTGCGCCTGTCTTTGCTGGCTATGCAGTGGTTGGGGCGTTTGTGGTGTACCAAGTGTCCGCAGGCCATGTCATTGCACATGCGTACGAACCAAACAGCACGGCCATGCTGGAGGGAATCGACCCGCGCAACCATTACCTGCTGTCAGTGATGACGCAGGGGCACCTGTTCTTTCAGTATCTATGGCTGTGGCTGGTTCCAGACCCAACCTGGATGGCCGCGGACGTCCGGGCAGACTTTGCAAATCGCTTTTGGATGTGGCCGCAGACTGCTGGATTTGCGGTTTTTGTCACCTATGGATTCGGGGCGACTGCCTTGCTGCTGCGACGTCGTCGGCCTGGATTGCTGGGATTTGCGATGCTCGCCCCATGGCTGCTGTTTGCTACTGAACTGGCTACCGTGCGCATCCAAGAAAATTTCGTGATTTACCGCAGCTATTTGTGGATGCCCTGGCTCGCCTCGGCCTTGCCCCTGGCATTTCAATGCGTTCCCAGGCGCATTGCGGCGGCCGCCATCGCAGGCGCCCTGATGGTATTGATGGCTTTGAGTTGGCAGCGGCTGCAGACATTTGCTGATCCAGCAAGATTGTGGGATGAGTCCCTAAAGCGAGCACAGCGCAGTGTCCGCCCGATTGGGCTGGGGCGCATTTATCACAACCGGGGCGTGGCCTACCTGGACGCGCAGCGCTTTGATGATGCAATTCGGGACTTTGATCAGGGCATTCGCTACTTGCCAACCTACAGCGCTTTGTACAACGACCGGGCCGTCGCGTTCTTGCTGACCCAGCGGTATGTCCCGGCGCTGCGCGACTATGACATGGCTATTCGCTTCAACCCCAATTATTACAACCCGTACTTGGGTCGCGCCAAAGTGCATGAAGCGTTGGGGCACACAAACGAGGCCCTTCGGGACTATGCAACTGCCTGCCGGCTCGGAGTCGATGAGGTCTGCGCTGCGCGCGCCAATCAGTAGGCAAACTGCTCAGCAGATCCAGCATCAAAAAGTTACTTTTAAAAAGGGATGTCGTCATCCATATCATCAAAACCAGAAGCAGGCCGCGGTGGTGGCGCCTGACGGGTAGCGGGCGCGGGCGCAGGAGCCGCAGCCCGGGGCGCAGGTGCGGCGCGGCGCGGCGCGCTGTCATAACCGCCATCGTCACCTGAAGGCTCGCCCATGCCTTCACGGCTGCCGAGCATCTGCATTTCATTGGCAATGATATCGGTAGCGTACTTCTCCACGCCATCCTTGTCGGTGTATTTGCGGGTCTTGATGCGCCCCTCCACATACACAGAACGCCCTTTTTTCAGGTACTGCCCTACGATCTCAGCCAGCTTGCCAAAGAAGGTGACCCGATGCCACTCGGTTTCTTCCACCATTTCCCCGGTCTTGTTCTTGTATTTGCTGCTCGTTGCGATGGTGATGTTTGCAACCGGCTCACCGCTGGGCAAATAGCGGATTTCCGGGTCACGGCCCAAGTTGCCAACCAGAATTACTTTGTTTACGGATGCCATGGTGTTCCTAAAGGAAATGGGCAGGAGCCCTGAATAGGGGAAGTTTATCCGCCCTGGGATCAGGTGTGCGCAGCACCAGCCCGCGGCGCCCGCATTGGCCAGGCAATTGCAAGCCAAGCAAGCATGGCCAATGCGCAGACCAAAAACAGCGCCTGCGGCCCATGGCTCTTCACCAGCCAGCCGCCAACGGCCCCGCCGGTGAAAAACCCGAGCGACTGCAGACTGTTGTACACCCCCAGCGCAGACCCGCGGGCACCGGTCGGTGCCACACGCGATGCCATGCTGGGCTGACTGGCCTCCAGCACATTGAATCCACAGAAGAAAACAAAAAGCAGCAGGGTCAATGCTGTGACCGTTGGCGCGGCCGACACCAGCACCAAAAAGCCCATTTGTACCACGGCGATCAGGCCTATTGCAGACAAAAACACGGCGCGCAGATAACCGCGCTTTTCCAGAGGAAACAGGGTCCCGCCCATGACAAAAAACGAGCCGAGAACCGCTGGCAGATAGACCCACCAGTGGTGGTCCTTCAGGAGCCCCGCCTGAACCAGCATTGCAGGCACTGCAACCCACATGGCCAACTGCACCGCATGCAACATGAAGACGCCAAAATACAGTCGGGCCAACGCAGGCAGGCGCAACACCGCCAGCAAGCTCGAACCCAGGCTGACCGGTAGCTCTTCTGCATGTTTGGCTGGCTCTGGCGGAACCCACCACAGCACCACCGCAATACCAGCAACGGCCAGCGCCGCGGTCAGCACAAAAATGCCACTCAGGCCCAGCGCGGAATTGAGTAACGGCGACAGCACCAATGAAATGGCGAACACCAAGCCGATGCTGGCCCCCACCATTGCCATGGCCTTGGTACGCACTACATCCCTGGTCTGATCCGCCAGTAAGGCAGTCACCGCCGCCGAAATTGCACCAGCGCCTTGCAAAGCCCGTCCGGCGACCAACCACGAAAGAGTCGGTGCCAGCGCCGCCATCGCGCTTCCCGCTGCAAAAATCACCAGACCCAAAACCATCACCCGTTTGCGCCCATAGCGGTCGGAAGCCACACCAAAGGGTATCTGCAAAAAGCCCTGGGTTAGTCCGTAGATTCCCATAGCCAGCCCGATCAGTGCAGGATCGTCGCCACCGGGGTACTTACGTGCCTCCAGCGCGAACACGGGCAAAACCAGAAACAAACCCAGCATGCGAAACGCAAAGATCATCGCCAGCGATGCGCTGGAACGACGCTCTTGCGGCGTCATCGTGGTGGAGGTTGGAGCCGTTGCGGCATCCGGGGACAAAGTAGAAGTCGAAGACAAGGCGGTCAATGGTTGGCTGGGGATGGGGGGTCCATTGTCGCGCATCCCCCGAACTTGGCGAGTTTCCATAGAAGCTTTGCACGTGGAAACCAGTCGCTTTACCAGCCGGGAAGCCGACCGAAGCACCGGCAGCAGCGCCGCGTCACGGCCGTTGGAAAGCTGGGATCGATAATCTGAACGCACACATGTTGCACCAACCATGACTTGCATCGCCGTCATTGACTTCGAAACCACTGGCCTCTCGCCCGCGATGGGTGACCGTGCCACCGAAATTGCCATCGTTATGCTGGAGGGCGGCGAGGTGGTGGGGCGCTTTCAGAGCCTGATGAACGCAGGGGTCCGGATTTCGCCCTTCATCGAATCGTTCACCGGCATCAGCAATGCCATGGTGCAGGCCGCGCCGCCCGCTGCCGAGGTGATGGCGGCGGCTAGCCGCTTTGTAGGTGATGTGCCCATGGTGGCGCACAACGCCTCGTTTGACCGGCGCTACTGGCAGGCCGAGCTGGCCCGACTGGACCTTCCCGCGAAGCAACCCTTTGCCTGCACGGTGCTGCTGTCCCGGCGCGTCCATCCCGAGGCGCGCAGCCACTCCCTGGGCGCCCTGGCAGCCCTGCACCAGTTGCCCAACGCAGGCCGCGCCCACCGCGCCCTGGCCGACGCCGAGGTGGCCACCGCACTGCTGCAACGCATCCAGGCCGATCTGTGCCAACGTTTTGAGCTGCCCGAAGTCAGCCACACGCTACTGATGAAGATTCAATCCAGCCCCAAGCACGCTATAGCTGGGGTGGTACAGAAATACCTTACGGACGGGACGTCATCCGGATTGGTGCCATCGTTGTCACAAAATCTTCACAAAAGTCAGCTACGGTCTTCGCCTTTACCTCCACCTGAAAACCCGACAAGGAAATTTGCGAAATGACTATTGAATTCGACGACGTGACGGATGTTTTGCGAAGAGTTCGCCTCACGGGGCGTCTGGATGTGCCAGGCACGCAGGCAATCTCCATCAAATTTTGGGGCTATCAACCTCTCAATCCAAACGCGTGGTGGTAGACCTGACGGGAATTACCTTTTTGGGCTCAGTCGGAATTCGTGAGTTGATTACCAATGCAAAAGCTTTGCAGCAGCGCAACGGCAAGATGGTGATCTTTGTCGGCGAAAACCATATGATTGCAAAGGCACTTGAAACAACGGGGATTGATGCGCTCATTCCCTTGTTCACGGACCTGGACGTGGCCGAGAACGACGTACTGTCTTAGTGCCCGTAAGGCTGCAACCTGTGTAGCGGGAACCATCGATCAAGCATTTGCGGCAGCACTGTCGCAAATTGGCCCTGCTTCCAGCTGGGTGAGTCAGACCTGTAGGGTGCTCGACGTCCCCGGCGAGGCGATGGCCCGGCTTGATATCTGCGTGAACGAGGTTTTAGCCAACATTCTTAGCCATGGTGGCGCTGGCGCTTTGGCCGCACCCATTCGCCTGCAATTGTCCGTTGCGCGGGATCATGAACATGGCGCAGCCACACTCACCATTCGCGACCAGGGCATTCCATTTGACTCCACGTGCTGTGTGGTTCGACCCGTTGCCGTTTCCCTGGCCGATGCGCAGCCCGGCGGACTGGGTGTCGTCATGTTGCGTGCCAACGGCCTGCAGGTCAATCACTGCTGGTTCCGGGGCAAAGCAACGAAAACGTTTACATCGCACTGACAGGTGAGCTGGCTGCGCATCTGGATTGCGAGCTCGCCGGTAACCTGGAATCCGAGAGGGCACCCCAGGCCAGTATTCCGATCCCGGCCGGTGAATGCATTGGCGAGTTGTCGGCCATTGACGGCAAACCGGTTTCAATACTGGTAACGACTGTTACGGATGCCCGTATTCTGAAAATCCCGCAGGATATCTTTTGGGATGAATTACTGGTCATGCCACGCGTTGCGGCCAACCTGCGGATCATGCTCAGCACCCGCGTGCGTCGCACCAACGAAACGACGCGCAAGGCGCAGCAAGAGCAGCTCGAACTGATTCATCTGAAGAAGGAGCTCAACGTTGCAAAGCAGTTGCAGGAGAGCATGCTGCCCCTGCAACAGCCTTTGTTTGACGAGCGCCGCGACATCGAGATTTGCGGGCTCTAGGAAGTGGACACCGGGCGCTTGCTGTATTCCAATGGGGACACTGCCCGCCCATGCTCCACAGCAAGGGCCAGACCCGCATCCTGCCCCTGCCCAAAGGCCCGTTGATTGGCGCATTTGACGGCGCACGGTACCAGTCCCTGGAGCTGACTCTGGGGATCGGAGACACGCTTTTTTGCTACACCGACGGCGTCACCGAATCGCGCAACATGCGCGACGAAGAGTTTTCAGAAGAGCGGTGCCTGGCACTTTTTAACACCATTGCACCACAGCCAATTCGCCAGCTGCTGGAGTCGGTACGCGCAGATGTGACCGCTTTCTCGGAGAGTCCCGTTCTGGAAGATGACTGCACGATGTTGGCGTTGCGACGTCTGGCGGGATAGCCTGACCCGGTTGCAGTCCCACGGGTGGACCTGATACTCACTATCATGGTGGGTTTCCCCAAACGCGGCTCAACACCACCTATTCAGCGGGCTCCACCTTGAATTCATCTCCCGACGGCACCCCGGTGCCCCATGACCCGCAAGGCACCTACCTGGCCCGGGCGCTACAGCAGCAGACCATCAGCATTCGTGGTGCGCGCACCCACAACCTCAAAAACATCGACCTCGACATCCCGCGCAATCAACTGGTCGTCATTACCGGCCTGTCGGGCTCCGGCAAGTCGAGCCTGGCATTTGACACGCTGTATGCCGAGGGCCAACGCCGCTATGTGGAGAGTCTGAGCACCTACGCGCGCCAGTTTTTGCAACTGATGGACAAGCCCGATGTAGACGTGATCGAGGGCCTGTCGCCCGCCATTTCCATCGAACAAAAGGCCACCAGCCACAACCCGCGTTCCACCGTGGGGACAGTGACCGAGATCCACGACTACCTGCGCCTGCTGTTCGCCCGCGCGGGCACGCCTTATTGCCCCGAGCACAACCTGCCGCTGCAAAGCCAGACGGTGAGCCAGATGGTGGACGCCGTGTTGGCACTTCCTGCGGATACCCGGCTGATGATTCTGGCGCCCGTGGCGCGCGAGAAAAAAGGCGAATTTCTGAATGTATTCGCCGAGATGCAGGCCCAGGGTTACGTGCGCTTTCGCATCAATGGCAAAACCTTTGAGTTTGATGATCTGCCGGATCTGAAGAAGACCGAGAAGCATGATATCGACGTGGTGATTGACCGCATCAAGGTGCGGGCGGCGCCCAGT
>CAIQBN010000008.1 GCA_903870065.1 uncultured beta proteobacterium | reverse complement strand
TTTCCGAACTACGTATCTGGGCTGACATGGTACCCCAGTGCCGACATCCCCGCCTACAATCAGGCCATTGAAACAGGCTGGCTGCGAGCAGACGGTTGCAGCAGTCGGGCAGTCTGTTGGGTATGGTCACTGGCATAACCGTACAGCAAACAATTGAAACGGGGTTTTATGTTGCGCAGACTGACATTATTTGCAATGGTCTGTAGTTCGCTATGGGAGGTTTCAGCGGCGCAAGGACAAACCTTGGATGCCACCCTAAGTGGCTGCGCACAGTGTCACGGTCCAACCGGCATTAGTCAACTGTCCGAAACACCGCATTTGGACCGGCAGTTGGCCGGAGCAATCGAGGAAGCAATGCTTGCGTATTCAGAGGCACGTCGCCAAACAGCGGTACCCCTGCACAAACAAGTACCAAGGGAGCTGGTTTCCGGTGTTGCTGCTTTTTACAGTGGTCAAAAGTCGGGGGTTCGCCCCGCACAAAACGTAGATGCGCTCAAAGTTACGCAAGGTGAGGCAGTTTACAACCGGCATTGCTACAAGTGCCACGATGATGCAGGGCGCGAGTCTGACAATGAGGCGCCACTGCTCGCAGGACAAAACCTGAATTACCTGCTGAAGCAAGTCATGGCGTACAAGGACGGGAGTCGCAAGCAGCCTGCGATGATGGAGCGCGCTTCGCGTGGCGTTTCAGAGGAAGATTGGATCGCCACGGCGCATTTCTTTGCCGCCCAAGATGCGGTCGGTCCCGCAATCGGAAAAAAGAAAAGGCGTCGCTCGGGGCAGTAAATTCAAATGGCAGCTATTTCGCTACTGCGCTGGTCGCTTGGGGAACACTATGGCAGCGTGCGCATGAAAAAAATGTTACAAACGCCACGCGGTCGTGACACATGCCGCAATATTGGCCGCGAAATATATCAGCCATGGCAAGTTTTGTTGATCCCACACGTGGCTCAAACGGTTTCGGGTGGCAGTTACTGCATTCCAACCACTGAGTGTGTGCCGTGTGCGGGAAGCGCACAAACGGCATCTCCTTGGTGTTTTTCATAATAACGTCCAAATTCAGGACATTCATGCGGGCGCCGTCCTCCAACCCGGCCCGCGGGTCTATGGTGCCTTCGCGCAATGCGCGCATCCAGTCTGGAAATCCGTTTGGGTC
The DNA here is from genome assembly GCA_903870065.1 of uncultured beta proteobacterium. Lineage (GTDB taxonomy): Bacteria > Pseudomonadota > Gammaproteobacteria > Burkholderiales > Burkholderiaceae_C > Allorhodoferax. The sequence continues at coordinate 5,374 of CAIQBN010000008.1, read as the reverse complement.
TTTGGGAAAGGTCTGCACCGCCTCGTTGTGCGACTGCAGCCGCCCCAAGTCCGGGTTGCTGGGATCATAGATGCTGCTGGCAGACAGGGTGCGTTGCGCAGAATGTTCTTCTGCCGGAGGTGCGCTGTGAAACTGTCTTTCGTTGGCGTTCGGCGCAACACGGGTTCCGAAAAAACCGACATGCAGCCTGAGGTCGGCTGCCTGCCCCCAAAACGAACTACCGAGCAGGACAAGCGCCAGTATGACTAGCAACTGCCCGTGCTTCACTTTGCCGGGCGCCTAAGATAGGCGACGCCCCCAAAACTGCCAAGCCACATGGCGCCATCCCGGTTAGTCGCCATGGAAAAAACGCCATTGGCAAAAAGACCGTCGGCAGTGGTCAGGGGTTTCGAGAATTTGCCACTTTGCCACTTAACCAAGCCATTGTTGGTGCCAATCCAGAGTTGACCCTGAGGCGTGACGTGCAACACAAAAATGTGGTTTCCAGGAAGCCCCTCGTTGGTAGTGTAGGTAATCCAGCGTTTGCCATCAAAGCGTGACAAACCACCGCCCCAGGTGCCAGCCCACACCTGACCGTCGTGGTCGACTTTCATTGCAATCACATAGTTTGGGTTGTAGGCGTCACTAATACCTGCCAGCCCCATCTCTTCCTTCTGCTTTGCATGGTGACTGGAAACTTTCCCGGGATCAGTCTTGAACTCAATGCTATTTTTGACCCGCTCATAGCCGGCGCCGATGCCCCGCGCATGATTCCAGTTGGTCCATTTCCCATTATTGAATCGCGCCATGCCGCCCTCTGTGGCAAGCCAAATGTCACCGTTGCGTCCTACTGCCAATCCATAGACCCAGTCATTGGGCAAACCATTGTTGGTGTTTTCCACCGTAAACAGGTCCCACTTACTGGGGTCGTCCAACTGGCCACCTCGTACCCGGTTTACGCCAGACCATGTGGCAATCCATACATCACCGTTGGGTGCAGTCACAACGTCGTACACAAATGCGTCGCCCAGGCCCTCGGGAATGTTGTAGGTTTTCCATGTCCCGTCAGCTTCGTTAAGCAAGGACAAACCACCACCATAGGTCCCTACAGCTATTTGACCCTTTACGCGCCCAATGTAGAAGATGCCATTGGACAGCAGTCCGCTCTTGACGTCGAAAAGTTTGTAACTTTCATTGCGCGTGTCATAACGAATGACCCCACCAGAGGTGCCCACCCAGACCACTTTATCGTCCATATATATGGATTTGACGTTCTTGTTGCCCACGCGAAAGTGGGTGAACTGTGCCTGCAAATCAGGGTCGACAGTTCCCTCGCGCTGGGGTGTTGCGTGTTGCGCCATATTTGGCACATTGGCATGGGGCGCTGGGGTCTGGGCACTCGCGCCCAGCGATATACATGTGGCGGCAAAAACCAGAAATACACTGGCAATAAAACGTGGCAGTAATGGCACGACAATTTCCTTTTAATCGATCAACAGGTTTAACAGTCCAACAGTTGGCGCAGCAAAGCCGCCTTGTTCAGGGACGCATCACGCGCAGGTAGCGTATGACATCAAGAATTTCCTGATCGTTCAAAATACCAAAAAACGAGGGGTGTGTTGCTGTTGGCATTTTGAGATATTGCAGCAGCATCAAGTCAGGCTTGTTCATTCGCTCTCGCATGGCTAAGTTGGGTGTCTGCGGTGTTACTGGCACCCCAGTCAATCCGTGACAGCGCGCGCACTGGCGCTCGTAGTTGCGCTGTCCATTGTCTGCACTCCAGGCCGCACCGGTTGCGGTCCAACATGCAAGCAACAAGAAAAAAGTACGCACGAGCATCATGGTTGCTTCTCCAGTGAAATAATTCGTTTTCCCCGTTTTTGACGAGGCTGCACGCCGATGAGTTTTTGAACCTTTTCGGACCACTCCACCGCCTTCTTGGTATCGACGCTGAGCCCATAGTCACCCGAACGGTAAGCCTTCGCCAGGGTCTCCATCGCGGGGCGATACCCGTTTTCAGCAGCAAGTTGAATCCATTTCAACGCATCAGGCCCTTTCTTTTCAGACTCTTGAATGCCCAAGCCACCGGTGATATAGGAAAACGCCAGTTCGTCAATGGCCTGCAGATGGCCTTGATTGGCAGCAAGCGTATAGAACTTGCGCGCCTCAGGCGTGTTTTGCGGTTCACCATCGCCGGACAGCAGCATCGCGGCTAGGCCAAACTGGCCATCGGCGTTGCCTTGCGCGGCCGATTTACGGTAGTAGACTACTGCCTCTTCAACAAAATCAGAGTGGCGCATGAGGTCGCCCATGGCAGCTTGTGCGCCTGCGTGCCCAGCGTCTGCCGCACGTCTGTAAAACGGAAGGGCTGCAACCACATCGCCGCGCAAATTGTGTCGATTGCCTTCGGCAAAGTCTTCTGGAGCACCTGCCACTACCTGAGCGGGGAGGCCGAAAAATGCCAGAAGTAAAGCAGCTGCAAACCAGGATGAGCGATATTTAAGTGGCACTTCAGTTCTCCGATGACATTGTCTTGGGTTGATGTGAGATCAACCCCAGGGTATTAAATTCTTCCAATTTGCGATAAAGACTTGATAGCCCGATCTGCAATCGCGTTGCCGCCATGCGGCGGTCGCCCTTGCAATCTTCAATCGTACGAAAAATGACTTGCGATTCAAGCAAATTCATTTGATGGCGCAGGCTGTGTCCCGACTCTTGAACACTGACCCCGGCGCCTTGACTGGAAATGCTCTTTGCAATATCGGTTGGAATGTCGGAAATTGTAATGCGCCCGCCATCAGCCAGGATGCAGGCCCGATTCAGAATATTGTCCAGCTCACGCACATTCCCAGGCCAGGGGTAATCGGTCAGCATTTCCTCGGCAACAGGATCAATTTCGAGGTCAGGTTTGGTCGGGCCGACAATTTTTTGAATGACATACCGAATGAGGTTGGGGATGTCATCTTGGCGCTCACGCAGCGGAGGAACCTGAATGACAAATTTGGACAAGCGGAAGTAGAGGTCTTCCCGGAACTTGCCTTGCTTGACCATATCGATCAAATCCCGATTTGTCGCGGCAATAATTCGTACGTCGATGGCCCGCGTCTGATCCCCGCCCAATGGGCGCAAGACCTTGTCCTCCAGCACGTGCAATATCTTGGCCTGCATATGCAGTGGCATCTCACCGATTTCGTCTAGAAAGATCGTGCCATGATCAGCCTGCGTGAACAAGCCCTTGCGGGCGCGGTCAGCGCCGGTGAAGGCACCCTTGGTGTGCCCGAAGAGCTCACTCTCGATCAGGTTTTCAGGTATCGCACCGCAATTGACGGGGATAAACGGGGCTTCGCATCGAAGACTTTGTTCATGGAGTGCACGTGCAATCACGCCTTTACCTGTGCCACTTTCCCCAGTGACCAGCACGGTACTATTGGTGACGGCCACCCGGGTTACAAGCCGATCCATCTCCACCATGGAGGGTGACTGAAAACGGAACATGGCCTGATCACCCACGACCAAACGCCGCAGCGCACGGTTCTCGGCCTTGAGACCGCGCAAGGCGCTGATATTGCCCAGACGGTGCATCAGGTCTTCTTTGTTGATCGGCTTGACCATATAGTCCGACGCGCCCGCGCGCAGCGCATTGACTGCGGTCTCCATGGATGCAAACGCAGTCACCATGATGAACTGGGTGTCAATGCCACTGCCGCGCATACTGCGAACCAGTTCCACGCCATCCCCATCGGGCATCCGGATGTCACACAGTGCGACATCAACATCGCCGCGTGCAAGTTTGCCGGTGGCCTCGCGTACGCCGGACGCGGAGTCCGTGGTATATCCGGCACGGTTCAGCGTGTCGACCATAATCTGGCGCAACGCAGCTTCGTCGTCAATGATCAAGACGTGCATGGGTGATCCTGTTGCTGACCGACTGGCCGGTGGTTCCCACAAGCGGCAGTGACATGGTCACGGTTGTACCCGCATCCAGTTCTGATTGCAAAGTAATTTCTCCACCCGAACCGGTAATTAGTGCACGGCACAATGCCAGCCCCAATCCGGATCCTCTGCCCGGCGGTTTGGTAGTGAAGTGTTCATCAAATACCTTGTCTATGTTTTCTGGGCTAATTCCACAGCCATTGTCTTGCACGCTCAGTTTGACTGCGCCATTGTGCAGCGAAGTTGCGATCACGACCTGACCCGGTTGTTCACGGGTAACCTCCAATGCATCAGCCGCGTTGATAAGCAAATTCATCAGCACCTGCACGACGTGGTCGGCAACGGCAAACGCTGCCGGAAGATTCGGATCCAGCCGCTGGACCATCGCAATACTGCGAAAACGACCGTCGTAGCCGAGAAAGTGGCAGGTGCTGCGGACCAGGCCATTGATGTCGATTAACTCTGGCTCATGGGACTGAGGGACCGAAAACTCTCCGAGTTGCCGGGTAATTTGCATCACCCGGCGTGCCTGCTCCATCACCGCAGCAAAAGGCGATGGCGTGTCGGTGCCTGTGGGATGGTTCAGTTTTTCAGCGTCTGCCATCGACTGTGCAATGCCGACGATCGCCGAGAGTGGATTATTGATTTCATGGGCAATCGTTGCTGCCAAGGACCCAATAGCTGCCATCTTTTCCTTGTGAAAACGTTGTTGGCGGCCGATTTCAATTTCGGTTTCATGCTTGCGCAATTCATTCTGCATTTGATTGACAGCGGCAATCAGGTCGCCCAACTCATCGCGCCGAATAATCGATAGCGGTTTGCCTCGGTAGCCGCGGGTGATTGCCGTTGCGCGCTCCTGCACGACCTTGATGTCATGGGCCAACTTACGCAAGAAGAAAACCATGGTCGCACTCAGCATACCGAGCCCGAGCACAAAGAAAAAAGTCCACTCGATGGCCAGGCGCTCATGCGTTCGCTCATAGGCACCCAGCAAGTGTTTTTTGCGGTCCCTGATATCGCTGGTTACCCCATCCAAATCAATAACAAGGCGGTGAAAAATACTGCGTATTTCGGCAACAACCGCCCGGTTGGGCTCGGACGTCAGTTGGGTCAAGCTCTCACTTAGCAACGCGATATCGTCGGATGCGGTTGCGTACTGCAGTTGCAGTTTGCGCAACCCTCTGAGCAACTCCTCAATTTCAAGCGCCAAGACTTTGGCTGATACGCCATCGACAGGGGAGTAGTTGTTACTGTTGACCGTGAGAATGGCACGGGCCAGCAGGATGTTGAGTGCAATTTGTCGCTCATCTTCCTCGTGAATTTCGGTGAGCAACCGAACCGAGTTAATCAGTTCCCAGCGCTCATACGCAATGACCAGCGATGCCAGACTGAAATAGGCCAGCATGGCAACCATGGTGATCAGGCTCTTGTGCGCTAGCGTCGCCTTTGACAGCATTCCCCC
>CAIQBN010000007.1 GCA_903870065.1 uncultured beta proteobacterium | reverse complement strand
TTGCCAGATCGATGCCTACTGTAGTAATCTTCATGTCGGACGCTCCTGTCTGTTTAAGTGGTTGATTCGCATCTCCACTTTGGCACATTACGATGCCGCTTAGGTGGGAGCGTCCATCCCATTGCTTACCAAGATCGAAAAGCGAACCGACATGTACCTGTCCACCCTGCGTAGCCACATCGAGGCCATGGGCGGTGAACTGGATGTGATAGCACGGTTCCCCGACGGGTCGGTGAAGATCAACAACTTTACCGACTTGGGAGCTGCCAGCCCGCTTTGATTGCCAGTGGCTGACCTGCTGGCGCTCAGGCTAGCATGTTTTTTTGATGGTGCTGGCGTCGCGGCCTTGCGCGCGGGTCGGCGGTGGTGGCTGCGTCCACCAATTGGCGAATCACCGCATGGTTCAGGGTGAAACCGCCATTCTCAAAACAGTCAGTGCGTGTGCCGCCGAGATTGGATTGGGCTAAAAATACGAGGCGGAATTGTCCATTGGCTCAAAGCCAAGAACCAATTTGGTTTGAGCTAAATCGAAGATCTTTTCGTTGTTGTTACTAATGGCGAATCCGGTCAGAAATTTTGCCGATGAAATCAGGGAACGCTCGAAGCTCTGAACCAAGTCACGCTTACTACAAAACATGGCCCTCATATAGGGGCTGTTGTAGTGCACAGGGCTGTCTTCGGGGACGGTCCATCCGATGCGAAGCGCGACAAACTCCATTCCAAGGCAAGAGTAGTGAAAGCCAAGATGCTCGCCAAAGACCTTTGATTCACCGTAAGTGCAACCGGGACTCGGAAAGTCATCCAAGTGAATTAATGTCTTTGCGCCGCTGCTCAGTGCAGCCGCTATGTCCCTTTGATGGTAAAAATTTGAACTTGCAAAAACAATTTTCTTGACACCATCTTTTTTCGCCTGCTCAAAGGCCAGGCTCGTGGCCACAAAGTTATTCCTGAGGGTATCGGCTTTGCGAGCAGACGGGCTCGGATTGCCCGCCAGATGAATGAGGGCGTCCAATCCGACGAACGCATCTTTGAGTTGATCGGGGGCAGCCAAATCGAGAGTGATGCACTCCAGTTGGGACTTCCAACTGGCGATGTTCTTGATATCAAAGAGTTTTAAATCGAATCTAGACCGCAAACCATTGACCAGGGTCATCCCGAGGTTACCGCCGGCTCCAGTAATGCCCACTCTCAGTTGTCGTTCCATGGCATATCCAAATAAGAAAAACCCGGCGCACAGGTCCGGGTTAGTCCCTGAGTACAGGGCACGCAATGCGTGAGGCAATCGCCTGAGTCAAATATACGCCAGGTTTTATTTGGACGCTAGAGTTTTGTCAATTGCGGGCCAATTTGCCGAATACGACACCTGCACAAAGCCATTGCACAATGAACATGCCCGTGCCCACCCTGTGCCAAAGCACAAGATTGTCGCGAGCGAGTATCCGTGGTGACACGCCAAACTCAGCCAAAAGTGCCAACAAAACGCCACTCACTACAAAAATCGTAGCAGCCTGTGCAACATTAACGGGGGCTAGCGGCCGATTGGATCTAAATACCATCATCAGTGCGACCCCGCACACAACGGAAACGCTGGTCTCGGCGGAAAACAATTTTGCGGCCATGGCACCGGCCGCAGCTGGGCTCGGTAAATGCACGAACAGCATGGGTACCACCAGGAATCCGATCGTTGTCAGACTGCCCCACCAAACGGCGCAAATCCACAACGCTGCGGTTCGCATCACGCTTGCCCGGTGTCAGATATATTGCACGGTAACAATCTCATAAGTCTTGATACCGCCCGGAGCCTGCACTTCCGCGGTGTCACCTTCTTCCTTGCCGATCAGTGCGCGCGCGATGGGGGATCCAATGTTGACCCGTCCAAACTTCAAATCGGCTTCGTCTTCACCGACGATCTGGTACTTGACGCGTTCGCCCGTGGCGTCTTCTTCCAATTCCACGGTGGCACCAAAGACAACTTTGCCGCCCGCATTTAACTCGGCGGGGTCAATGACCTGGGCTGCGGATAATTTGCCCTCAACCTCCTGTATTCTGCCCTCGATAAAACCTTGCCGATCCTTCGCTGCTTCATACTCGGCGTTCTCGCTCAGGTCTCCCTGAGCACGGGCCTCCGAGATGGCGTTGATAACCCAGGGGCGCTCGACCGTTTTGAGTTTGTGCAATTCGGCCTTGAGGATTTCAGCGCCGCGTTTGGTAATTGGAAGGGTAGCCATAGTGTGAACAGTGGAGACAGTCGGTACAAGAAAAAGCAAAGGTCGAAACCCGGCAGTAGAAGTAACAAGGACAGCGCAGCGTTTGCACGCGACACTGTCCTTCAAAATCAAGGATGGATTATGCCAACACTTTTGGCAATCAATCAGGTCTGCAATTGGGCATGCATCTCCTGCACCGAAATCACATCCAATCGATCCAGATACTTCATGCCCTCAACCGCAGCTTCGGCGCCAGCGATCGTTGTGTAGGTTGTCACTCTCGCCAGCAGTGCAGACGTACGAATTTGACGCGAATCGGCAATTGCGTTGCGTCGCTCCTCAACGGTGTTGATCACCATTGCCAGAGGCTCATTCTTGATCATGTCCACGATGTGCGGTCTACCCTCGGTTACTTTGTTAACAACCGCGCACGAAACGCCGGCGTTGTTGATCGAGGCAGCCGTGCCCTTGGTGGCCACTAAAGTAAATCCCAGTTCAGCCAGCTTGCGTGCCACCTCGACCGCTCGCGGTTTGTCACTTTGCTTGACCGAGATAAACGCCTTACCCGAGCGTGGCAATTTGGCGCCGGCGCCCAATTGCGACTTCACAAATGCTTCGCCGAATGTCTTGCCGACACCCATTACTTCGCCTGTGGACTTCATTTCGGGGCCAAGGATGGTGTCGACACCGGGAAATTTCACAAACGGAAAGACGGCTTCCTTGACGCTGAAATAGGGCGGTTTAACTTCCTTGAGAATCCCCTGCGATGCCAAGGATTGCCCGACCATGCAGCGGGCAGCTACTTTTGCCAACTGAATGCCTGTGGCTTTTGACACAAACGGCACTGTGCGCGATGCACGCGGGTTAACCTCAAGGACAAAGATTACATCTTTGCCATCGATGGACTGGATTGCAAATTGCACATTCATCAAGCCAACCACGTTCAGCGCAGCAGCCATGGCTGAGGTTTGGCGCTTGATTTCGACCACAGTGGATTCGCGCAAACTATATGGGGGGAGGGAGCAGGCCGAGTCTCCGCTATGAACGCCAGCCTGTTCAATGTGCTCCATAACGCCGCCAATAAAGGTGGCGCCGGATGAATCGCGAATGCAATCTACATCACACTCGATGGCATCATTGAGAAACCGGTCCAGCAGCACTGGCGAGTCATGACTGACCTTGACGGCTTCTCGCATATAGCGCTCCAGATCGCGCTGTTCGTGCACAATTTCCATGGCGCGACCGCCCAGCACGTAACTCGGGCGGACCACCAGCGGGTAGCCCAGGGCCGCAGCTTTTTCCAACGCCTCAGTTTCGGTGCGTGCAGTCGCGTTGGGTGGCTGGCGCAGTTTCAATTCGTGCAGCAGTTTTTGAAACCGCTCCCTGTCTTCTGCGGCATCAATCATGTCGGGCGTAGTCCCAATGATGGGGACGCCATTGGCCTCAAGGTCCAGAGCGAGCTTTAACGGCGTCTGGCCACCGTATTGAACGATCACGCCAACCGGTTTTTCCTTGTCGACGATTTCAAGCACATCTTCCAGCGTTAGCGGCTCGAAATACAAGCGATCGGAGGTGTCGTAGTCGGTCGATACGGTCTCTGGGTTGCAGTTGACCATGATGGTCTCGTACCCGTCTTCGCGCATGGCCAGCGCCGCATGCACGCAGCAATAATCAAACTCAATGCCCTGACCAATGCGATTGGGGCCGCCCCCCAACACCATGATCTTCTTGTTCGCCGTCGGAGCGGCTTCGCACTCAGCTCCTTCGGACTCGTAGGTCGAGTACAAGTAGGCGGTGTTGGTGCCGAATTCAGCTGCGCAGGTGTCCACCCGTTTATAAACTGGACGAACGCCGAGAGCGCGGCGCTTTTCACGCACGGCTTTGTCGGTAGTCTTGAACTGGCGGGCCAGACGGCGGTCGGAAAAGCCCTTTTGCTTGAGGTTGCGCAGTGTGGCGGCGTCAATCTTGTCGAGCGTAGAGCCACTTGCCGGTTGGGGCAGGCGCTCAATTTCGAGCTCGATTTTGACGATCTGCTCGATTTGTACCAAGAACCAGCGGTCGATCTTGGTCAACGCGAAGACCTCGTCGACGCTCAAGCCTTGCGCAAATGCGTCCCCAACGTACCAGATGCGCTCGGGCCCGGGCTCACCCAGTTCTTTTTCCAGCACTTCACGGTCCTGGGTTTTTTCATTCAAACCATCCACTCCCACTTCGAGGCCACGCAGTGCCTTTTGGAAGGACTCCTGAAAGGTGCGACCCATGGCCATAACTTCGCCGACCGACTTCATCTGTGTCGTCAGGCGGCTGTCGGCTGCAGGGAATTTCTCGAAGGCAAAGCGCGGGATCTTGGTAACCACGTAATCGATGCTGGGCTCAAACGACGCAGGTGTAGCTCCGCCCGTAATGTCGTTACGCAGTTCATCGAGGGTGAAGCCGACCGCCAGCTTGGCAGCAATTTTGGCAATCGGAAAGCCAGTGGCCTTGGAGGCCAATGCAGAAGATCGGCTGACGCGCGGATTCATCTCGATCACAATCATCCGTCCATCCTGCGGATTGATCGAAAACTGCACGTTCGATCCACCAGTATCCACGCCAATCTCCCGCAGTACTGCCAAGGAGGCATTGCGTAGAATTTGGTATTCCTTGTCGGTCAGTGTTTGCGCCGGTGCCACAGTGATCGAGTCGCCGGTGTGCACGCCCATCGGGTCCAAATTTTCGATGGAGCAGACGATGATGCAGTTGTCCGCCTTGTCGCGCACCACTTCCATTTCGTACTCTTTCCAGCCCAGCAGCGACTCCTCGATCAGCAACTCGTTGGTGGGTGAAGCTTCTAGACCGCGCTTGCAAATAACCTCAAATTCTTCCGGGTTGTAGGCAATGCCACCGCCAGTTCCGCCGAGTGTGAAACTCGGGCGAATAACGGTCGGAAACCCGACCGTCTTTTGTACCTCCCAGGCTTCGGCCATGCTGTGCGCAATTCCGGAACGGGCGGAGCCCAGACCGATCTTGGTCATTGCGTCCTTGAATTTGAGGCGGTCTTCCGCTTTGTCGATTGCTTCAGGCGTAGCGCCAACTAGTTCGACTGGTTTGCCCGTAGCAGCGCCCGTGTATTTGTTGAGGACTCCGTTGTGCCACAGGTCGAGCGCACAGTTCAGCGCTGTCTGGCCACCCATCGTCGGCAAGATCGCATCAGGACGTTCTTTGGCAATGATTTTTTCGACCGTCTGCCATGTTATCGGTTCGATGTAGGTCACATCGGCTGTGGCCGGGTCGGTCATGATTGTGGCCGGATTGCTGTTGATCAGGATGACTTTGTATCCCTCTTCACGCAGCGCTTTGCAGGCCTGAACACCCGAGTAGTCGAATTCGCAGGCCTGGCCGATGATGATGGGGCCAGCGCCAATGATGAGGATGCTATGGATGTCGGTACGTTTTGGCATTTATTGTGCTCTTTACTTTTCAGTCAATTCAGGCTTGCAGTCGCCAATTTGGCGCCAAACCACAAAAACAAACCTCCTACTGCGCTGGAGAGGCTGCTTGTGACGCGGCGGCGTTCACGAAACGTCTGCGCAAGGCGCGCACCCGCAAAAATGAGCGCAGACAAATACAGCGCACTGAACGCCATGACGATGGCGCTCAGTATCAAAAAGGGAATCGCGGGTGTCGCATAACTCGGATCAATGAACTGCACAAAAAATGACAGCAGGAACAGGATCGCCTTCGGGTTGAGCAAGCTGATGACCAGTGCGCGCTTAAATGGGTGCGCCAGGTTGACCGGCGTCTCTGCGGCCTGCTGCACCGGCTCATCCGTGCCGCGCCACTTCTTAATTGACGACCGGACCAGGGTCAAACCTAACCATGACAGATAGGCGGCACCGGCGTATTTCACCACCATGAATAGTGCAGGATTGCTGCGCAGCAAGCCCGCTGCGCCAAGCGCGGTCAGGACGAGTAACACCGTATCACCGACAAAAACCCCGCAGGCACTTTGGTAACCGGCCTTAACACCGCGCGCAGTCGCCACCGACAAGACGAACAGTGAATTAGGTCCAGGCAGCAAAATGATTCCAATAGCGCCAATCACATAAGTCCACAAATCTGTGACGCCATAAAACGTCATGCGCCCGGCTCCATCAAGTGAATAAACCGGTCAAACAAATAGCTGATGTCGTGTGGACCTGGCGACGCTTCCGGATGGCCCTGGAAGCAAAATGCCGGTTTGTCGGTTCGCGCCAGCCCTTGCAGCGTATTGTCAAACAGGCTGATATGGGTGGCGCGCAAATTGGCGGGAAGCGTTTGCCCGTCGACTGCGAACCCATGGTTTTGGCTCGTTATGCTGACCCGGCCGCTGTCCAGATCTTTGACCGGGTGGTTGGCGCCGTGGTGGCCAAACTTCATCTTGAAAGTCTTGGCGCCGGATGCCAGGGCCATAATTTGGTGCCCCAGGCAGATGCCGAATGTAGGGGTGCCGGATTCAATCAATTCAGTGGTGGCCCGAATTGCATAGTCGCAAGGTTCGGGGTCACCGGGTCCGTTGCTCAAGAAGATACCGTTCGGGTTATGTCGCAACACCTCCGCAGCAGGCGTCTGGGCCGGTACAACGGTGACCCGACAGCCCCGCTGTGCCAACATCCGCAGAATGTTCCTTTTGACACCAAAGTCATAGGCCACGACATGAAAACGCGGCTTGGATTGCTGCCCATAACCCATGCCTAAAGTCCATTCCGACTCGGTCCACTCGGCGGTTTGGGTGGACGACACCACCTTGGCCAAATCCAAGCCCGACATCGCGGGCGCGGCTTTCGCGGCTGCGATGGCTCGTTCCACCAAAGCAGTCGAAATGGTTTCGCCATTGCCGAGCGCCAGAATACAACCGTTTTGCGCCCCCTGGGTGCGCAACTGTCGCGTCAGTTGACGGGTATCGACATTGGCAATGGCCACCGTGCCGGCCTTCGCCAGGTACTCACTCAAGGATGCCGTGTTGCGAAAGTTGGATGCCACAATTGGCAGGTCACGGATAATCAGGCCCGCTGCATGAACCCTGTCGGATTCAACGTCTTCCGGGTTGGTGCCGTAGTTGCCAATGTGGGGATAGGTCAGGGTCACGATCTGCTGGCAATAGCTGGGATCGGTCAGGATCTCCTGGTAGCCGGTCATGGACGTGTTGAACACGACCTCGCCGACTGTGGAGCCTGGGGCCCCAATAGAATTGCCGATATAGACCGTGCCGTCTGCGAGCGCCAGAATGGCGGGGGGGGTGGTTCCCTTAAGAGACAAAAGCACTGGGTTCTCCGAGTGGGTTGCGGGTACGCCCAAGCGTGCTCAAGAACCATTCTTGGCGGCTAGTATTGGTTGGGAAGAGTGCTCGAACTGCGCTTGGGACGGCTGTGTTCTGGATAGCCTCCCATTATAGCCGGTGAGGGTGACAATTCAGGCCCAGTGGCGCCGACTTGGCCAGGCAAACCAACCCGGCTTACGCCACCGTGCACAAAGATAGTGCAGCGGCCAAGTAAGACAGTGTTCCTAAAAACCCGCCGCAATAGCTGGAGCGAGGTACTGCTCGACCTCTCCCAACGGGGTTAAAGACCCGCCGACTGGTAAGTAGATCAAGGCGTTGTCCTTTGCCGCCAGATAACTGTTGGTAGCGGGGAAATACCGGTAGTGGTAACCACCTAGATCCAATGAGTTGATGCCGGTTGGTGCAAAAAACTGCGGAAATGTCTGTTCCGCCCAATTGAAAACGCGGTTGGCACTCGACAGACTGCTGTATCCATACAGACTCGCGCACGCAGCAGCGTCGTCACCGCGCAAGGTGTTTTGAAAGGCATAGGTGTTGTAGGGCGTGGCAAACATCACCGAGGTTTGTTCATCGGAGTGCTTGATTGCAAGCATGTGTCCCATTTCATGGGTAATGAGGGCGCCTAGTCCTTTTTGATCGCCCGCCAACCGCTCGCCAGCATCCGAGTTGATCACCATATCTGCATCGACCAGGTTGGGTCCAACGCCGTCGTACCACCACGCCACATAACCGTCAAATCCTGATTTGTTGCCCGTCAGGGCTTGCCACCCGATCACGTTGATCCGGTCAATGGTTCCAAATGTGGCATTGACATCGGGCTCGGCGGTCTGCGTGCCCAAATAGTTGAAGCGCACATTGCAAACGTTTTCCCATTTGCGCCCCGCAGTCTGAATCAAATTGAGCATTTGATCCGTGCTAATCTGGGCAGGCTGATTGACCGGGTTGTAGTAATAGTTGATGACCCCATCGGGCCATTTGGGTTGGCGTGCGTCAACAACATACCTGGGATGGACGCTTGGTTCGGAGCTGCCTGCTGCTGTCGGGTTGGCACTGAAATCTTCAGACACTGGCTGCGCTAGCAGACTGTGACTGATCAACAAACCAACCACCGTTGTGGCGGTCTGGGTACAGGTTTGCCATGATCGGTGTGCCATATTCAATGTCCTTTCGTATTTCTTCAGGCAGTTTCCAGTCGACTCGACAATTCCAGCCATCGGTCTTCCAGTTGCGCCAACTCATCATTGATCACTTTTAGGTTTTTGCCAATCTCAGCTATTTCCGACGGGTGCGGATTGGTGGAAATCCGTCCCTCGAGCGCCGCGCCTTGGCTGTTGAGGTCTGCCATGCGTGTCTCCAGATCCTGCAGTTCCTTGCGGGTCTTTGGGGACGTATCTCCTTTTCCCTTTGCTTTGGCAACCGGGCTCGCAAGGGCAGGCTTGACTGGCGCCTTGGCGGCCTCGCGGGCGTCCTCGCGCTGACGCTTGGCTTCATCGAGCAAATAGCGCTGATAGTCATCAAGGTCGCCATCAAATGGCTCCACTCCGCCGCGCGACACCATCCAGAATTCGTCGCAGACGGCGCGCAGCAGCGCCCGGTCGTGGCTGACCAGCATTACCGTGCCCTCGAACTCATTGAGCGCCATCGACAGTGCTTCGCGCGTGGCCAGATCAAGGTGGTTGGTAGGTTCATCCAGCAGCAGCAAATTGGGGCGCTGCCACACAATCATGCACAACACCAGTCTGGCCTTTTCACCGCCGCTCATGCTGCCCACCGCTTGTTTGACCATATCGCCACTGAAGTTGAAGGTGCCCAAAAAGCTGCGCAGATCTTGCTCGCGGGTGGCCTGACCAGCGATTTTTCCGGCAGCGGTGAGGTCTTTCACTAACCGGATCATGTGTTCCAGCGGGGTGTCAGCCGGACGGAGCACGTCCAACTCCTGTTGGGCAAAGTAGCCGATGTTCAAGCACTTTCCCTCGGTAATCTCGCCGCCAATGGCTTTTAAGTCACGTGCGACGGTCTTGACCAGGGTGGACTTGCCCTGGCCGTTGGCACCCAGGATGCCGATGCGCTGCCCCGCCAGCACCGATTTACTAACGTTGCGCACAATGACGGTGTGGGGCGTGCCCTCGGGTGCGTCCTCAGGTGGGGGGTAGCCAAAACTCACCCCGCTCATCGAGAGCATGGGGTTGGGCAAGTTGGCGGGCTCTTTGAATTCAAAGGTGAAGTCCGCCTCACTCAGCAGGGGCGCAATCTTTTCCATACGGTCCAGTGCCTTGACCCGGCTTTGCGCTTGTTTTGCCTTGCTGGCCTTGGCCTTGAAGCGGGCAATGAACTTCTGCAAATGCGCAATCTTGTCTTGCTGCTTGGCAAAGGCGTTTTGTTGCAGTTCCATTTGCTCGGAACGCATGTCTTCAAACTTGCTGTAATTGCCACCGTAACGCACCAGTTTGCCGGCGTCGATGTGTAATGTCACGCCGGTTACGGCATCCAGAAACTCGCGGTCATGGCTAATAACGACCATGGTGCCTTCGTATTTCTTCAGCCAGGCTTCAAGCCAGACCAGCGCATCCAGGTCCAGGTGGTTGGTTGGCTCATCCAGCAGCAGCAGGTCGGATGGACACATCAGCGCGCGTGCCAGTTGTAAGCGCATGCGCCAGCCACCCGAAAAGCTGTTCACCGGGTTGGTCAATTCGCTGGTCTTGAAACCCAGGCCCAGGATCAGCGCCTGCGCGCGCGACGGCGCATCGTGTTCACCTGCATCATGCAGGCTCATGTAGGCGTGGGCCATGCGGTCATAGTCGTCAGTCGCCTCCGACGCCGCGACTTCTTCCCGAGCCGCCAGCAGCACGGTATCGCCCTCAACCACAAAATCGGTGGCGCTTTGGTCGGTCTCTGGCATATCCTGCGCGACTTGACCCATACGCCATTGGGCGGGGATGTAGTACTCACCACCATCTTCGTGCAAGTTGCCGTTGAAAAGCGCAAACAACGAGGACTTGCCTGCGCCGTTACGCCCCACCAGGCCCACCTTTTCGCCCGGGTTGAGTGTGACCGATGTGTTATCGAGCAAAACTTTAGCGCCGCGGCGCAAAGTCACGTTTTTAAGAGTAATCATTCAGCCCTGTTCCCATTGCATTAGTGCGTCCCGCGTGACAACCAGCACTTGGTCACCGCCAGCGCTGGTTTCGAGCCAGACTACCTCCAGTCGGAAGAAGGCCGCTTCAAAGTGGTGGCGCTCATGGCCCACCTCCAACACCAGAATGGCACCTGGCGCCATCTGGGCAGACGCATCTTTCAGAAGTGCCCGAATAAAGTCCATGCCGTCTGTTCCCCCTGCGCGATTTCCATCCAGCGCAAGTGCAGGTTCTGACCGGTATTCGGGTGGCAACTCGCCCATACTTTGGGCATTGACATAAGGTGGATTGCACAGAATGAGGTCAAACGGCCCGCGGGAGTGCAGCGCAGGCGATGACAGACCATCGGATTCGACCAGGCTGACGCGGTCCTGCAATTGATGCCGCTCCCGGTTGATTTCCGCAACCGCCAGAGCGTCGCTACTGAGATCGGAGCCCGTTACTACAACCTCCGGATAGGTCAGCGCAGCCAATATGGCCAGGCTGCCATTGCCGGTGCAGCAGTCAAGCACGGCACGGCTTGCCTCACTGAGCCAATAGTCGATGCTGCCATCGACCAATACTTCGGCAATCAGGGAACGCGGAACAATGACACGCTCATCGACATAAAACGACACGCCTTGCAGCCAGGCCTCGTGGGTCAAATAGGCTGCTGGTTTTCGGGTGTTTACCCGCGCTTCAAAAAGCGTAGCAGCTCGCGCAATGTCCGCGGGGGCTACAGCCTCTTTTCCTTTGGATTCATCCGCATCCAGAGCGGCATCAAGCGGCAGGCCGAGTGACCACAGCACCAGCCATGCGGCCTCGTCAAACGCGTTGGTGGTGCCGTGGCCAAACGTCAAACCCGCTTGGCTGAACTGGTGCGCACCCGATTCGATTAGCTCCAGCACGGTCATGTGATCGCCTGCCGTTCGATGTTCTCGATGACACGTCGGTATATATTCTTCAATGGCTCGATATCGCACACGCGGACATGTTCATTGATTTTGTGAATCGTTGCGTTGGGCGGGCCCAATTCAATGACCTGTGGGCAGACCTTCGCAATGAAGCGCCCGTCGCTGGTTCCACCGGTAGTGGATAGCTGGGTTTGAATGCCGGTCTCGACCGTGATCGCCGCTTGCACCGCTTCAACCAGAGCGCCCGGTGTGGTCAGGAACGGGAGGCCTCCAATGGTCCAGGTCAGGTCGTACTCCAGTTCATACTTTTCCAGCACCCGAGTGAGCCGCTGTTGCAACGAGTCGGGGGTGGATTCCGTTGAAAACCGGAAGTTGAAATCAATGACCACCGACCCCGGAATAACGTTGCTCGCACCGGTTCCGGCGTGGATGTTGCTGACCTGCCAGGTGGTCGGCGGGAAAAAAGCGTTTCCCATGTCCCACTCCACCGTCACCAACTCGGCTAGTGCCGGGCTCACTAGATGGATCGGGTTCTTGGCCAGATGGGGGTAGGCAATGTGACCCTGCACGCCCTTCACGGTGAGCTTTCCGCTCATCGTGCCGCGCCGCCCGTTTTTGATCATGTCGCCTGTCCGGTCGACCGAAGTGGGTTCGCCCACGATGCAATAGTCCAGCCGCTCGCCCCGTGCCTGCAGCGCATTGCACACAACCACGGTGCCGTCGTTGGCAGGGCCTTCTTCATCGCTGGTTAACAGCAGGGCCAGATTCAAACGGGGATCGGGATTGGCCAGCAAGAACTCTTCAATCGCCACGACAAAAGCCGCCAATGAAACCTTCATGTCACTGCTGCCGCGGCCATACAACTTGCCGTCGCGCACGCTCGGTGAAAACGGTGCGCTGTCCCATTGGTTGATCGGTCCTGTTGGGACTACATCGGTGTGGCCGGCAAATACCAAGGTCTTCGCCAGCACTGTTTTTGCTATTGAATCAGTAGCATCCTGATTAATATTAACGAGGGCTGAAGGCCTTTTCGCCCATAAATTTGTGACGGAAAAGTCAGCGGGGCCACTCACAAATGTTTCGCACTCAAAACCTACCGCCTGCAAACGTTTTGCAATCAATTCCTGGCATCCGGCATCCAGCGGTGTGACCGAGGGGCAGGCAATCAACTGCTCGGCCAAAAGTAAGGTTGCACTCATCAGTGTTTGACGTCCAGGGTAATTTCTGTGAAGGACGCCTCTTCGTTTTCGTCCTGGGCGGCAGCGGGTTGGCTGGCCTTGGTAAAGTCGTTTTGCAAGCGCCACATCAGGTTGGTGGGTGAGTCGGCGTTGGCAAGGCCCTCTTTGCGGTCGACCACGCCCTCGACAATCAGGCGGGCAATGTCGTGTTCAAAGGACTGCGAACCCTCCGCCATGGACTTTTCCATAGCTTCCTTCACACCTGAGAAGTCGCCTTTTTCAATCAACTCGGCAATCAACTTGGTGTTGAGCAGCACCTCGACTGCCGGCACGCGCGATCCGGCCGTGTTGCGCATCAGGCGCTGCGATACGATCGCTTTCATGGCGGCGGCCAGATCGCCCAGCATGGTCTGGCGCACTTCGACCGGGTAGAAGCTCAAAATCCGATTGAGCGCCTGGTAGCTGTTGTTGGCATGCATGGTCGCCAGGCACAGGTGACCCGATTGTGCGTAGGCGATGGCTGCCGACATGGTTTCGCGGTCTCGGATTTCGCCGATCAAAATCACGTCAGGCGCTTGCCGCAAGGCATTTTTTAGCGCCACATGCAGCGATTTGGTGTCGGTGCCCACCTCACGCTGGTTGATAACCGACTTCTTGTTCCGAAATAAAAACTCAACCGGATCTTCGATGGTCAGTATGTGGCCTGAAACCGTGGCGTTGCGGTGGTCGATCATGGATGCCAGCGTGGTGCTTTTGCCTGCGCCGGTGGCACCCACCATCAACAGCAGGCCGCGCTTCTCCATGATCAGATCGCTCAGAATCGGTGGCAAAAACAGGTCTGCAAGCGCAGGAACGTCCACCGCGATAAAGCGAAACACCGCCGCAACACTGCCACGCTGGTGCATGGCGCTGACCCGAAAACGCCCCACACCCGGAATTGGGAAACCCATGTTCAACTCACCTTCGGCCTCTAGTTCTGCCATTCTTTCGGGCGGCAGGATTTCAGCGAGCAAATTGCGCGGCGCATCAAAAGGGAGTGCCTGGTTGTTAATAGGCACACACTGCCCATTGATCTTGATGAGGGCAGGGGAATTGGCCGACAGGTAAACGTCAGAGGCCTTCTTTTCGCCCATCAGGCGAAGAATTCGTTCCATCGTTCCGGATGCGTTCGTAGCCATGGTTGAGCCTCGGTTGGACTTCAGTTGAAAAACTAATCGCGCAGCAAATCATTGAGCGACGTCTTTGCCCGCGTCTGCGCATCGACCCGCTTGACAATGATGACGGCGTACAGGCTGTACTTGCCACCGTCTTTTGGCAGACTGCCGCTGATGACCACCGAGCCGCTTGGAATGCGTCCGTAACTGACTTCTCCCGTGGCACGGTCATAAATAGGTGTGCTTTGGCCGATGTAAACGCCCATGGAAATGACAGAGTTTTCTTCGACGATCACGCCTTCCACTACTTCGGAGCGCGCGCCAATGAAGCAGTTGTCCTCAATGATGGTGGGGTTGGCCTGCATCGGTTCGAGCACACCGCCAATGCCGACGCCACCAGACAGATGGACGTTTTTGCCAATTTGTGCACAGGAGCCGACCGCAGCCCACGTGTCAACCATGGTGCCGTCGTCCACATAGGCACCAATGTTCACAAAACTGGGCATCAGGATGGTTCCTTTCCCAATGAAACTTCCGCGCCGGGCCACCGCTGGTGGAACAATTCGTGCGCCAGTGGCCTGAATCTCGGCCAGTGACATGTCCGAAAATTTGGTTGGCACCTTGTCATAAAAACCCAGTTGGCCTGCCTGGATGCGCTCGTTGTCGCGCAAGCGAAAACTCAAAAGCACGGCCTTCTTGATCCACTGGTGCGTTGTCCACTGGCCCACTCCGTCACGGGTGGCCACGCGCAAATTGCCCCGGTCGAGTTCGTGGATGACGTGTTCAACCGCGTCACGGACTTCAGCGCTGGAGGACTGGACCGAAATGTTGGCGCGGTTATCCCAAGCTGCGTCAATGGTTTGTTGAAGTTGTTGGCTCATGGATGCTTCCTTATTAAATTCAGTTGGGGGTGAGGCCAGCGGGCCGCTTCCCCGGGGTCATTCACGCGATTGCACAAACTGGACAATGCGCTGGGCGGCCTCCACGCATTCGGCGGTCTCGGCCACCAGGGCCATGCGAATCCGGTTGGCGCCGGGATTAAATCCCTGGGCTTCGCGTGCCAGGTAACTGCCGGGCAAGACCGTTACATTGTAAAGAGCGAGCAGGTCACGTGCGAACGCAGTATCGCTGCCCTTCACTTTGGCCCAGAGGTAAAAACCCGCGTCGGGCAGCGCGACATCGAGCACGCTGGCCAGCATGGGGGTCACCCGCGCGAACTTGGCACGGTACTGTTCGCGGTTGTCGCACACATGCTGTTCATCGTCCCAGGCTGCGGTGCTGGCGGCCTGCACCACGGTGCTCATGGCGCTGCCGTGGTAGGTGCGGTAGAGCAAAAATTGCTTCACCAGCGCCGCATCGCCAGCGCAAAATCCGCTTCGCATGCCGGGCACGTTGCTGCGCTTGGACAGGCTGGTCAGGATCAACAGGTTTTTAAAGTCAGTGCGTCCAAGTTGGGCTGCGGCCTCCAGCCCACCCAGCGGCGGCTCATCCCGAAAATAGATTTCGCTGTAACACTCATCGGACGCAATCACAAAGCCAAACCGGTCACTCAGGTCAAATAGTTTTTTCCATTCGCTCAGCGGCATGATTGCACCCGTGGGATTGCCCGGCGAGCACACAAACAGAAGTTGCGTGCGAGCCCACACGCTGTCGGGAACGCTGGCCCAGTCCTGCGCGAAATTGCGCGCCGGGTCCGAAGGTACAAAGTAGGGCGTCGCACCGCTGAGCAGGGCTGCGCCTTCATAGATCTGATAAAAAGGATTCGGGCAGACCACGATGGCTGGCTGATCGGGCGCCAGGCGCGCTGCCGGGTTGACCACGGTCTGCGCGAATGCAAAAAGCGCTTCGCGCGAGCCATTGATGGGCAAGATCTGGCTGCTTGTATCCAGCGAAAGCCCATAACGGCGCTGCAACCACCGCCCGATCGCTTGGCGCAAACCCACGCCCCCGGCAGTGGCCGGATAAACCGACAAGCCGCCTTGTGGATCGTTTATTGCAGCGCAGTAGGCTTGCTTGATCAGTTCGGGCGTTGCGTGGCGCGGCTCGCCAATGCCCAGACTGATGGGCGTATAGGCGGGGTTGGGGGTTACGGTGGCAAATAATTGCCGCAGACGCTCAAATGGATAGGCCTGCAGGAGCGACAAATTCGGATTCATGGGCAGGCATTATCCCCTGAGCGACCGCTACACTGCGGTTGCGTGGTTTTGAGCCCGCTGCCACTTAATTTGTCCGTTCAAGGAGCCGCCAATGTCGATGATTTCCGCCGATGGTCAGCCATGGGTTTGCTTGGACCCACAGCGGGCGCTGGAGCAAATCGGCGATGAACAAGCCATGCGCAGCATGTTGCCCATGCTGCTTGAACTACTTGAGCGCGACCTGCCGCAGATCGAAGCTTTTCTCGCCCAGGGTGATGTGCACTCCGCCAATGGATTGCTGCACTCGCTCAAGGGCTGTATGCCCATATTTTGCGAGACCGGATTGTGCGATGCATTGGCCGCAGTTGAGCAGCTCAGCAAGACTGCTGGCAGCGGGGAGGTCAACAAGGCTTATGCCGCGCTGAGTCCCAAACTGGATTTGCTTCGCAGCGAGGTCATCCGGTTTTTGGCGTGATCCCGCCAGCGCAGGTTGGGATACTGCTGCTTTGGACGTTATTTTTTTGTTTTTTGATTGCTGCTCGGAGGAGTCGGTTCGTTGGGCTTGACTTGATCGCCCAGCACACCTTTAAGCGGACAAATTTTTACGGCTGGGCATTTTGCGCAGCCAGCGACAACGGCGATGGGACACAGGGTCATGGTAGCTTGCCTTTGAAAATCGGGATGGGTTGAGGTTTATCGGACACAGGCGTGAAGTATGCGCCAAGTGCGCGCGCCGGCAGCGGTTGATTCGATATAGACTTCACTGGTTGTTCTGAACGGGTCGCTAGTGCAGGGCATTCGATGCCCTCGAAGTCAACGCACAACGGGATGGAGTTATTCAAGTGGATATCAAAAGAGCACGTGTCATAGTGGTCGAGGATGAGAATGTCATGAGCACTTTTATTCTCAATACCTTGCGCCGTATCGGGATCCTCGATCTCTATGCCTTTGCCGATGGCGCCAGCGCCCTCAAGGAGGTCATCCGGCTCAAACCGGACCTGATATTGACAGATATTCATATGAAACCGGTCGGCGGCATCGAATTTGTCAGGCAACTGCGCTCCCTGCCCAACAACCAGTTGAGCAATACCAAGGTCATTTTTCTGAGTGCCGACTCCAGCGCAGCCACCGTCAACGAAGCACTCCCCTTGGGCGTGGCCGGTTACATGGTCAAGCCACCGTCGCTCGCGGCGCTGGCGGCCAAAATTGAGGCAGCGCTGCGCGACTGAGCGCGTGCGCAGTGGCATCTCACGTTACATGCCACCCCCCGATGTAGGCCTGCACGGTATCATTGCAAGATCTTGGTTTGTCTGCGAAAGCGACAATTTCCAATGAAATCAACTGCTTAGCCCAAGTTTCCTCGTTCTGTGCGTCTCAACTCCATCAAGCTGTCCGGGTTCAAGTCCTTTGCTGAGCCCACCAATTTTTTACTGCCTGGCCAATTGGTTGGCGTAGTAGGGCCCAATGGCTGCGGAAAATCCAACATCATGGATGCAGTGCGCTGGGTGTTGGGTGAAAGCAAGGCCAGCGAATTGCGTGGCGAGTCTATGCAGGATGTCATATTTAATGGAACGACCAGCCGCAAGCCGGCAAGTCGCTCCAGTGTTGAACTGGTGTTTGACAACGCAGATCACCGGGCCGGTGGCCAGTGGAGCCAGTTTGGTGAAATTGCGGTCAAGCGTGTTTTGACCCGGGACGGCACCTCAAGCTACTACATCAACAACCAACCCGTGCGCCGGCGTGATGTGCAAGACGTTTTTCTGGGCACCGGCCTGGGTCCACGTGCCTACGCCATCATTGGTCAGGGCACCATCAGCCGCATCATCGAGTCCAAGCCTGAAGAATTGCGTTTGTTTCTGGAGGAGGCCGCTGGTGTTTCCAAATACAAGGAACGTCGGCGCGAGACTGAAAACCGCCTCTCTGACACCCGCGAAAACCTGACCCGCGTCGAAGACATCCTGCGCGAACTCAATGCCAATTTGGAGAAGCTGGAAAAACAGGCTGAAGTAGCGCAAAAATACAATGCGTTGCAAGCCGAGGTGACGCTCAAGCAGCACCAGCAGTGGTTTTTGAAGCGCGCCGAAGCACTCGCCGACCAGTCCAAAGTGCAAGCCGAGGGCCTGAGTGCGGTCAATGCGCTGGAGAGCCGCATGGCTGACCTGCGGCATATCGAAGCTGACCTTGAGGCAGTTCGCCAGGCCCACTACGCCGCCGGTGACCAGGTCAATCAGGCGCAGGGACTGTTGTACGAGGCCAGCACCGATGTGGGGCGCCTGGAGGCCGAGATTCGCTTTGTGGTGGAGGGCCGCCAGCGGGCCGAGCAACGCCTTCTAAGCTTGCAGGAACAGGTTGCACAGTGGGCTGCTCGCAAAGACGACGCGCAGGCTGAAATTGAACGTCTGGCCGAATTGGCGCTGCTGGGCGATGAGCAAACCGAACTGCTGTCTGCCCAGGTTGAGGAACAAGCGCAACAATTGCCAGATCTTGAGGACGCATTGACTGCGGCACAGACTGCAGCCAATGACCAGCGTGCCGGTGTGATGCAGGTTCAGCAACAAATTCAGGTTCTGGCGGCAGAGCAGCGCAGCATTGAAGAGCAGTTCCGCCAGGTGACCACCCGCCGCGAGCGCCTGTCGGTCGATCGTAGCGCCCTGACGGTGCCCGACCTGGACCGTTTGCAGGAATTGGAAATCCAGCTTGCGCAGGCACAGGAAGACGCCGACGTATCGGAAGCGCGCCTGCATGACTTGCAAGAGGCATTGCCGCAGCGCGATGCGTTGCGCAGGGAGCAGCAGCAAACGGTCAATGCCCAGTCTGCCCGTCAAGCTGACCTGTCAGCCCGACTCGAAGCGCTGCGTGCGCTGCAGGAAAAAGTCAAGACCGATGGCAAGTTGCAGCCCTGGCTGGCCCGACATGGACTGGACCATTTGCAGGGCCTTTGGACACGCATTCATATTGAGCAAGGTTGGGAGAACGCCCTGGAAGGTGCGCTGCGTGAGCGACTGTCGGCACTCGAAGTATCCCGGCTGGAATTGGTCAAAGCGTTTGCTAACGATGCACCACCGGCCAAACTGGCGTTTTTTAGCCCACCGCTGGCCCCAGCGGTGCAGCCTGCATCCGCCGACCTGCCGCGTCTGGCCGATCTGCTGCGCATCCATGATGCGGGCCAGATGGCTATTTTGTCCGACTGGTTACATGGCTGCTACACCGCAGCCAGCGTCGAGGAGGCAATGGCACGGCGCTCGAGTTTGCAGCCGGGTCAAAGCATTTATGTCAAGGCGGGTCATGTGATCACTTGCCATGGCATCAGTTTCTACGCCCCAGACTCCGAGCAGGCGGGTCTGCTTGCGCGGGCCCAGGAAATTGAAAACCTTGAGAAGGAGTTGCGTGCCCAGGTCATGATCGCAGAGGAAGCACGCACGGCATTGGTGCGTGCCGAGGCGGCCTATGCCGATGCTTCGCAGCGCCTTGTGAGTGTGCGCCGCCAGGCTGCCGACGCGCAAACCCTGGCCCACGGACTGCAAGTCGAGACCCTCCGCCTGAACCAGCTAGCAGAGCAAGCGCGTGCGCGCAGTGCGCAGATCGACTCCGACCTGGATGAAGTGCAGGCTCAACTCGATGTGCTGCAGGAGCGCCGGGAAACAGCCGAGGGGCAATTTGAATCACTGGACATGCAGCTTGCCGACAGCCAGGAGCGCCATGCGCAGCTTGACGAACGGGTGATCGAGGTGCAGCGCAAGCTGTCGCAGTGCCGTGAACAACAGCGTACTCTGGAGCGCCAGGCGCAGGAGGCCGTTTTCGCACAGCGCAGTTTGCAGGCCCGCACCGCTGAACTGGCACGCAGCATCGAGACGGCGGACCAGCAAACCGCGTCGGTGCATGCCGAGGTGGGTCGGGCGCGTGATGAACTGGCCCGGCTGACCGATGCGGCGGCCCAGGCCGGGCTGCAAAACGCTTTGGCCCTGAAGATGGAGCGCGAGCGCGCGCTGGGCGCGCGGCGCAGTGAATATGACGACCTGACGGCAAAACTGCGTGCCAGCGACGAGCGCCGCATGCAACTGGAGCGCGAGCTCGAACCCTTGCGCCAGCGCATCACCGAGTTTCAGCTCAAAGAACAAGCCGCCCGCTTGGGCTTTGAGCAATACGCCCAACAACTGCAGGACGCCAACGCTGATTTGAACGCCATTGAACTCACAATTCAGGCGGGTAATGTCCGCCTGGGTGGCATGCAAGGCGATATTGACCGGCTGCATCGCGAGATCGTTGCGCTGGGCGCCGTCAATTTGGCGGCCCTGGACGAGTTGGCTGCCGCCAGTGAGCGCAAGCACTTTCTGGACTCCCAAAACGCGGACCTGACGCAGGCAATGAACACGCTCGAAGATGCCATCCGCAAGATTGATGCTGAAACCCGCGAGATGTTGTCGGGGACGTTTGAGCAGGTTAACCATCACTTCGGTCGCATGTTTCCCGAGCTGTTTGGTGGCGGCAACGCCCGATTGGTCATTACCGGTGATGAAATTCTGGACTCCGGTGTGCAAGTCATAGCGCAGCCGCCCGGTAAGAAGAATCAGACCATTCACCTGCTTTCCGGTGGTGAAAAGGCATTAACCGCCATTGCGCTGGTGTTTGCCATCTTCCAGCTCAATCCGGCACCGTTTTGCCTGCTCGACGAGGTGGATGCGCCGCTTGATGACGCCAATACTGAGCGTTATGCCAAACTGGTTCGCAGCATGAGTAAAGAAACCCAATTTCTCTTCATCAGCCACAACAAGATCGCGATGGAAATGGCCGAGCAACTCATTGGTGTCACCATGCAGGAGCAGGGCGTATCACGCATCGTGGCGGTGGACATGGAGTCCGCCATCACATTGGCTGAACTTGCCTGATACAAATTATGAGCAATTTACAAATTGGATTGGCGATTGCCGGCGGCGTGATTTTGGCGGGTGTTGTGGCCCACGGCGCATGGAGCGCCAGGCGAAATGCACCGCGGCAAGCGCAGCCGGAACCGTCTCGTGACAGCGTTGATGCACTGGCGCGTGATCCCGTGTTTGGTGATTTCGAACACGACTCGCAGTCCATGAACCTGCCGCCCACAGCGCGGCGTTCGGCCATGGATTCGCTGATCGACGTTATTGCGACGGTTGCATTGGACAGTGCCCACGCGCAGGTGTCGGGCGAAGCCGCCATTGCGGCAATGCCGGCTACGCGCCGCGCAGGCACCAAGCCGTTTTCCATTGAAGGCTATAACCTCGCCACACTGAGCTGGGAGTTGCCGGTGCCGGGCCACCGCTACGGCGGCTTTCAGGCGGGGGTGCAGTTGGCCAACCGCTCTGGCGCGCTCAATGAAATTGAATATTCCGAGTTTGTTGTCAAGACCCAGGCTTTTGCCGACGCGATCAATGCCACGCCCGAGTTTCCGGAAATGCTGGAGGAGGTCGCACGTGCCCGTGAACTCGACCAGTTTGCCAGTGCGCATGACGCGCAGCTCGGCTTCACCATCCGGGCGCGCAACGCGTCCTGGAGCCCGGGCTACATCCAGCAAAATTCAGCGCGGCTGGGCTTTGTGGCCGGGGTCATTCCGGGTCGCATGGTGTTGCCGGCCAGTGCCCCGGGGCTGGCACCGGTGTTGGTGTTGAGTTTTGATTCGCAGGCCGCACTGGCTGAAGATCCGGCGCAGTCTGCTATCCGCGAGGTGACACTGCACCTGGATGTCGCCCAGGTGAACCGCAGCGAAAATCCGTTTGAGCGCATGCGCGAGGTTGCGGCGTCGCTTGCGCAATCGATGGACGGCGTCGTCACCGATGACAATGGGCAATTGCTCTCCGCGCCGACCATGGACGGAATCGGGGTCGAGTTGCGCACGCTCTATGACACACTGGAGCACCGTGAGCTGGCTGCGGGTTCCCCGCTGGCGCGGCGCTTGTTTTCCTGAACGCCAAAGACAAGCCCATGGACAGTCTGGACTTGTTTGCACAGCCTCATCCTGATCAGGCGCGCTTGCAAGCCTTGCGCGAGTTGTTGCACCGGTATGCCCAACAATACTATGTGCTCGATGCCCCAACCGTGCCCGATGCCGAGTACGACCGGCTTTTTCAGGAATTGCAGGCGCTCGAACGGATGCATCCTGGGTGGATCGCGCCGGGCTCGCCGACGCAGCGGGTCGGAGGCAAACCCCTGGAACAGTTTGTCGCGGTTCGCCATGCCGTGCCCATGCTCAGTATTCGCACCGAAACCGATACCGAGGCCAGCGGGGCGCTGAACTTTGACAACCGGATTCGCAAGGAACTCGCGCTGACCGAATCCGATTCCCCGGTGGAATATGTCGCCGAACCGAAATTCGATGGTCTGGCCATGAGCCTGCGGTACGAGCATGGGGTGCTGGTGCAGGCCGCCACCCGTGGCGACGGTGAAACCGGTGAAGACGTGACTCAGAATATTCGCACCATTGGCCAAGTGCCTTTGCAGATCGAAGCCGCCAGCGCGGGCGCTGCAGCTCACTTTCCTGCCGTGCCTGCGGTGCTGGAGGTGCGTGGTGAAGTGTATATGCGCCGCGATGATTTTGAAGCCCTCAACGAGCGCCAGCGCCAGCGCATCGCCGCCGGGGAAAAGGGTGAGAAGACCTTTGTAAATCCGCGTAACGCGGCCGCCGGTGCCGTGCGCCAACTCGACCCGGCCATTGCAGCCCAGCGCCCGTTGAGTTTTTTTGCCTATGGCCTGGGCGAAATCACCCCGCCCGAACTCGGCGGTCCGGCCTTTGTCACCCATTACGCCATGCTTCAAACCTTGAAGTTTTGGGGTTTTCCGGTATCAGCCCTCGTCGATATTGCATGTGGTGCTCCTGAATTAATAGCATATCACCAGCGCATCGGCAGTCTGCGTGACCAGCTTGGGTTTGATATCGATGGTGTGGTCTACAAGGTCAACAGCCTTGCATTGCAGCGCCAACTCGGCTTTGTGACCCGCGAGCCGCGCTGGGCGGTTGCCCACAAATACCCGGCTCAGGAAGAGCTCACGACGGTGCTGGGGATCGACGTGCAGGTCGGGCGCACGGGCAAGCTCACGCCGGTGGCCAAACTCGCGCCGGTATTTGTCGGCGGCGTGACGGTGACCAACGCCACTTTGCATAATGAAGATGAAGCGCGCCGCAAGGACGTGCGTGTAGGCGACACGGTGGTGGTGCGGCGAGCCGGCGACGTGATTCCTGAAGTGGTGTCGGTGATAGCGGACAAGAGGCAGCCGGATGCCACCGTGTTCACGATGCCCCGCATGTGTCCGGTGTGCGGTAGCGCAGCGGTGCGTGAGGAGGGCGAAGCGGACTACCGGTGCACCGGCGGCTTGTTTTGCAGTGCGCAACGCAAACAGGCCATCCTGCACTTTGCCCAGCGCCGTGCGGTCGAGGTCGAGGGACTGGGGGAAAAACTGGTTGACCAGTTGGTCGAAGCCGGCATTGTTCAGACTTTGCCTGATCTGTACCGGCTTGGATTAATGGCACTGGCGGCGCTGGACCGGATGGCCGACAAGTCCGCCCACAACCTGATGTCTGCGCTGCAAGCCTCCAAACAGACCACGCTGCCCCGGTTTTTGTTTGGCCTGGGCATTCGCCATGTGGGCGAAGCCACAGCCAAGGCGCTGGCGCGCCATTTTGGAAATTTGGATGCCATCATGCAGGCAAGTACCGAGCAGCTGACGTCCGTGGCCGATGTCGGTCCGATTGTCGCCCTGAGCATCCGCACCTTTTTTGATCAACCGCACAACCGCGAAGTGGTGGAGCAGTTGCGTGCCTGTGGAGTTGTCTGGGAGGAGGGCGACGCGCTTGCGCCTGAGGCGACCCGGCCATTGGCGGGCAAGACTTTTGTGCTGACCGGAACCTTGCCGACACTAAGCCGCGACCAGGCCCGTGACCTGCTGGAGGCGGCTGGTGCCAAAGTAGCAGGCTCGGTCAGTAAAAAGACCGACTACCTGGTGGCGGGTGCAGAGGCTGGAAGCAAGCTGGAAAAAGCACTGGCGCTGGGAGTGGCGGTGATCGACGAGGCCGGCCTGCAGTCCCTGCTGACCGACGATGCTTCAATGCCTCTGGCTCAACACAATTCACAGTCGCCGCAAGGGGTCGCAATCGACCCTGATACGACGCATCGGGAGGCATGAAATGGCAGTTCGAGACATTCTGAAAATGGGCGATCCACGCTTGCTGCGCACGGCCCAGCCAGTGCCGCAATCGGGCTTCGATTCCGACGCACTGCATCTGCTGGTCAGCGACATGCTTGACACCATGGCCTGTGCCAACGGTGCCGGTCTGGCAGCACCGCAAATTGGTGTGGATCTGCAGCTGGTCGTTTTTGGTAGTCGTGAGGCCAATCCGCGTTATCCGGGGCGGCCCCTGGTGCCGCCAACGGTGCTGGTCAATCCGCTCATCACGCCACTGGCCGCTGATGCCAATGCGACCGGCGAACCGACTGAGGAGACCGACTGGGAAGGTTGCCTGTCAGTCCCCGGGTTGCGGGCGATGGTGCCGCGCTGGTCGCGGATCCGTTATACCGGGTTTGATCAGTTCGGCGACCCGATTGACCGCACCGTTGAGGGCTTTCATGCCCGCGTGGTACAGCATGAGTGTGACCATTTGTGGGGCAAGCTCTATCCGATGCGGGTGCGTGATTTCAGCCAATTTGGCTACACTGAGGTTCTATTCCCGGAAATTGCACCATGCAAATGAGCCCTGAACTCACCAAGAAGCTGGCTGCCGCCGTGGACGGCATGCCGGCATTTCCCAAAAGCGTGCAGCGGGTGCTGGAGCTCACCCGGGACGTCAACAGCACACCCAAGGATTTGGTCGAGGTCATCGACAAGGACCCGGTCCTGACCGTCAAAATCCTCAAAGTGGTCAATTCCGCCTATTACAGTTTGCCCAAGCAAATCACATCGGTCGGGCATGCGGTGGTTTATTTGGGCTTCAACACCATCAAAAACCTGGCTTTGAGCATCGCCGCTATTGGCATGCTTCCCAAGACCAACGAGGCAGGGTTTGACGGACAACAGTATTTGCTGCATTCGCTTTCCACGGCAGCAATTGCCAAGCAAGTAGCCATCAAGGCCGGTGACGCCGATCCGATGGATTGTTTCATTGCCGGGCTGCTCCATGACTTTGGCAAGGTGGTGCTGGCGCAGTTCATGCCCCGGGAGTTTCGCACTGCCCTTGAGATGGGTCAGCAAGGCAAATCGCTGCATCTGGCATTGCGTGATGTGATCGGCGTGGACCATGCCGTGGTTGGCGCCATGCTGGTGGAGAAATGGCGTTTTGCGCCCCAACTGGTCGAGACAATACGCCACCAATATGGACCCGAGTTGGCTGATTCCGATATGGTGGCCTGTGTGTTTGCCGCCAATCAGATCAGCAAGAAGCTCAACTTCGGTTTTGCGGGTAACTTGCTGGTTGAAGATTTTCCGCCGTCTGTGGCCAAACGACTTGGTGGCGACCTGGATGCGGTGCTTGTCATGCTCGGCGACTTGAGTCCGCTTTTCGAGGAAGCCAAGATTTTTTCCAAGATTTGAACCGACTGAGCCTACGAAAATTTATAAAAAATCATGCCCTAGCCCTCTCGGAATAAGCATTGTTTGCTATATAAATAATAGCGTTTTTGATTGAATAATCCCCGGTCCTTCCCATCTGAAACCCCGAGCTTGCCCGCAGGCTCTTGGTAATATGACTGCCATGCCTGTCAACTCATTTCGCCAACAAGTGACTCTATGGTTGGTCGCCGCATTGGGGCTGCTGTGGTCTGCAGTTGCGTGGGACACAAGCCGCACCGAGGAGTTGGCGCTGGAGCATGCTCGCCGCGAGAGCGCCGCCTGGGCGTCTACCTTTGCCAGCCAGGCAGAGTCGACTTTCCTCTATGTTGATCATGCCCTCATCGTGTTGCGGCAAACCTGGCTTAGCCGCCCTTCCGAAATGGGCGATGGATTTCTACTGCATAAGAATGCGCTGGCCGACGCAATTGTGCAAGTTGCCGTCATTGATACCAAGGGCTATTTGGTCTACAGCAACCTGGGCATGCCCAAAGAGCCCACTTTTTTGGGTGATCGCGAGCACTTCACTGTGCACCAGGCACAGTTGCAGGACCAGTTGTTTATCAGTCGTCCGGTCAAGGGGCGTGTTTCTGGCAAGTGGACTATTCAACTGACCCGGCCCATGTTTCAGCAAGGTCAGTTTGCGGGCGTTATTGTGGTGTCGCTCGATCCCAACCACTTTGTCAGGTTTTACCACCAGACCGGATTTGGCATGGACGGCGCGGCACGCATGGTTCGCGACAGCGGTGAGATCATGGCAAGGTCTAGCGAGCAGGACAAATACGTCGGCACCGTGATTAATCCAACACCCTATGCTGATCCGGGCGCGCCACTGCAGGGCAATTTCAGGCGGGCGGCGCAAGCGGACGGGGTTGAGCGCTTGTCGAGCTATAGCCGCTTGCCGCAATATGGGCTGACGGTCATCATCGGCCCCAGCATTGAGGAAACATTGGCGCCGGTGCGTAGCCAGCAGATCCGTGCCGTCCTGTCCGGCCTCATGGTCAGTCTGCTGCTGGCGCTGGTGGTGTGGCAACTGCTGCGCAATGCGGCCCGCCAGAATGCGGCGCTGCAAGCCCAGGCGGAAAGCCGGGTGCAGTTGCAGGCCAGCCACGATTTACTGGAAAAACTGTCCAAGCATGTTCCTGGAGCGTTTTTTCAGTTTCAGCAGTTTGCGGACGGGCACTCCCGATTTCCCTACGCAAGCCAGGGTTTGATCGAAGTCGGCGGGGTTGCTCCCGAGCAAGTGCGTGAGGACGCGGCACCCCTGTTTGCCAATGTTCATCCCAATGACTATGCTGCGCTGACCGGGTCAATAACCAGCGCCGCCCAGGAATTGCAGTCCTGGGAGCATGAATACCGTGCCAATTTGCCACAGCGTGGGCTTCGGTTTTTGCGCGGTCATGCCCGCCCCGAAAAGCTGGCCGATGGCAGTACGCTGTGGCATGGTTTTATTTCTGACATCACTGAGCGCAAACTGGCCGAGCACAAGCTGCAACTTGCAGCCAGCGTATTCACCCATGCGCGTGAGGGCATCATGATCACCGACGCCCAAGGCACCATTGTTGATGTGAATGAAACCTTCACACGCATTACCGGCTACAGCCGCGCGGAGGCCGTGGGCCAAAATCCGCGCATTCTTAACTCAGGGCGGCAGCCGTCCGAATACTACGCTGCCATGTGGCGTGCGTTGCAGCAAAGTGGTCAATGGTCGGGCGAAGTCTGGAACCGACGCAAGAGTGGTGAGGTGTATGCGGAAATGCAGACGGTCAGCGCGGTGCGTGACGCACAGGGCCAGACCCGCAATTACGTCGCATTGTTCAGCGACATCACGCCCATGAAGGAGCACCAGCAGCAACTCGAACGCATGGCCCATTACGACGCGTTAACCCATTTGCCCAACCGGGTTCTGCTTGCCGACCGGCTGCACCAGGCGATTCGCCAATGCGAGCGGCGCCGTAATTCACTGGCTGTGGTGTTTTTGGATCTGGACGGCTTCAAGTCGGTCAACGACAACCACGGCCATGCGATTGGCGACTCGCTGCTGATCGCGCTGTCTCAGCGCATGAAATCCGCTTTGCGTGAGGGCGACACCCTGTCCCGCATGGGCGGCGACGAGTTTGTGGCCATTTTGGTGGACCTCGACGACGCGCTTGATTGTGATCCGGTACTCGAGCGCTTGCTTCTGGCCGCCTCCGCTGCGGTGGAGGTAGGAGATTCCCTGTTGCAGGTGTCGGCCAGCATGGGCGTCACCATTTACCCGCAGGACGGTTCTGACGCCGACCTGCTGATGCGCCATGCCGATCAAGCCATGTACGTCGCCAAGCAGGCCGGCAAGAACCGCTACCATTTGTTTGATGTGCAACATGAGGCCGCGGTCAAGACCCGGCGCGACAGTGTGGAACGGGTCCGTCGGGCGCTGGATCGAAACGAATTTGTGCTTTATTACCAGCCCAAGGTGGATATTCGACGGGGCATTGTGGTCGGTGCAGAGGCACTTATTCGCTGGCAGCACCCCGAGCGCGGGCTGTTGGCACCGTCCGAGTTTTTGCCATTTGTGGAGGAGCATCTGGTCAGCGTTGCCATCGGCGAATGGGTGCTGGACACGGCGCTCGGGCAAATGGAGGCCTGGCAATCCGTAGGACTGCCCCTGCCAGTCAGTGTCAATATTGGTGCCCTGCAGTTGCAGCAGGAAGGATTTGCCAACCACCTTGCTGCATCACTGCGTGCACACCCTGAGGTGGCACCCCATCAATTGGAGCTTGAGATTCTGGAAACCAGCGCCATGCAAGACATTGCCGAGGCATCAAGGACCATGCAGCAATGCCGCGCGCTTGGCGTGCGGTTTGCCCTC
>CAIQBN010000006.1 GCA_903870065.1 uncultured beta proteobacterium | reverse complement strand
CTGGCCGCCAGGGGCGCCAATTTTCGGGCATATTCCAGTGCCGACGCGGGATCATGCACAGAACAAGGACCAACCACCGCCAGCAAGCGGTCATCCTGACCCAAGACCACCGCCGCAATTTCGCGCCGCGCCTGTTGAATGAAGGCCGCGCTGTCTGCGCCAAGTGACAGTTCATCTTCCAGGATCGCCGGAGAAATCAACGGGCGCACGCTGCGGATTCGAATATCAGAGGTCAAAGGCATGAAAATAGGTCGAATGGAGTGTTCCGGCGCTGCGATTTCAACGCAAATTTAAAAAATTAAAATCTGTCAGACTGGCCTGTTCACTGGCCGAATCACCCGTTTGAGGTTGCTCGTCCAAGCCGGCGAGCAGGGCCGGTGGCAATTTCATGGCACCCAGTGGAGCACCTCGCGTGGCAAGGTCCGCCTGCGGGTCAGGCAATTCGTCCTGACTCCGTAAGCTTGCGTCTCTGAATTGGGCACCGACGCGATGCGGGGCCGCATGATTTGCGGACATATCGGTCATGTGGGCCATGCCACCCGCTTGCGCGCGCAATGTGCCGGCCGGAATGCGCAACAGCTCCGAAACATTGCCATCATCGTCCGAGCTGATCTGGCGAACAATCCGCTTGGCTACTCCGTGCAAAAACAGCAAGTCCAAGTAGGCTTGAAGGTCAAAAACCACGCCGTCGCCCTCGCCCGAATTTTGATAGATGCAGCCTTCGATGTAGTCCAGCACCTCAACGCTGGGCCACAGCGCAACAATGCGCTCCATCACCTGCGGATATTGATCCAGAGCGCGTCCTGAAACACCAAAACCAGCGAACTCCGGGACCCGACCGGCGAACCACAAATTGAACTCGGTCCGCATAAATTCAAATTCAGCCTCCCGCCCCAATGCATGAAAAATCTTCAAGAGGTCCAAGCAGACCAGCGGACTAGCTTCGCCGCACTGCGCGACGCGTCGGGTCAGCACCTCAATCGCCTTTTCGTGCTGCCCAATCGAAATAAAGAACTCTGCCTGATGGCGCACATCCATCAGCTCCTCGGTATCAATCGCCCGCAAGCCCGGTGCAGATCCTGCCGCAGGGTCGGGGCGCGCTGGCACAGCAGCCGGTCGCTCGGCCGGCGCCAGAGCGGGAGCTGCCGTTTCATCCAATTGATGCATCTTCTCGTTCAACGGAGAATCCATCAGATCAAAATCAAAATCCACCTCGGTCAATGACGCCGGCGCAAGTTCTGGCACCGAGTTCACGCTCTGGATGTCCAGCTCGACCGCAGCTTGGTCGAAAGCCATCGCAGTAACTGCGGCAGTCGCCAAATTATCGTCCTCCTGAGCGTCAGGAACCAGGCTGTTTACGGCGTCCAGGTCGTGCAACCACTCTGACTCGCGCACGGTGCGCAGGCGACGCCACGCCCACGACAAAGCTGCCAAACTGACAACTAACAGGGCCGACAGGCCGTATACCAAACCATTGGCGTAACGCTCTGACTCGGTTTGCTCCAACTTGCCCGTCAGTTCCGAAATTGCCTTCTGGTTTGTGCTGGTCAGTGCCTGCAATGACTTGATCTCATTCTCAAGACTTTCCGTGCCCGTTTTGTCCCTCGATTGTTCCTGCGCACCGGCATTGAGGGCGCGCCACCACGCAAGCGCCTGTTGTCGCGCAGGCCCCTCTTCCTGCGGCTGGGTCAACAATTCCGTGGTAGCCCGCAATACCGGCGCGTAATCAGTCAACAGATCAACCGGATCCAGCGTCAAGCGTGACTTGCCTGGTGATTTGGCGGGTTTGCTGGTCTGCGTCACAAATGGCGCCGGAGGTGACGTTGGATTTGCCGCTGGAGGTGATGACCGTGGGGATGACGGCGCTGCAGCCGAGTCAATCTTCGGCCTGCTCTGTTGCAGATTTTCAGTGCCCGTTAATCGTGGCCCGCGCACCGCAGGCTCGAGCCCTGCGGCAACTGCCACCTGAGCAGGAGCCGCCGCCGGTCGATCAGCCGTGACCGAACGGGCTCGGCCTGCTGACGGCACTACTGCCGCGATGGGTTCGACCACAGTGGCAGCAAAATCCGCAAAAAGGGTATATCGACGGGCCGATTTTTGCAGACAGCCTGCGCGCAAATTCACGGTCACGATGGGTTCGTCCACAGGACTAGACGAGCGCACGCGCACGTTGCGCCAAACGTCAGCACCGTCCGGTGCTGACACCAGTTGTACTGATACGCGTCCTGGATCAACCGGTGTTTCACCATAGGAGACGTCGGCTTCAAGGCAAACCGATTGGGCGTCTTCGTCTGGATCGAATTGAACCTTGACCAATATATCAAGGGGTTTACCGACCCAGGGAACATCTTGTGTACGGCCCAGAGTCAGTCCAGCACAGCTTACGGCAGTGCATAACATCGCCGCTCCTACGGCAACCGATCTGACCCTGTATTGCGGTTTCATATTGGCGCGATTCTCGCACAGCCAACCGCGGATTAATACCGCGTCCGGCCGCTTCAGACCGCCAATATTGGCCGGAACGCTCTCA
The DNA here is from genome assembly GCA_903870065.1 of uncultured beta proteobacterium. Lineage (GTDB taxonomy): Bacteria > Pseudomonadota > Gammaproteobacteria > Burkholderiales > Burkholderiaceae_C > Allorhodoferax. The sequence continues at coordinate 27,847 of CAIQBN010000006.1, read as the reverse complement.
ATTCAAGAGCATCTTAAGCGCCCTTCGTAACCACTAACCCACGAGCACCAGCTTATTCATCATCCAGGTTAACCGCTTTATGCGATGCCATCAGCTGTGCCTGGGTTTGTGCAGGCACCTGCGCATAGTGAGAAAAAGCAATGCTGTAGGTGCCTTTTCCTGCGGTCAACGACTTCAGGCGTCCCTGGTAGTCGTCCAGTTCGGCCAGCGGTATTTGGCCACTGATCGCTGCTGTCGCCGCTGCACGGGGCTGAGTGCCGGTGACATGTCCACGCTTGCTGGAAAGGTCTCCGGTCAAGTCGCCAATGGCCTCTTCGGGTGCCAACACTTCAATATTGACCATGGGCTCCAGCACGATGGGCGTGGCCTTGCGCACGGCCTCGATGGTGGCCTTGCGCCCTGCCAGCGTGAAAGCGATGTCCTTTCCATCTACTGCGTGGGTTTTGCCGTCGTACACGGTGACGCGCAGATCATGCACCGGGTAGCCGGAGACGACACCGTCAGCCAAGGCCTGTCGCACGCCTTTTTCAACCGCAGCCATGAAAACACCGGGAATAGCACCGCCTTTGACCACGTCGACAAACTCAAAACCGGCACCGCGCTCCAGTGGTTCAATGCGCAGCATGACCTCGCCAAATTGCCCGGCTCCACCGCTTTGCTTCTTGTGCCGGCAGTGTCCCTCTGCGCCCTGGGTGATGGTTTCGCGGTAAGCAATGCGCGGCGGACTGGTATCGAGTTCCATCTTGAATTGCTGCTGCATGCGGGCGAGTTTGGTGCGTAAATGCATTTCGCCCAGCCCGCGGATCACAGTTTCATTGGTGCTTGGATGGCGCTCTACCTTGAAGCAGGGGTCCTCCAACTCCAGTTTGTGCAAAATCTCGAACAACCGGTGCTCGTCACTCTTCCTCTTGGTTTGCACCGCCAAACCCTGCATTGGCAACGGAAATTGCAGTGGCTTGAGGTGAATGTTGTCTTCGTCGTGTGAGTCATGCAGAACACAATCAAACTCGATGTCTTCAACCTTGGCTACGGCGCCGATATCACCCGGCACCAGGCTGGCCACTTCCACATAGTCCTTGCCTTGAAGCCGGTACAAGTGCGCCACTTTAAAGGCGCGCTTTCCGGAGCCTACAAATAGCTGAGCATCTTTGCGCACGGTACCCTGATGCACCCGAAAGACCCCCATCTTGCCAATGAACGGATCCATCACCACTTTGAAAACGTGGGCCAGCACATGCAATGCATCGTCGGGCTGGGCCTCGAAGGCCTGGGGTTGAGCGCCAGGCTCGCCCCTGTAAAAGGGAGGTGGGTTGCCCTCGGCCGGATTGGGTGCCAGACTGGCCAATGCATCCAGTAGCTGGGGGACTCCAGCCCCGGTCTTGGCCGATACAAACATAATCGGGATCAGATGCCCGGCACGCAGGGCGGCCTCAAACGGGGCATGCAGTTCCTGCGGGCTGGGGTCCACACCGTCTTCCAAATAACGCGCCATCAAACTGTCGTCTTCTTCAACAATTTGATCAATTAGTGCACGGTGCGCTGCAGCCACGGAAGCAAAGTCACTGTCGCCATCGGCATGGCCGAGCAACTCAACCACATCCTGTCCGTGATGGGCAGGCAGGTCCAACAGCAAACATTGCTTACCAAAACGCTCGCGAACGGTTCCCACCAAGGCTGGCAAATCCACATTGTCCGCGTCGATTTTGTTGATCACAATCATGCGGCAGACACCGCGTTCACCAGCCAAAGCAAACATCCGTTCGGTGGCAAGTTCGATCCCGGTTTGTGCATTGATGACGATCAGCGCTGTGTCAACCCCCGCCAGTGCGGCGATGGCCTGACCGGCGAAATCCGGGAATCCGGGCGTGTCAATCAGGTGCACGGTCGCGCCATTCCACGGCATGCTTGCCAAGGCGGTTTGCAAGGAATGCCCAAATTCTTTTTCCATCGGATCGAAGTCAAGCGTGGTGTTGCCCTTTTCAACGGACCCACGACTGGAAATAACACCGGTGGCCGCCAGCAGGCTCTCTGCCAGCGTGGTCTTGCCGACCGCCCCGTGCCCGACCAGGGCAACGGTACGAATTGAGGAACTAGAAGTTTGGGTCATAACGGTCTCTCGTTGGGTAAATGGCCACCGTGCGGCGTGTGCCAGAGCGGCAGGCGACGTAATGGCCGCACAGTGGGCTAGGAATGCGTTGCATTGCAATCACGCTTGGCATATTAACTGGCCGGCATAGGTCTTTGTCCGCGTCGGTCAATCGACGCCGCACATAGGTTGATGCAGGTCAATGGAGTCCCTGCCTCTGAACGGACTGACTGACTCGCTGCCTGCGTCAAGGCTTTTGCAGTCGACTTAAAGTCTTGCGGAATTTCGCAACTTTGGGTGCAGCTACCGCTATGCAGTAACCTTGATCCGGGTTGCGCGCAAAAAAATCCTGGTGGTAGTCTTCGGCAGGCCAATAGTTGGCCAGCGGCAACACCTCGGTCACCAGGTCTCGACTGTAGACCCCACTGTCCGTCACTTCTTGCATAACCTCTTTTGCAACCCGCTCCTGTGCGGGTGTCGAGAAATAGATGCCGCTGCGGTACTGGGTTCCGCTGTCGTTACCCTGGCGGTTCAGGGTGGTGGGGTCGTGAATCAGGAAGAAAATTTCAAGTATTTCGCGCGTGCTGATCTGTCCGGTGTCATAGACCAGCTTGACCACCTCATTGTGGCCGGTGGTGCCAGTGCACACCGCCTCATAACTAGGATTCTTCAATTGACCATTGGAATAACCTGACTCGACGTCCACTACGCCGAGTACTTCGACGAAAACCGCTTCAGTGCACCAGAAACAACCACCGCCCAGGGTAATCGTTTCCAAAATGCCGGGGGATGTTTGCATAAGTTAACTCCATTGATTCCGGTTAGTCCGACAAAACGCCCAAATCTTACGCGCCTGGCACAAAGGCGCGGCCAATACCATCAACCATTGCAGGACTAGCGAATGCGCGGGAGCGCCTGCAATTGCTCCGGCGTCGCAAAGTAGGCAGCGGTGGCGCCAGCCCTGGCCCGGCCCCGTGCCAACTCATGGCGGGCGACGGTGCGCAAATGCACCTCATCGGGTCCATCCATCAGGTGCAAGGCGCGACCCCATGTCCAAAAGAATGCCAGCGGCGTATCGGGTGACAGACCCATTGCGCCAAAGACCTGCATGGCACGGTCCACTACCCGGGATTGCAGGCGTGCTGCAACGACCTTGATAGCCGCAACCTGCGCCCGCAGCGACGCAGCGTCGACCGCTCCGGGCAGCTGATCGAGCATCCAGGCCACCCGCAGCACCAGAAGGCGTGCCTGGTCAATCTCGATACGTGACTCTGCAATCCAATCCTGCACATTGGAAAAATCAGACAGGTACCTTCCAAATGCCTGACGCTCCAGCGTGCGTTCGGTGGCAAGTTCAAGCGCCAATTCACACTGTCCAATGGCGCGCATGCAATGGTGCACGCGCCCTGGCCCCAAACGCGCCTGCGCCATGGCAAAACCTTCTCCCCATTCACCGAGCAGGTGGTCGACGCCAATTCGCACATCGCGCAACACAATTTCGCAATGGCCCTCAGGAGAATGGTGGTGCACCACGGCAATGTTGCGCATGACCTGAACACCCTCCGTATTCAATGGAACCAGCACCATGCTGTGGCGACGGTGTGCATGTTTTTCAGGCTGCGCAGATTCATTTGCTGCATCTGCATTGCGGCACATCACGATCAACAGTTTGCATTGTGGATGCGCCGCGCCGGTAATGAACCATTTGCGACCATTGAGTACCAGTTGATCACCGTCGCGACGCACGGTGGTCTGCAAGTTGGTCGGGTCGCTGGAGGCAACATCGGGCTCTGACATCGCGAAAGCAGAACGAATCTCGCCGTGGAGCAAGGGATCCAGCCATTGGGTGCGTTGCGCCCCACGCGCAAAACGGTGCAATAGCTCCATATTGCCTGTATCTGGCGCGCTGCAATTGAAAACTTCCGGGGCCCAATGCAGACGGCCCATGACTTCCGCAAGCGAAGCATAGTCGAGGTTGCTCAGGCGCGTACCCGGCTCATCGGCACCCAAAGCGGGCAAAAAGAGATTCCATAACCCCTCGTCACGTGCCAGCGCCTTCAGGTCTTCCAAAAAAGGAGGGGGGTAGACCCCGTCTTGCACCGACCGATGCCAGGCGGCGTTATAGGGCAACACATAGCGCGCAATAAAGTCTTCCAGCCGACGGCGCAGTTGTTGGGCGTGGGGAGAGTGTTCAAAGTCCATCGTGCGATTGTCCGACCGGCAACGAGACACTGTCAAAACGCAGGTGACAGCGCCAGGACCCGCAGTCAGAACCGCCTGCATTTCGGCTGTGCCGATGGCGTCCATACGCAGCATCAAGCCACTTGCATTCGCTCATACCAGTTGACCTTGCGGGTGAGCGTCATGACCGCGCTGAGCACAATGAACAATGCAATTGCGCCGACCACCATAGCGGTCTGCTCCAATTGCAGCAGCAAATAGAGCATGCCATACAGCGTGGCAATTCCGACTCCGAACGGCATCCCACGGTGCCAACCCTTGAGCATAAAACTGGCGTAGTAGCCCAGCAGCAGGACGCATGCACTGGCGGCAAGGGCATAGGCCAAGCCAAAAGAAAGGTGTTCCGACAAACTCATCAACAAGAGGAAAAAGATGCTGATGGCTGCACCCACCAAAAAGTACTGAATGGGGTGAACCCGCAGGCCACGCATGAATTCAAACAAACCCACTGCAACAAAGGTCAGCGCGATAAATAGAAACCCATATTTGGTGGCCCGATCGGAGAGCGAATAGGTATTCACCGGATCCATAAAGCCCACGCCCAGTATCTCCACACAACCTGCCTTGGTCGCCAACGGGGCTGCCTGTGGCAAGGCGCTGACTTGCATGGCGGCGCACAGCACACTGTTGTTGAGCACCGCCTGTTGCGCTGAACTGGCCAAAGCTGACACCCGCCAAGCGGCATCGAAACCTTGGCCGGAAATCGTCCTCTCCGCTGGCAAAAACTGTCCAGAAAAACTTGGGTGAGCCCAATTTGATGTCAAATTGATCTGCGTAGCGTCACCTACCGGTGCGATGTTCAGACCTTCTGTTCCCACCAACTCCAACACCACTTCGGCCTTGAGTGGGGAGTTGAAACCGGTAGTTGATGGCAGCACTACCTGAATGCCCCGAGGGTAGCTGGGGTGCCCGGTTCCGGAGCGAACCGCCATGCGTTGGCCATCGACCAGCACATCGGCCTGACGGATGCCGCGCGCGTCAGACACTGCCAATACCATGGATGGCGGGCCGCACTTCAGGCGTGAACCTGTGTGCAAGCGGCCGCCTTCGACCCCGCTGAGGTCAGTCCATTGCGCTGCGATACGGGAACGCAAAGTAAAGACCTGCGTCGCGTGCAATCCACGCGCACGCGCCTCAACCTGGCTATTACCCGTGACGATCAGAGAGGCCGGCGCCAACACACGGGTAAACTCGCGCTGCTGCACGGTAGGTGCCTCGCCCCACTCTTCCGTACAGCCAATTTGCAGCAATGGCCCCAAAAGTGTCTGACTTCCGGCCAGGCTGTGGGAGACGCTGCTCAGCGCATTCGCATTTTGTTGCTGGCGATCATGCACCACGCCGGTAATTTGCCCCAGGCCTGCGAGCAAAAGCGCAAAAACCAATGCGAGCCCCCCAAGTTTTCCAAGAAAAATTGACTTCACATGACACTCCTTATGATTCAGAAGTTCAAGCGTGACAGCGCTCGGTGCGTCCGGTGTGAAGTCTGTGAAGACTGTGTGAAGTCCGGAATAAATCAATCAGGAAAATGCAGCTCGACACGCAGTCCAGGCACTGTATTGCGCGCGTGCATGCGCCCATGGTGCAATGCCATGACTTGCGCCACGATGGCCAGGCCCAAGCCAGAACCTTTGGTCTGCCCGTCGGGTCGCACCGTGGAAAAGAACTTTTGCCCCAATTTTGGCAAGGCGTAGTCCGGCACACCGGGACCGGTGTCCTGCACCACAATGGCGCGCCCTTGCACGCCCAACCGGATTACGCTGCCCGGTGGCGCAAAGGCAGCCGCATTGTCAAGCAGATTACTGATCGCCAAGTTGACCAGCTCAGTCTCAACCTGTGCACTGACCAGACTTGCAGATGCTACAAACTCAATAGCTACATGAGCACGTTCCACGAGGGCTAGCGCCACAAAAGACTTAAGAAAGTCTTCCAAGACAACTGTCTGGGGCTGCACCAATTCCTGTCGCTGCTCCAGCTTGCTTAGCTCCAGCAGACGGTCCACCAGCGACTGCAGTCGCCGCGTCTGGACCAGAACATCGCTGGCGAATGCCTGGCGGTCGGTTTCCGGCAATGAATCCTGCAACAGCTCGCCAGCACCCCGGATCGCAGCCAACGGGCTCTTGAGCTCGTGGGTCAGGGCGCGCACATAACCCTCAATATAGTTATGACCCTCGATCCGCTGTCGCATAGCCTGCATGGCACGGGCCAGTTCACCGAGTTCACCGGCGACACGGGGCAAGGGCAACTTCTTGCCCGCTTCGGTGGCATTGGCGTAGCGACGCAGCTGGCGAATGCTGTGCACCACCCACAAGGTCACCAACACACCCACAGCCGCCGACAGACCCAGCAGCCACAAGCCACTGACCAGCATCTTGCGCTCGGCGCGATCAATAAACGCCTGAACCGTCGCCACCGGCTTGGCCACAGTCAATACGCCAATAACCTGGTCGCCGTACCTGACCGGTGCAGCCACATACAAGACTGAGGTGCGGTCATCACGCTGCACTTCGCGCGTGGCCCGTGATCCGTACTCGCCACGCAAAGTGCGGGCAACGTCGCGCCACTGCGAATAGTCTTGCCCGGCAGCGGCGCTGGACGAATCAAACACCACCATGCCGTGCACATCGGTCACATACACACGAAAGTCCAGCGTCTGCTTGTCCAGACCCCAAATCCGCGCATCGATTGGCCTGCGGGCATACGCACTCACCTGCGCAGCAAAACGGCCCTGCGCCATGGCACCGGCGCGCAGATCGTCGGCGGCAAGCTCTGCCAGGATGTTGGCGGTGTCAACCATCATGTCCTCCATGACTTCGCGAACACTTGGCTTGATCTCGGCGACAAATATGCGCAGCACAAAAAATGCCGCCAACCCCGTGATCAGGAAAAACCCAAACAAAATGCGAATGCCCAAATGCATGGGTCAAACCTGCGCCGCCGGGATGGAATAGCCCAGTCCCCGGTGCGTGACGATCGGGTCGTGCTGCGGCGATATTTGCAACAACTTGGCACGCAGCGTCTTGATATGGGTGTCAACGGTTCGATCCACACTCTCGGACTCACTCCCCCAGACGGCACTCAGCAAGGCTTCGCGGCTGCGAATGCGCCCTGGGTTGCGAAGCAGTTCAGCCAGCAATCCTAGTTCACGCCGTGTCAACTGCAATGGTTGGCCCTGCCAGCTGGCGCATTGACCATCCATATCCAAAGCAAACCCTGTAGACGGCTGAGGCAAATGTGCGGCGCCGGATGCGTTGCCCGCCCGCCGCAGCAAACCGCGCACCCGTGCAACCAGTTCGCGCGGACTGAACGGTTTGGTCACATAGTCATCTGCACCGAGCTCCAGCCCCACCACGCGGTCTATTTCTTCGCTCTGCGCACTGAGTACCAAAACTGGCAAATGCGCCAGCTCAACACTGGCACGAACATGGCGGCACACATCCAGCCCCGAACCGTCTGGCAAACCAAGGTCCAGCACCAGCGCGTCACAGGGCGTCTTCTTCAAAAAAATCAGTGCGTCGGCAACCAGCAGGCAATGCGTCACCTGCAATCCAGCGCGCTCAAAAGCATAAATTACCGTTCTGGCAATTGGGGGATCATCTTCCAGCAAAAGAATGTGCGGCAATGGCATAGGCGTGCTGTACATGGTATGGCAAGCAAACTCGAGGAGGTGCGGCCACGAGCGCAAACCATCAACACAATTCCAAGTGGCGCGAAATAGGCTTCGCCTGTGATTGCACTGTGCTAGCCGTGGCCGTGACGTGGGGCTACACGCCGCGCTGGGAAAGGAATAGTCAACCCTTCACAATCACCGCACAGGCAACGCGTGGCCCGGAATTGCCGGTGGGTTGGGTCTTGAAATCGTCAGCATCACGATGCACGATCAGACCGCGCCCCACAATATCTGCTGCGCCACTGCCAACGGAAATACTTGCGGATTCGTAGCCAAATTTGGCGGTGCCTGTTGCGTCAGCCTTCAGGCTCACCAAATCGCCTGCGTGGTGCTCACTATGCCCATGCGCACCGTGCGCCTTTGCATTGGGGTTGAAATGACCGCCGGTGCTCATGCCGTCGCCGCTGGAACAATCCCCCTTGTCGTGAATGTGAAACCCGTGTTCACCATTGGGCCGCAAACCGGTAATTTCACCGGTGACCATCACTTTTTCGCCGCGCCGAGCGAATTGCACCAATCCGGATACGGCATTGTCCCTGGTCGGCGTTAATCTGGCTGTCGCAGTCGGGCCGGCAGAATAGCTGGCACAGGCCGTGACAAGAGCAACGGCATATAACGACAGGACAAGCTTAATCTTAGTCATGGGAACCCTTTGAGTTGAGGTGCAATGATCCTCAGTATTGCACAAGCACGCAGGCCGCGCTGCCGATTATTGGGTCCACTTTTGTGGTTTGGACTGCTACGAAGCCTGGAAGCCTCAGCCCGATCCGCAACAAGAGTCGGCAGTGCGCCCCAACTGCTGAACCAGCAATGAAATTTGGTACTGTCGGATATGACATGACGCTGGCAATTGCGCCACCCGCGTTATGCTGGCAACTTTGCATGCTCAGTTGCCGGGATTTTGGCACTTCCTGAAGGAGTCTGACTTTGAACCACCACGGCCCTGCACCCACGGTCCTGTGTCTTCTTGCACTACTAACCACTTCCGGTGCGCAAGCGGCACCACCGCAACGCATCAGCCAGGCTGACATCATTAAACAATCGGCGCCTGGCGACTGGCGTCGGTTGGATGCGGAGAACACGTTGGTCATGGAGATCAACGGGCAGCAAGTCATCGTTGAACTGGCGCCGCGTTTCGCACCCCGGCACGTGGCCAACATCCGCACGTTGGCGCGCGAGGGTTACTACACCGGCTCAGCGGTCGTGCGGGTTCAGGACAACTATGTGACGCAGTGGGCAGACCCAGCCGACGAAGAAAAGGAAAAGGACAAAGTCAAGCCACTGGGCTCAGCACAGGCCAGCTTGCCGGCCGAGTTTTCGATTCCCTTCAAAGGCCTGCCGATTACCCGGTTCACGGACCCCGATGGCTGGGCGCCTGCCAGCGGATTTGTCGATGGGCTGCCGGTAGCCGCCGACCCGGCCAAAAACAAAGCCTGGCTGGCACATTGCTACGGCATGGTTGGAGCAGCCCGCAGCACAAAGCCCGACAGCAGCAATGGCACCAGCCTGTATGCCATCAACGGGCAAGCACCCCGCGGACTGGACTTGAACATCACCGTGGTGGGCCGCGTGGTCAAGGGTATGGATGTCTTGTCATCCCTGCCACGTGGGCCAGGTGCCATGGGTTTTTATGACAAGCCCGAGAAATTCATCCCCATTGCGCGCGCACGCATGCTGGCTGATATCCCTGTGGGAGAGCAACCGGCGATTGAGATCATGCGCACTGACACAGCCACCTGGCGCAGTCTGGTCGAAGCCAGTCGCCACGCCATCGGGGGCTGGGCAGTGCGCAGCGCGTTGCACAGCAATATTTGCAACCGCAGTGTGCCAACCCGCCCGATCTGATGGCAGGGTTGGAAACGACAATTCTTTGAAGCCTGTTCAGTACGCGTAAACGCCCCGTCCACTCTTGCGGCCTAATCGCCCCGCCGCGACCATCTCGCGCAGCAGCGGACAGGGGCGGTATTTGCTGTCACCAAATTCACTCAAATATACCTCCATCACTGCCAGACAAACATCCAGACCCACCATGTCGGCCAGTGCCAGTGGGCCAATGGGCTGGTTGCAGCCCAACTTCATGCCGGCATCAATGTCTTCGGGCGTGGCAAGCCCTTCCGACAGGACAAAAAAGGCCTCATTGATCATGGGGACCAGAATACGGTTGACCACAAAGCCGGGCGCATTTTTCACAGTGATGGGGGTCTTTCCCAAGGTCTTTGCCATGGCGTGAACCGCTTCGTGGGTGGCGTCGCTGGTTTGCAGCCCACGAATGATTTCCACCAGCGCCATCATGGGAACCGGATTAAAAAAGTGCATGCCGATAAAGCGGTCTGCCCGGCTGGTTACCGCGGCCAGTTTGGTAATGGAAATGGACGATGTGTTGGAGGCCACGATCACGTCTGCCGGGACGATGGCATCAATCTGCTTGAGGATCTTGACTTTGAGTTCCTGGTTCTCGGTGGCAGCCTCAATGACCAGTTGTGCAATTTTCAAATCCTCATAGCTGGTGCTGCCTTTGATCCGCGCCAGCGCGGCGTCTCGGTCAGACGCAGTGATTTTTTCCTTCTTCAGCAGGCGCTCCAGGCTGGCAGCAACAGTGGCAATGCCCTTGGCCACGGCTGCATCCGAAATGTCGACCATGACAACCTGCAGACCCGATGTGGCGCAGGCCTGTGCAATTCCGTTTCCCATGGTGCCTGCTCCGATGATGCCGACGGTGGTGATGCTCATGATGTTCAAACTCCTGTCAATAAAAAACGAATGGACCGTATGGTACCTTTTGGCAGCCTAGGTCTGACTCAAGTAACGCGTCATCCGACAACAAAACCGACTACGGTCGAACCGTGTGGAGCGCGAACCCTTCCCTGCAATCACACCATTGGCGGCGGTTTTTTAGAGTAACTGCTTTGTGCGTTTCTAATGGTGGTGGCAAGCAGATCAATCAATCTCAAATTGATAGCGGCTTGAACATATTGCACGAGGGCTACAACCCGATTTTATTGATGAACCCAGCAGAGCCCAAGAGATGGCATCCGAACGGGCCAGACCACTCACTGGCGAGGCGAAGTCCAGGTAGTCAGTTGGCGTCTCCTCCTCCATCATGGTGCGGTGAACCGGATCGACACCAGAAAGACCCTTGATGCAACATCATCTGCTTTTGCCTATGTGTTTACCCATGTGCCGTGCGATGCGCTAGTTAGCAATCTATAATCGCCGCCTTGCAGCAGCCAATTCCGCCTGCTGTTTCCGCCTCTACCGGCCGACATTAGTGATTACGGGTTCGGGATATAAAATTTTCCATCGCACATGGACGCACCTGTAACAACAACTGTCATATCTCTTGAGGTTCCAATGTCCGGTGGAAATCCCCGCGCCGACATATTGGTTGGGTTTGACCAGACCATTGCTGCGATTGGCCAGCAAATCGGTACCATCTCCAGAGAGCCAGGCAAACTGCAATTGTCAGTCACGCTGGAGGCAGAAACCGCGGTAGGCCCTGCTTTGGCGCAATTCGCTAGTGCCCTGGCCAAATTCGAAGTTCTGTGCAAGTCCGTGCAGGCGCGCGGCATCGTTCACCATGGTGTTGTTTTCCGCAACGAGGTCGCTGGCAAGGTCACTTACATCGGTTCGGCCATCCGCGCATCGCAAAGTGCATTGCGCAAAATGGCAGCCACCAGTGGACTTGTCGCAACCCGCGGGTTCATCGCGCATGCCAATGGCTTGAACCCACCCGTGGCCCAGTTCGACCCACTGGATGGCTCCGACGCAGCAGACGGCTTGTGTCGTATCCGCATTGTCGGCAAGACAGAGGCTGTGACAGCCAAACGTAGCGGATTGACCAGTGCTGACCCCGAATTCCTGGCGTATTTGATAAAGCGTTTGGCTGAGCACCTAGGACCGTTTGCCAGCGCCATAGTTGAAAACCAACGAAACGGTTTTCCCACCCCTGAGCAACTGGTTGCGGAGATGGCGCGCGAAATCGACGAACCCGGTGTGCGTAAGCAATTTAAGGCCGACCTGGATGCATATATCAGTGCTTGCAATAAAGCGTGACACCGAAAGTGGCGGGCCGCTGCCTAAGTACGTAAAACACGTATCGGGTATAGGCACTGCATTGCTGGTGGTATTGGCATTACAACTAACATCAATGCCTGCGAGGGCGCAGGTTGATGAAGATGCCGCGGTGGCGTTGGCAAGGAAGAGCAACTGCCTAAAGTGCCATTCTGTTGAAAAACGCAAGAAAGCACCGTCCTACAAAGAAATCGCTTCCAAGTACAGCGGAAACCCTAACGGCGAAAAACTAATTTTTTTGCACATTACTGGCAATCCCACCGTCAAGTATGAGGACGATTCGGAGCGACATGAGTCACCCAACACCAAGGATGAAAAGGAAATTTACAACCTGGTCCATTGGATATTGTCACGCTAGTGCAGCAAGCAAAGGAAGAAAAAATAACCGCGCCATGCGCGGTTATTTTTTTGCCCCTGCTGAGTACACTACTTCGTCTTGTACGTGAGAGAAACACCTAGCACATTGTTGATGTACCGCGCCGAGGTCTGCCCTGTGAACAGCACCGCATTGTTGCTGCCGGTGGCAGCGTTGTCATACATCCAATCGGATGTATCCAGCGTTTCATGCACATAGTTGAAGCGCCAGGACATGCGCTTGCTGTAATCCCATTTAGCGAACAACTGCAGACTGTTCAGCAGATTAGACGTATCGGGTACAACGCCTGGGTTCAAACTCGTCTGAACGTCGGTCGTCCCGTTGCCTCGCGAATACACATAGGTCGCTCCCAGATCCCATTCAAGAGCGGGTTGCCATTTCATCCCAAGGCCGACAGCCTGGTCACGGTTCAAAATGTTACCAAACCAGTCACGTTTCAAATCACCTGCCGTCGTTGTGACCGCATTCGACCATGTGCGACCTCGGATGTCCGTTTGGGCCGTCGACCAATTTGCAAAGGCAAACGTCGTGAGGTTTTCTTCAGGCTGCCATTGCACATCCAGGTTGACACTGCCACCAGTGGCCAGCGTGCGCCCCAGGCAGGTATTAGGTAACGCGGTGCTGATACTCAACGCTTGCAGCGCATCGACCCGGTCGCAATTTGGGCCACTGCCCGCGACTTGACGGAAGCCGTCTAAACTGGCTTGCAACGAAACCGTTTCAGTCGCTGTCCAGTTAGCGGCAGTCCGGATACGGTTTTCAGCGTAGTCCCCGTAAATGAACGAACGCATACTCGGATGGTTGGTCATCCCCTTGGCAGCACCGATCTGATAGGCAGGGTTGTAACTGCTTCGGAAATACACACCCTTGTCGTAGTCAGACCCCGTGCGCTGGGTATAGGTGTAGCCTACATTGCCAGAAACCTCATCGGACACTGGACGACGCAGTTCGATTGACAGTTTGTCCGTGTTCGTCTCAGTTCGATCCGACGCAGTGTAGGTCTTGCGCTGACGCTCCAGCACTGTGCGCAAATAGCTGCGCGGTGCAATTTCGTAATCACCATCTGCGGTGAACTTCTGTTCTGTGGTGCTAACCGGCACATTGGTGCGGTAGTTCGCTGAATTCTTATTTGCGGGACCGGCATTCGAGTCGCGACTGATGTAGACATACTCAGCCGTGCGAGTACTGTTGTCGTTTTCGCGGTACTGATAAGACAATTTAACATTGGCCTTGTCAACGGGCTTAAACAGCAATGCCAGATCAGCTTGCTTGGTCACTAGCTTGCCGTCAAGAGACGCGAGCGTCGGCGTGTTGCTCGCTCCACTCGTCAGCGCGGCCGAAGTTGCCGAGTAGGGCAAAAACGCTTCGTTTTGAGTCGCTACGGCGTACGCAAGACCACCCGTCAATCGGGTCGTCTTGCTCACGTTGTACGCACCGCTGGTATTGATTTGGTGAAATTCGTTTTCCGGCGCCAACGACATCCGACCAATTCTGTTATTCGCAACAAGCGTGAATGGGTTGGCCACGGTAAAGCTCGCTTCGTTGTTGTCGTAACGCGAGAACTGGTAGCCTAATTGCCATTGCGCCCGCTTTGTGGCGTAAGACAACACCGCATCCATTTGCTGCGTATGGTCGTCAATTCCATACGGCACATTCAATGCATTTGTAAAGTACATGCCCGTGACCCGTGTTCCATTGCGCTGGTCTTCACGGAAGTTGACTTTGTAGTCCCACTCTGGGTTGAACCGACCCCCCACCGCGAAACGGTAAATGTCCCTACCCTGCTTGACTTCAAAACCGTGCAGACACCCATTGATCGCCCCATTGGTTGTCGAATTCGCACTGGTAAACCCGGAGCATCCTGCGCCGAGCGTCAGAGAGTTGCTGCCCAAGCCCTCAAAGACGTATTTGCCATCACTGATCTCCGAACGCAGCAATTGGTCCACGCCCAACGATACGTCCCAACTACCCTGCAACCCCGACTCAACGCGCACCTTGCGCGTACCCAATCCTAGGTTGGATCCGTAAAACTTGGAATAACGGGAGTCGTTGTCATCACTACGCTGCAGTAAATTGAAGTTGACAAAGCCAAACCCTCCATCTTTGGTCAGGCCCGAATATTGACCGAACCTAAACGAATTGTTTGAGTTGTAACCAGCCCCAATTTCAAAGTAGTTGTCGACATAACGCGACATGTCACTGTCACGGAACATCATTTCAGAGTCTCGGAAAATCTTGACAGCCAGCAGCGGGTCTGCCACAGCTGATCCTGTAGCAAGCACGCCAAGTAAGGCCCCGACAGCCACACGGACAGCAAATGGGCTCCGGTGGTTTAGCTTAATTGTTTTCATGGTGAATTCCTGGCAGTGCATTCTGCTTATCAACGTTGCAGGCGTGCACCTGATGGATGGTTGCTTCCATGGACTTTCATGTGACAGTTGGTGCAGGAACGTCCCAACATACGCAGCGCAATGGTGTTGTCCGCGGGGTTAGTTCCGATGCCCGTCATGGCGGTATTGGAGTGCCCTGAGGTCGAATGACACTGTTGGCACAAGTAAGGCTCGCGCACTTTCAGCATGGGTGGACTGTTGGTGCCGTGCGCACTGTGACAATGGGTGCAATCATCCTGCGATGGACGGTGTTCCCACAAAAAAGGACCTCTCTTGTCGGCATGGCATTGGAAGCATGTCAGATTGACCGATGCCTTTTGCAGTGACGCCCGGGTGTTGGAGCCATGAGAAGCGTGGCACGATGAACAGGCAATGAAGCCCGTCTTCGTGGGATGCGTTGACGTGCGATGCATCTCTGCGCGACGATCCTTGTGGCAGTCAAAGCACACGCTGGCCTGTGTTTCTGTGACCATTACGGGGTCTTGGGAAGCATGCATACGGTGACAGCCTGCGCAAGAGACTTTAGATCGGTCATGGGCACTTCCTGGCCAATGAATACGGCTGCCGTTTTCATGGCAGTTCATGCAGGTCTCGTTTTGCTGCCCGATTGGCGCCTTTTTGCCGTAAGTAATCGGCACCAAACCTTTGGTGCGAGGTGAATTTTGGTGAGCGGTCAGATCGCCATGGCACGCCTCACACTCTGCAGCCGTTTGTTCTTTGCCTTGCGCGCCGGGGGTGCGACTGTCGCTTCGGACATAGTGCTTGGTCTTGGTTATGGAGTAGAAGCCCTCATGGCATTCAACACACGGACGGATGCCCTGGCGCCGTGCGGACGCCGGCACTTGCGCATCGGGTGCAGTTGCTGTTGTTTGCGCTGCAGGCGTATCGGTCTGCGCCCACAGCACGCTGGATACTGCACAAGCTGCGGCAAGGACAAGAGAAAAACCCAGTCGTTTGATATGTCGCCGCTTAAAGAATTTGATCATTGTCGTGTACCCACCATATGAGCCGCACGCGCAAATTCCCTGACGGCCAATGAGGGGATTATGTATCGACAGTCAACCTGGTAGATTGACTCTAGGCTGATGATTTCAATTGAGATTCCAGAATTGACGTACCGGCGCAACAGTTGCTGGACTATTTCGCACGGGTCGCGAGGTAATCGGCAACGATTTGGAACTCGGCTGGCTTGAGTTCGTCCGTCACACCCTCTTCGTTGTGTTCTTTGTTCTTCTTGAGCTTCGCGATCACACAGCCCGGGTTGCCCTTAACCTTTTCAAAAACCGACTTGAACGGAGGGCCCGTTTTTTTCTGCACATAGGCGTGGCATCCGGCGCAGTCAATCCGATCCATGATGGCCTTGGCGCGGGCCTCATCCACATTGGTAACCGGCGCACCGTTCGATGGCGGGCAGGGTTCATCGAGGAACTTCCCCGAACCCTTCGTAGGGACTCGCGACTCGCGGTCACCTTTGGTTGCAACGGCCGCAGTCGCAACTGAAGGCTTCGCCGCCGCGGCTATCTCAGCGTCCTTGCGCACCTTCGCCTCGGCGTCCCGCTTGGCAGCCTCTGCCTGCTGGCGTGCGCGGTCTTCGGCCTCTCGCTTGAGCGCCAGTTGCTCTTCCGCGTCCCTGCGCGCCTTCAATGCGGCTTCGCGCTGAGCCAACTCTTCTGCGGCCTTTTGCCGCACGGCGCGGTCTTCGGCCTCCCGCGCTAGACGCTCGCCGTCCAGACGCTTACTGTTTTCGTCGGCCTCTCGCTTGAGCCGGGCCTGGGCTTCAAGATCGTTGCGGGACTTGGCCTCGGCGACCCGCTTGGCCAACTCGTCTGCATCACGTTTCTGCACTGCCTGCAAATCTGCATCACGGGCCGCCTTCAGCTCGGCGGCCTTACGTGCCTTATCCTCCGCCTCGCGTTTTAATCTCAATTGCTCGGCGGCGGCACGTTGTTCACGTTCCTGAGCGGCCAACCGGGCTTTTTCATCACTCTCTCTTTTCAGGGTGGCTTTTGCCTCGGCAGCCCTGTCCGCCTTGGCCTTCAACTGCTCTGGACTCTCTATTGCCGGCTTGGGCAACACCGTGGCGGGTGTTGCCTGCGAAGGTGTTGCCGCGGCCCCACCAGCCCAAGCGCCGGTCTCCCACTCGGTGATCAGTCGAAGCTGCTCCTTACTGGCCAATTTCACAGTGGGGTCAGACATATGCGCAGCGACTGAGCCAATGGCACTCATGAATCCCTGCGGATTGCCGGCGAATGTCTGCTTCATCTTCTTGGCAGATGGCGCCCCTGTATTAGACACGTACGCATGGCACACGGTGCAACCAGCATCCCGGAATACGGTACGCCCCTGCGCCTCCGTTTGCGCGTGCGCGTTCAAAAACACGCCTGCGCCACCCATCAACAACAGAAACACCCGATGCAGGGCCAGCGTGCCACCCCGATTCATCACTTGGCACCAGAAGTCCGGTTAAACATTGCCAAAGCCTTGACCAGACTTCGACGCATACGGTTGAACGAAACGGCCAGGTACGCCACCTCATCCTTGCCCGATTCATTGAATTCCGAAATTTCCAGGTTGCCCTTGCTGATTTCATTAGCGGCTTGGGCCATGGCACCCAAAGGCTTAATGATCAAACGCACCAGCATCACATCCAAAAGAACGAACAAAACCAAGAACACGCCACTCAAAGCACCCATGAAAGTGATAAACATGCGTTGCGCATTGGCAATGGGAATCGCCATAGGCACGGAAACAATCTGCGCGCCCACAATTTCCTTGAGTTTCCAGCCAAAACCAGCGGAACTACCATACTCCTTAACGAGGTGCGCGGGCGCATTCTCCGGCTTACTGTGGCAACCCAAGCAGCCCGAGGAAGGAATGTTGATAGGTCGGGCCAAGTACAACATTGGCCCGGTTGGCGTTTGACGTATGCCCCAGTGCTCCTTGTAGTCAGGCTGACTTCGGAACTGATCCACAATTTTGGCTTCCCAATCCGCCGGATGATCTTTCGGATTCATCGGATTGAGGGCAACTTCACGATAACCAAACTCTGGATAGCGCTTTTTGACGTCTTCCATCAGCTTGTTTGCAACATAGGGAGGCACCCCCATCATCAGAAACTCATCGTCCTCGGTTTCACGCAAATTGGGACCTACTTCCTTTACTGCCCAGGTTCGTGCCGCCAACAAAGACTCCATCAACACGCCAGCATTTCCCAATACTTCGTTACGCGCGTTTTCATTCAGTTGTGTGTAGGAGAGATAACCCGAAAAGCCAAGGCCTATAGAAAAAACAACACCCAGCATCAGGTTGAATTTAGCTCGCAGTTTCATCAATTTCCTCCGGCACGCAAAATGTCTTTCGAGGATAACACGGAGGTATTTGTACTGTGGACCGCAGGCCCGGTCCAACGAGGTCTTTTTCCCATAGTCCGTGACCGATGATTATCCAGCGTGCATTACCCTGGTTCGTTACTTTTGTGATCAGCGAAGGCTTTTGCCGACTCCCACCGATGGTCTTGGCCAACGGCGTTACCCTGGCAGGGGCAAAGCTCCTGCCACGCCCATCAGGCACCCTCATAAAACAGGTCTATGCAGGCACGCACCACCGGATCACTCAACCCCGTCATGGCAACGATCTGCATGAGCTTGATTCCCTTTTTATGCAACCTCACGACTTGCTTGCGCCTCTCGTGGAGTTGTTCCAGTGTTTGCTTTCTTGCGTTTTCTTTTTCCGTCCCGGTGTGATCTGAAAAATTCAGGACGATTCGTATCAAATCAATGAAGCAAAAAAACACGCCCTTTGGCTACTCATCCAAAGACATCAGGCCCACCCCTGCCGCGCCAACGCCGCGCATGATTACGGTGTAGGCACCCGGCGGCAGTTCGCGGTAGATGGCTGCCTCTTTGCCGAACAGGCGCCCAGTGGTCCGGATATCGACACCAGCAGCATCCACTGCGCTGCTCCAGTCATCATTGAAGTTCAGCATAGTCTGGCCGCTGTAAAGACTGATCGCAGGATCACTGACTGCTCCCGTCACACCGTAGGCCAGCATACTCGGCCCGAGGCCGGAAACCAGCGCGGTTTTGGCGCCGCCCTGGATCACAAACCCGACGATCATCTGGTCATCGCCACCGGTACTGACATACGCCCGGCTCGAAATATTGATTAGTCGACTATCTGAACTCAGTGGATCCATATCGTCGACACTGACCAGGCCAATGCCAGTGTCGCTAGCCACTCCCTGCACGATCGCGGTATAGGCGCCAGGGTTCAAGGTGACGAGAATGGCCGACTCTGCGCTGCTCGCGGGCGCCCTTCCGCTGGCCCGCATTGCCGCGACCTCGGCGGCATTACCCCAGTCATCGTTACTGGCGATCGGGGTCTGTCCGGCGTAAAGCGTAAGCATTGGGTTGGATAAAACACCCGGCACGCCCAGGGCGGAGAGGCTTGGCCCCAGCGCCTTCACCAATACCGTCTTTGGGCCTCCGCTAATAATAAATCCGGCAATCAGCACGTTGTCACCCAAAAGCACCTTCGCACGCGTCGAAATGTTAATGGCCTTGCTGGTGGCACTGGTGTAGACAGCCGTAACGCGCTTATCGCCGTCTTGAGGCATGGTCAACTCGCAGCCGTTGAAGCTCAGGTCGCCCGGGTTGCGGTCGCAACCTGCCCAATGACTGAACACCCGTCCTTCGGCACTGACCGGAGCAATCAGGCTGACCGCAGTGCCGCCATTGACCTTCAGGCTGTAACTACCAAAACCTCCATGACCAGTAACGCTGTTAATGGTGGTTAGGGAATTGTTAGCAACACCAGCAACGCGAACTGACAGCAAGGCTGAGTCGACGTTAAAGCCCAACGCAACGGGCACAACGCGGCTGTCGGTTGACCCATCGCCCAGCTGTCCGGAGTCGTTGCCACCCCAGGACCAGACGCTGCCGTCAGCCTTGATCGCGACCGCGTGAACCGCGCCAACCGCAAACGACCGGAAACCGGTCGCAACCTGTGCCGGATCGGGTCGGCACGAAACCGTGTCAAGTGCAAACACAGTGCCATGCCGACAGGTAGTCCCGCCAACGCCACCGTCGGCGAGTTGCCCAACAGTGTTAATACCCCATGTCCATAGTGAACCATCGGACTTGAGCGCGACCGTAAAGTGCGCGCCTTGCGCAGCCTGCGAAAATCCGCCGCCCACCATTGTCGGCACCAGCCCGGACGGCCGCATATGGTCACGGAAGTCTCCGAATCCGAATATCCAGAGCGAGCCATCCCCTTTCAAGGCAACGTTGTAATGCACGGATGTCGACACCGACACGTAACCGCCGCCCAACAATGCGGGGGCCGGATCCGGGGTGCCAAAAGCGTTGTATGAATTGGTATTGATGTAGCCATTGCCACGTTGTCCGAGGATGAAATGTCCCGCCGTGCCGCCGACAAAGGCTGCGCTGCAACCCCAGGTCCAGACGGAACCATCGAAGTCGATGGCAGCACCGTGGCATTCGCCGTTAGTGACCCCGGCATAGCTGACGTTCACCATTGTCGGTACCAGACGGCTGGTCTTGCTGCCGTCACCCAACTGGCCGAAGTCGTTATTGCCCCACGCCCACCGGCTTGCATCGAGTTTTGTGGCAAAGGTACTGCCCCCGTTGCTGGCGACCGAGCGAATGCCATCGCCAATGCGTATGGGGTTCAGCCGCTTGCTGGTTGTGCCGTCGCCGAGTTGCCCAGACGCGTTGCCGCCCCAGGCCCAAAGACTGCCGTCGACCATCAGTGCAAAACTGCTGTCGCCACCTGCAGCGATGGCAGCCACACCACTGGCGACCTGCACCGGGCTGGAACGCTGCACCCCTGAACCATCGCCGACCTGCCCCTGATCATTGCGACCCCAGGCCCACAACACACCATCGGCGGCCAGTAACAGGGAATGTGCCGACCCTGCCGCGACCATTGGCTTGGCCGCGGCCACCAGTTCGGTGCATAACAACAGCGCCACGCTCACAATCAATTGACGTACGAAAATATGCATGCGTTGAAATTCAGCCTTGCGCTGTCGCGCGAAAGAGTTGCGATGGGACATCTTCGGAACCAAGTATCGCACCCACCATCCGATGCATCCGGTCTGCCAATGCATTCAGCGCTTGTGAAAGAATGCCCCAATGGACCAGCTACGCTCTCTTCGTGTTTTTGCCCAAGTCATTGCAGAGGGCAGCTTTGCTGGAGCTGCCAGAACACTAGACCTTGCCCCTGCGGTGGTGACCCGCGCGGTATCTGACCTCGAAGATCATCTAGGTGTGCGTCTGCTGAACCGAACGACACGAAGCCTGGTCTTGACAGAGGTAGGCGATGAGTACCTGGATCGCGTGAAACGGATCCTGGCAGATCTGCAAGATGCTGACACCCTGGCGATCGATTTCAATAACGCACCCAGTGGAAATCTGCACATCCTGTGCCCGCCAGCTTTTGCAACGCATCAATTGGTCCCCAACATTCCGGTATTCCGGCAGAAATTTCCGGGCATTGGGCTGGAGTTGGTTGCAACCGGACCGGTGGACGCTGCGGATGAAAACTTCGATGTGTCAATCGTCTCCATCGGCCAGCAGCCTTTGCAGGGTGATTTTGTGGTCCGGCCACTGGCGCTGTCGCATTTCATCATCTGCGCTGCACCGGCTTATCTGGCGCACCGCGGGCATCTGCAAGAGCCACTAGATCTGCTTCGGCATGACAGTTTGCTCCCGGATGTGGCCGCAGTCCGGCGGGAGTTGACCTTGTTTCCTGTAGGAGATGGCAATGGCCTTCCAACCCGGCAATTACTCCGGCTGAACTTGCCGTCACCCGCACTATCAACTAGTCAGTTGGAAGTTCTTTACGCAGCCGCATTGGCTGGCATGGGGGTTACCGGCTTGCCAACATTCATGGTGGCTGATGCGATTCGGGACGGTCGCTTGCAACGCGTTCTCCCGGATTGGCATGGCGGCACCTTGCAACTCTATGCCGCCATGCCCACCCGAAAACACATCCCGACCCGGACACGGGCGTTTGTCGATTTTTTGGTCGAGACTTTTGGTGGCAAGCAGGAAGACCCCTGGCTTTCCACTATCCAGGCTTGATTCTTTACTGCGCTAATGGACGCACACGCTGGCGCAAGGTCCGATACTGGGCGTCAACCAGTGCCGCGTTGGCGTCATGGCCCGCATTGGGAACCACGACGAACTCCTTGGTCGGTGCGGTGATGCCATCAAAGTAACGCCTGGCCACTTCCGGTATTGCCACCAAATCTTGCGCGCCGTGAATCAGAAACACAGGCACGCCAAAGACGCTGCCCAACGCTGGCAAGTCAACTCGGGAGAACATTCCATCACCGTTTAATCCCACAAATTGCAGAAAGGAAAAATCTTCGCCGCCTTCGTATTCCGCGAGCCGCAGGGGCGTGTTGTATTCGGCCGCGCGTACCCACCAGCTGGACGGCGCAGGGGTTGATGACGCTGCCTCGTAGGGTCTAGAAACGCGGCGCAGTATTCCGATACTACGGGGATTCACCCAGGGGGGTGGGCCGATCGACTCCAAAGCAGCAATCGAGACCTGATCACCTTTTGCGCGCGCTAAGCCCATCAATTTGGTGTAGCCAGAGGTCAGGTTGTCCCGATAATTGACCACCTGAGGGACGCCCACAAAGGCATAAAACAAGTCCGGCCGGGTCTTGACCATCTGTACCCCCAATATCGAGCCCCATGATCCACCAGTCACAATGATTTTTTTCTTGTCGAGACGCTGTGTCAGGTATTGAGCGAGTGCGATTCCGTCCTGTGCCATGCGGTCAAGTGTCAGCGTCGCGTCGTCTGTCGGTGGGTTGCGGCCAAACGTGCGCCCTGCACCCGGTTGATCCCACTGCACCAGTGTGAAGTCCCGTGCCCAAGAGCCATAGATCACGTCAGCATAGGGACTCAAGGTGTTGCCGGGACCTCCGTGCAAAAACAAAACCACCGGATTGGCGCAACTTTCTCCATGAATCGTGACCCATTGCTCGCTCCCCCCAATAGGAACGAATTGGGCTTCACGCACGGGCTGTGCCGGTGTAGCGCAGGCCGACTGCACCGGGGCTTGCACAGCGGCTACTGCGAGCGAATGGCAGTTTCCGCCGGCAGTAAACGTAGTAGCGACAACTGCCACTGCGCATAAAAACACGTTTCTCATATTCAAACTCCTGTTGTGCCGCAATTGCAAAATCAACGGTAGACAGGCGACTGGGACGTGTATTGCACGCGAGCATCGAGATTTTTGAGCTTGCCGTCGATGTTCTCCATCGGGGGGACCCTTCCTTCATAACGCACCGGCGCCCTTGAACTGGCATCAAATGCCACCCGCAGCGGCGCGATGGCCATGCGTATCAAGAAACTACTGGGTGTGATCGTAAAAATGGCTTGGTTATGAGTCGTTTTTTCATACGCCAGATCGAAACCATAGGTGGTCTTGTCTTGAATCACAACCATGCGCACTGGCACCTTCGCGCCTGCCTTGAGTGGCTCCCAACGTTTCAGAATAAAGCCGAAAAGAGACGGACCACAGACTATCGGGGCAGAAACGTCTTCCGTGGATTTGCTGACCTTACCGTTTTCGTTCAACTCATATTCCAGGTGGCGTCCATCGTTACTGACCCGTACGGACCCTGTGAAGCCGGACTGTCGGTTCGTGACCTCCAACCGTCGCACCTCGTACTGGTCTGACAGCGTTGCCGACTCCAGGATGATCACACTCTCTGACGGGTCGCGGGTGATGTGGCTTGCGGTTAGCCCGGTAGTCGCATTCGACAAGCGCCGCTCGTAGCGAAACAGCGGAATCCCGGCGGACTGGCGCTGGGCGAACGTTGCCCCCTGATACACGAGCGCGCCCGCAGATTCGGGCATAGTTTGCAACACGTCTAGTTTATGGAAGGCTGGCGCTCCCAACTGTGCATGGCAGGTGGAGGCGGCCAGCAAACCTGCGGTCATCGCAAGCCTTCGAATGTGAATATGAATGTGGCGGAAATTTGGGAGAGACATTGCGATGCTCCGATGACTACATTGAACTGAAATTGAAGGACTGACTGTAGAGGCGTCAGACCCAAAGAAACAGATGCCAACGGCGAAGGCACTCTTGCTGAAAATGCAACGTTCGTCCATTGAAAATGGGTCAAGTCAGTTCTTTGAGGCGAGCGCCCCTGACCTGGGTTGTGCGGTTCCTGCCAAATGCTGCCGTATTTCGCATGGGGCGTTTGGGCACCCTGCTCCTGCGCGCAATTCAGCGTGCAACTCTACGAAACCTTGACCTGAATCAGAGAAACCTGCGCAGGAATGCACCAGTATGGGCTGCAACTCTGAGGAGAAATATCGTGGGACGCCAGCTTGCTGACCGGCTTGGAACAGGTAACCCTGCAACGCCTTGGCCTTGGTGGGTCTTGGCGTGGGCCTTGGGTTTGATCTTTGGGTCAATGGCACAGGCGGCGACGGTTCCCAGTCCGACCTGGAGCACCCAACTCAAGGGAGAAACTGGCAGCGCAACGGTGTCGGCATTCAAAATGGCGCCCTCCTCTGATGGCTCCGTCATGGCGGTTTGGGTGGCATCGGACGGCACGACTTCGAGTATCTATTCCAATCGTTATGCCTCATCCACCGGTTGGGGCACGCCGGTGCTGGTTGAGAGTAGCGCCATGCCAGCGGACAGTCCGCAGCTTGCGGGCGACGGCGCGGGTAACTTTATCGCAGTCTGGCGACAAGCATGGAAGACCGTCAACGGGACGCTGTACGGCATTTACTCCAATCGCTACACAGCGGGATCAGGCTGGAGTAACACAAGCAGCGTGGTCTACCTTGACTCCGCAAACACCAACGTGACGGCGAATGCTGACCCAGTGGTGGTTATGAACGCAAGCGGCCATGCCTTCGCGATCTGGTCGGTGTACGACTGGAACTGGAACCACAACAGCGTGCGGTCCAACCGCTACGTGCCGGGATCGGGGTGGGCTGGCGTGACCAATTTATCAACCGAATCGATTCAACGGGCACAGGAAGGCAATATTGCCATCGATGCCTCAGGCAATGCCATGGCAGTCTGGAGCCAGTACACCGGCACAACGAGTTCGACGCAGGGTATTGTCGCGGTGCGGTACACCGTTGGCAGCGGCTGGGGTACCCCGGTTGCCATTGAGTCCGCAGTGCTGACCACGGCACGCCCCGGCTCTGCTGCGCAAATCGCCTGGGACGGCAGTGGCAACGCGCTTGCAGTGTGGTACCAATACTCCAAACCAGGAATTTTCAGCAACCGATACACCGCCGGTGTGGGTTGGGGCGCAACAGAGACGATTGCGGACGTCGGTACAACCAGCTACGACGATGGCGTGACACTGGCGCTCGATAAAAACGGGAATGGTCTGGCCTTGTGGAACCAGTCAGGGGGGGTGTTGTATGCCAACCGCTACACCATCGGAGTCGGCTGGGGTAGCACCGAGATCATCGAGTCCAACGGAAGCGACTACAGCACACAGGTCGCGTTTGACACCAATGGCAACGCTCTCGCGGTATGGGCCAACTACTCGTGCAATTCCTACAACATCGAGTCGAGCCGTTACATTGGAGGTACTGGGTGGAGTCCGGTGGCACGTTGCTACGAGGCCACCACCACCTATGTCAACAAAGCGGTCATGGACTACGCCAGCGCACCGCAGATTTTGATCGATTCCAGCACCGGTCGTGCGACCGCCATGTGGATTCAGCGCGGCAGCCTGTACGCCGCAAGTGCAGTCGGTTACACGGCGCCGGTGGCGCCCTCTGACTGCGTCTTCAACTGGGCCGAATCGACTTATCCAACCCACTTTCCAGCCAATGGTGTCGCCTCGAAGAACGTACTCGACTACTACTACCGCTACTACCCCGTTGTAAACGCCTATCTGGCCACCGCCAGCCGCGACAACCATGTCTACTACTTTGGGCCACTGACCCAAAATACGTTGTTGGACTTGGGTTCGCTGTCGCAGTTCCAAACCGTGACCGGCTGCAAATAGGGTCCAGAAAGGCAGCAAGCCAAGGAGACGCTGGCAGGCCAGCGTGTCTTTGGCGTCACAGCTCTCGAGCAAACCCCGAGCGACCCCGGCGCGCAGGGTGGATAGCACTTTATATTACGAATGTGCGCTGCGTGCCTGCAAGCGTGAATCGAAGACGAAAGTGCAAACATGTATGCGAACCTGAAGCCTTCTGAATCGCTGCAACGAAGAGTGTTCCTTACAGTTTCGCTTGCAGCCATCCTCCTGTCAGGCTGCCGTAAAGCACCCAGGCTGGCTGCACTTCAGCCTGGGCAGACTGTATTGGCATTTGGCGACAGCGTCACGTTTGGCATTGGTGCGGCCGTTGGTGAGGATTGGCCGGGCCTGCTCGCTCAAAAAACAGGTTGGAACATCGTTAATGCAGGGGTTTCTGGCGACACGGCGCAAAACGGCAAGAACCGGATTGCGGCCTTGCTGGATCTGCATCGTCCGGCACTGGTGATTATCGAGATTGGCGGAAACGACTTCCTGCGTCGCCGACCCAGCAAAACGGTGAAAGAAGATATTCGCCACGTGATTCAGGCAGTCCACCGCACGGGTGCTCGGGCGGCGCTGGTCTCTGTGCCGGAGCTGTCGGTGTTGGGTGTAGTGGCGGGACGGCCAAGCGACTCGCCCATCTATGAAGAATTGTCCAATGAGGAGCTCTTGCCATTGATTCCTGGCGTGTTTTCGCAGATTCTGGCCCGACCGGAACTCTGCGCGGACCGTATCCACCCCAACGCGCAGGGCTACCAGGTCATGGCCACAGGCATCCATGCGCGCCTCAGGGAAGTTGGCTTGGCAACTTGATCGAATCACAACGCACCACGGAAACACCTGGTGTGGAGACGGCAGTAATTCCGAAATCAACGTACCATTCGACTGATTCTAGGAGGTATGCCGATGCTGCAACTCAACGTCAACAACACCCCGCATTCCGTAGACGCCGAGGCCGACACCCCGCTCTTGTGGGTGCTGCGCGAACAATTGGGCTTGACCGGCACCAAGTATGGCTGCGGCATTGGCCTTTGCGGCGCCTGCACCGTGCTGATTGACGGTGTTGCTACACGCAGTTGTGGGCTGTCCGTGGCGTCGGTGGGTGCAAATGCCAGGGTGGTAACGATAGAGGGCCTGTCTGCCGATGGATCGCACCCCGTGCAAAAGGCCTGGACGGCGCTGGACGTGCCCCAGTGCGGCTTTTGTCAAAGCGGCATGATCTTGGCAGCCACCGCACTGCTGCGTGAAAAACCCCAGCCAACGGATGCGGATATCGATGCTGCCATGACCAACATCTGCCGTTGCGGCAGCTACAACCGGGTGCGCGCTGCCATTCACGCGGTGGCATCGGGCAAGCCGGGTGACGGCGGCCTGAAAATCGAGCACACCAGCAGGAGCCGCACATGAGCAGCACCCGGCGAAGCTTCCTCAAGACCACTGCCGCGCTCGGTGGCGGGCTGGTGCTGGCATTTCACATTCCACACAAGGCGCTGGCAGCAGACTCTGCCCACACCGCCGAGGTCAATGCCTGGGTGTTGGTGCAGCCCGACGACACGGTGGTGATCCGCATCGCCCGCTCCGAAATGGGCCAGGGCACCCTCACGGGGCTGGCGCAACTGGTGGCAGAAGAACTCGATTGCGACTGGGCCAAAGTGACCACAGACTACCCCACACCGGGTCAAAGCCTCAAACGCAATCGTGTCTGGGGAAGCTTCAGCACCGGGGGCAGCCAGGGCATTCGCCAGAGCAACGAATACGTGCGCAAAGGTGGTGCGGCAGCACGGCTGATGCTGATGCAGGCTGCGGCCCAAAGTTGGAGCGTTCCGGATTCCGAGTGCCAAACCAGTAGCGGCGTGATCACCCACAAGGCCAGTGCACGCAGCACCAGCTACGGCAAGGTAGCTCAGGCTGCAGGCAAATTGCCAGTGCCAACGGACATCAAGCTCAAGGCAACCGGTGACTGGAAGCT
>CAIQBN010000005.1 GCA_903870065.1 uncultured beta proteobacterium | reverse complement strand
GTCTGGCAAGACCTGGTACGACCTGACCAGCCAGGCTTTCACCGTATTTCTGCCTGTCAAGAGTGTGGGCGTGATGGGTGATGGTCGAACCTACGACTATGTGGTGGCTCTTCGAGCGGTGCAAACCAGCGACTTCATGACTGCAGATTGGGCCGAGTTGCCATACGCGCTGCTCAAAAAGGTCTCAGGGCGCATCATCAACGAGGTGCATGGAATTAATCGTGTCACCTACGATGTGTCGAGCAAACCTCCTGCCACTATTGAGTGGGAGTAATCGCCCATGGCGAGCCGTTTTCCACTTTTTCCCTGATTCGATTCAGCGCCTGGCGACCCACTAACGGTTGGGTCTGGGCTGGGATGCGCGCGATGCGCCGAACGCACAGTCATTGTCTGCGTCCAGCGGTTGATGTTGCCAATTCTTAAGACACATTAAGTTAATTTGAGAGTCACCTGTCTACAGTGTGGACAGGCGTCCAGCGCCATTTTGGCAATGGTATTTCACTCAAGGATAACGACATGTCGCAACCCAAAAACACAAATGCTTCTACGCACACAACGGACGATCCCAACGAACCCGTGCCCATGATGCAGCAGCTACTGGACAACCCGTTCATGCTTTTGTTTCTCGGCGTTATGGTCCCCATGGTTGTCTATTCCCTATGGGGTGTCATTGACATTTTGACGGTTCCGCTCGCCAAGTAGTCGACGGTTCAATTGAACAAGCAGCCACAAATAAGGAGAAACGCATATGAGCGCAATATTGCCACCCGCTGAGCGACTGTGGTGGAAGCATCCGCTGGACCGTGTTGAGGGCACCTGGATTGCCATTGCTCTGACATGGTGCCTCACCATGTTTGCCATGATGGTCGGTTGGCACATCTATGGCAACCAAAACCTGTCCACTGAGACCTACAAAACCACGCCCGAGCTATTTTCGAAAAAGACCCAGGCCATGGTTGATAAATACACCGTCAGAACCGAGACGGCAGAGAACATTCCTGTCGTTGCGCCACCCGCTGGTTCGGACGTTTACTTGATTGCAAGGTTATGGAATTTTTGGCCCATTCTCGAGCTTGAAAAGGATAAGACCTATCGGCTCCATCTGACGTCCATGGACTACAACCATGGCTTTTCCCTGCAGCCGGTCAATATCAATATTCAGGTAGTGCCCGGCTATGAGCACGTGGTGAAAATTACGCCGAACAAGTCGGGTACTTATTCGGTCGTTTGCAACGAATTTTGCGGCATTAACCATCACACGATGGTCAGCCGAATCTACGTGAAATAAGGTGACGCAGATGACATCCACAACCTACCGTACTTGCCCTCGCTCGGGCCTTCAATTTGAGTCCCAGGCTGAAAAGCTGATGATCGTTAACGCTGTAACTGCAGTCGTGGCGTTGTTAGTTGGTGGCATTCTTGCCATTGGCGTGGTGCTGACCCGTTGGCCAACCATTCATTGGCTGGCCGCTGATACGTTTTACATGGTCTTAACGGCCCATGGTATTGACATGTTGATCTTTTGGATCATCTTCTTTGAAATTGCAGTTCTCTATTTTTGTTCTTCCACGCTGTTGCGTTGTCGACTTGCGACGCCCAAGATCGCTTGGGTTGCGTTTGCGTTGATGTTAATTGGGGCCGTGATGAACAATGTGGCCGTCTTTCAGGGTAGTTCGAGCGTCATGATGACGTCGTATGTCCCCATGATGGCGGCACCGTCGTTTTACCTGGGTTTGATTTTGTTTGCGGTCGGTGCGCTTATCGCTTGCTTTATTTTCTTTGGCACACTGGTCATCGCGAAGCGCGAGAAGACTTACGAGGGCTCGGTGCCGCTGGTGACTTTTGGTGCGATCACTGCAGCGATCATTGCCGTGTTTACGATTGCCTCGGGCGCGATTATTCTGATTCCGACGTTTCTTCTGTCGGTTGGTGTGATCAGTTCGGTCGATGCACTGATTTATCGAACGATCTGGTGGGCTTTTGGGCATTCGTCTCAGCAAATCAATGTGGCCGCTCATATTTCGATCTGGTATGCAGTCGCTGCCATTGCCTTCGGTGCCAAGCCGATGTCTGAGCGTGTGAGTCGTGGTGCATTCTTGCTCTACATCTTGTTCTTGCAACTCGCCAGTGCCCACCACTTGCTGGCCGATCCAGGTGTCAGCACCGCATGGAAGGTTGTGAACACCAGCTACTTCATGTACTTCGCAGTGTTGGCCTCAATGATTCACGGGTTGACAATTCCTGGTGCGATCGAAGTTGCACAACGTGCCAAAGGTTATAACAACGGCTTGTTTGAGTGGCTGCGCAAGGCTCCCTGGGGCAACCCGGTTTGGTCTGGCGTCTTCATTTCAATTATCGGATTCGGTTTCCTAGGTGGAATTTCGGGTGTGATGATGGGAACCGAACAACTCAACATGATCATCCACAACACAATCTACGTGCCTGGGCATTTCCACGCGACGGTCGTGGTGGGTACGACCCTGTCGTTCATGGCGCTGACGTATTTCCTGATTCCGGTGTTGTTTCGCAGAGAGATGATCAATCCCGGACTTGCCAAACTGCAACCCTACTTGTTTGGCTTCTCAATGTATTTCTTCTGCCTGGTGATGATGGGAGCGGGTACGCTGGGAGTTTCACGCCGTCATTGGGATATGGCCTTTAGCGGCGCTGCGATGGCCTACGAGTGGCCCGGTGCAGCCTATCTGCTGATGGGACTGGTTGGAATCGCTGGAATCGCCGCAATACTGGGTGGTGCGATCTATATCTACATCACTGTGGGCTCGATTCTGTGGGGTAAAAAGCTAAGCGCGGGCAATGTCAGTGCAAACTTTACCCCGATACCGCCAACCGCCCCAACCGCCGTAGCACAAAGTTATGGCTCTGCCGGGTTCGCAGCGCCTGGAACCTTTGTGTTGGCCATGGTGTTTCTGGTTGCCTTTGTGCTGTATTACTTCATCAACTGGAAGTACCTGTCACAGGTTTGGGGTCTGAGCTAAAACGCGGGTGAACACACGGGTCGGTGCCCGTGTGCCCCTTTTTGCCGCCTCTCGGACTGCAAGAAAGATTAATTTGGTGTACGAGATGCCCACTACCATGTCTTCCAGCACTAAAAATGCACTCCACTTGACCCGAACTATTCTGGGTCTGTTCAAGTTACGTATCGGAGTGATGATCATGATCACCGCTCTGGTGGGTCTTGTGGTCACGCCGGGTCCTTTCATTGGTTGGTACAAAGTCATCGTTATGGCTTTGGCGGTTCTGGTGTCATCCGCCAGTGCAGGTGCATTCAACCAGTACTACGAGAGAAATACAGACCATTTGATGGCACGGACCCGAAGCCGTGCCTTTGTCACGGGGTCTGTCCAGTCATCGTCGGGGTGGTTGGTCGTGATGGCAGTCATGTTGACGGTGGCCGTTGCTGCTGCGGCGTGGGTCGTCAACATCACATCAGCAGTATTTGTGTTTTTGGGAGCGTTTTTCTATGCGATTGTTTACACGGTTTGGCTGAAGCGGCGAAGCTGGTTGAATATTGTTGTCGGCGGATTGGCTGGCAGCTTTGCGGTCCTTGCCGGGGCTGCTGCAGTTGATCCGGTCATAGGACCCTTGCCATTTTTGATGGCCATGGTTTTGTTTTTGTGGACTCCCCCCCACTTTTGGAGTCTTGCTATCGCCAGTGAAGCGGAATACGCCGCTGCGGGTGTACCCATGCTTCCGGTCGTCGTTGGAACCCATCGCGCAGCATGGGTCGTTTTTTGGAGCACGCTGGCGCTCGCGGTCACCGCATTGCTGCCGGGCTGGTTTGGTGCGGGAGCGATTTATATGGTGGGCGCGCTGGCCGGGGGAGGGTTTTTTGTGTACAAGGCATGGCTGCTTGCCAGAAAGCCTACGCGTAAGAGCGCAATGGGTTCTTTTTTTGCCTCGCTGATTCAGCTGAGCCTGTTGCTGCTTGCCGCCACCGTGGATAGCCTGGTGAATTGAGTTTTGACTGGTTTTCATGGCCATGACGGCACCGCTTTTTAGGTTCTCTAGTCTGCCGATCCGGATCAAACTGGAGTCGACTCGAACCACTGCACTGGCATGGATCCTTGCGGTTATTGCCTGCGTTGCCTGTGAAGCGGCATTTGCAGAACCTGGCACCCCCGTTGCCTTGGATCAAAAGTCGGCTTTGCGTGTGAGTCAGGCAGCGATTGGAACTGTGCCCAGTGACTTTGAATTTCGGGACCGCGAGGGCAAGACTGTTCGCTTGTCGCAATTTCGGGGCAAGCCGCTTCTGGTGAGTTTCATCTACACCGGTTGCTTCCAGGTGTGTCCCTTGACTACGCGTTCTTTGCAAACCGCAATCGAAGCTGGACGGGGTGTTTTTGGCACCAATCAGTTCAACGTCATCAGCATTGGGTTCAATCAACCTGCGGACACCTACCAGTCATTGAAGGCATTTGCCCGACAGTACCGCATTGACGTACTGAACTGGGAGTTTTTGAGCCCGCCAGGCGCAGCGATTGAGCAGCTCACCCGCGAATTCGGATTCAGCTACTTGGCGACTCCGGCCGGGTTTGATCACATTTTGCAGGTCAGCCTGCTTGACAGTAACGGTCGCATTTACCAGCAGATTTATGGTGAAGAACTCACTGCTGAGTCGATCGGTGGTCCGATACGAGAGTTGATGACCAACATCCCCTCGAAGCGGGAACTGTCGATTGACGACCTGATGGACCGCGTGCGTATTCTCTGCACCGTATATGACCCGAAAACTGGGAAGTATGAGGTGAAGTATGGCCTGCTGATTGAAGTGGCCGGTGGCGTCACCTTCGCACTTGCGATGTTATGGTTTTTCCTTGCCGAATGGCTCACCCACCGTAGGCTTCGGCGCAGACATTCTCCTCATTACGAGAAGCTTTAGAAGAAATTAAGTGCTCAACTTCTTGCAAATCAGCGGACAAAAAGCGTTTCTTGTTCTCGAAAAACTATTCAACGCGATCTTCGGTGAACGGTTGAATCCGCTCTATTACCTGGGAGCGATTTCCTATTTTCTGTTGTGGGTTGTGATCGCAACTGGACTCTATTTGTACGCGTTCTTTGAGACGGGCGTTGCTGTCGCATTTGGATCGGTTGAGGCTCTGACCCACGGTCAGTGGTACGCTGGCGGCGTCCTTCGCAGTGTGCATCGCTACGCGTCGGATGGCGTGGTCATCACCATGGTGCTGCACCTGGTTCGTCATTTCATGTTTGATCACCATCGCGGTTTTCGTTGGTTTTCCTGGGTGTCAGGGGTCGTGCTGCTGTGGTTGACCTTTGCGTCGGGGGTCAATGGCTACATGCTGCCGTGGGATCGCTTGTCGCAGTTTGTCGTCACTGCGACTACGGAGTGGTTCGATGCACTTCCGGTGATTGGCGGCTCAATGACACGCAACTTCATCACCAATGCCAATGTCAGCGATCGACTTTTTTCGCTACTCGCTTTCCTTCACATCGGCTTGCCACTGGGGGTGCTTGCGGTGCTTTGGGTACATACGCAGCGTGTGCCAGGCGCCAAGACCAATCCGCCACGGGCGGTGATGGTGTCCCTTGTCGCCATGTTAGTGGCGCTGGCGATAGCCAAACCTGCACTGAGCCAGGGCCCGGTCGATATGGCAACCCTGCCCGCATTGATTGACTTTGACTGGTTCTACTTGCCGGTTTATCCCATGATTGAGCGTTTCGGAGGAGCGCAGACATGGCTATTAACGGTTGGGACCAGTCTCTTTCTCGTTGCGCTACCGTGGCTTCCGCCACGTAAAGGGGGCCAGCAAGCCACTTGGACCATGGCAACCCATCCCGACGAACGGATGATTTTGGGCCGAAGTGGCGAAACCATGCTGGACGCAGGATTGCGAGCAGGGCTTCCTATGCCTTTTGAATGTCGCAATGGGGGATGCGGTGTCTGCAAAGCAAAAATTTTGCACGGTCAAGTTCGTTTGAACCCCTATCAGGCGTCTGTCCTGACCCCGGAGGAGCGCGCCGGCGGAACGACGCTTTTGTGTTGCGCTGAGCCAATGGGCGATGTGGAAGTCGAGTATGAGCCGCTGCCAGACGCTGAAAGACTGCCGATTCAACAGCATGTTGCGCGGGTTACCCGGTTGGAGCTTTTGTCCGAGGACGTGATGCGCATGTGTTTGACAATGGTGGATGGCTCCCCCCTCGTTTTTTATGCTGGCCAGTACATCAATATCGTGTTGGACACCGGGGAGCGGCGCAGTTTTTCCTTTGCAACGGCTCCCCACGCTGCTGATCAAATAGAACTGCAGGTGCGACTGGTTCCCGGCGGTCAATTTACGACTGCTGTATTTAACACGATGCGAGTTGGCGATCTCCTGAAGTTCGAGGGTCCTCTGGGCACCTTTGCGCTGCGTGAAGACAGCGAGAAACCGATAATTTTTGTCGCCGGCTCCACCGGATTCGCACCGGTCAAAAGCATGGTGGAGTCGGCTTTTCGTACCGGTATTCAGCGGCAAATGATTCTGTACTGGGGTGTGCGCCGACGGCGTGACCTCTATTTGAGCGATCTCGCTGAACAGTGGGCGCGTGAGCACAGCAATTTCAAGTTTATTCCGGTTCTGTCAGACCCGGAACCGGACGATACCTGGACGGGGCGCACCGGATTGGTTCATGAGGCCATATTGGCCGATTTTCCAGATCTATCGCAGCACCAGGTCTATGCATGCGGTTCTGTTCAGATGGTTCAGGCGGCGCGTCCGGCCTTTGTCAAACACGGAATTTCAACCGATGATTGCTTTTCGGACGCATTCCATCTGGCTCCGCAGCGACCGCGTGGCAGCGAACTGGCCGACATGGTGCAACTGGGAGGGAAACATGTCTAGCCACACACTGTCAAATCCTGTGCGAGTGGCCCTGCAGGTTCTTGCCTATAGCGCATTTGCCCTGACGATTGCCTACTTTTCAACTTCACCACCGTACCGACTGCGTGCTGACGGTGAGGCACTGATCAAACTTTCGTTTAGCCATTCTGCACAGCTCAGCCAGGCCTGTCGTCAACGCAGCGAGGCGGAACTTGCCCAACTTGCGCCGAACATGCGAACAAAAATGGATTGTCCACGCGGGCGGGCCGACGTACTGGTTGAACTGGATATGGACGACAAACCGTTGTATCGCATCAGCACACCACCAACCGGGCTGCGAAAAGACGGCGCAGCTACCGTCTACCGACGCCTCGCGATTCCAGCGGGATCACACCGGTTCAGAGTTCGACTGGCAGACGGACCTGATCGTGTGTTCAGTTTCTCGAAGGAACTCGATCTGACTATGGCTCCAGGCCAAGTGCTCATCATCGACTTTCTGGCAGGTGAGGGTGGTTTTGTATTTGTCCGCGAATGAATCGACTGTCCATGCCGGCGATCCTGGGCGCCTTGCGAAAAAGTGATGAAAACCTCACTGGCTTGTTTGATTACGGGTTCGCTCCTGCGGAGAACCCCTTGCGCCACCTCGGTGCGCTGGCATTCTTGTGCATGGTGGTGTCCGTTGTCAGCGGAATCATCGCTTTCGCTCTATACGACACCAGTGTGAGTGGTGCGTACGACTCTGGGCGACGACTTCAACTCGATCCCTTGCTGCTTGGCCGGTTATTGCGGGGAATGCATCGCTACGCAGCAGACGCATTCATGTTGTTGTCTCTATTGCATATCGTGCGGGAGACTGCGCGCGGGCATTATGCTGGCATTCGCTGGTTTTCATGGCTTACTGGCGTGCCACTCATGTGGCTACTCTGGATCGCCGGTATTACAGGTTTTTGGTTATTGTGGGACGCGCGCGCGTTGTTTAGCCTGACCGCCACTTCTGAGTGGCTGCAAGTATTGCCCGTGTTTCCCGACCTGCTGGTGCGCAACTTCATGACCCGTCACGCGCTAACCGACCGCTTTTTTTCCTTGATTGTGTTCATGCACATTGGAGTGCCCCTGTTTTTGTTGGCCGGCGTATGGATTCATGTGCAGCGTGTGTCGCATGTGCGGATATGGCCTCCACGTTCGCTGGTCATTGGAACCCTGGTGGTCTTTGCTGTGTTGTCCCTCGCCGTGCCAGCGGAGAGTTTAGGCCCCGCTGATACCGGGAATGCGCCAGCACAACTGTCGCTGGACTGGTTCTATCTGTTTGTGCATCCGCTGGTGGACATACTTTCGGAGTCTGGCACCTGGTGGCTGTTTCTGATTGCGACAGTGTTGTTGGGCGGCCTGCCTTTCGTCGCCGGCAAAGGTTTGAAGCCGCCTTCGAACCAGGTCAGGCAGGAGGGACGGGCTGCCGTTGTTGATCTTTCCAATTGCAATGGATGTTCACGGTGTGCCGCAGACTGCCCGTTCGGCGCCGTCGTTATGGTAGACCGCACGGACCAACTACACCACCGTCAACAGGCTTTTGTCATTAGTGATATGTGTGCCGCATGCGGAATTTGCGTCGGGTCTTGCCCATCATCGACACCCTTCCGGCGTATCGAGGACATCGTGTCCGGTATCGAACTGCCGGGCCGACCGGTTGCTGTACTGCGCAAACAACTAAAGGAAGCGTTGGCTGGCCTCTCTGGACCCTCGCGAATCATGCTTTTTTATTGCGGACACGCGGCCGACTGGCAGTCATTGAGAGATGCGTCTACAGCTGTTCTTTCCATGGAGTGCGCTGCCATGTTGCCGCCGTCGTTTATTGAATACGCCCTTCGGCTCGGGGCCGAAGGCGTATTGATTGCAGGATGCCGCGAGGGTGACTGCGAGTTCCGCTTGGGTGACAACTGGGTTCAGGGGCGACTGACCGGCGCCCGCGAACCGCGGCTTCGCGCAGCGGCGCCCCGAGACAGAATTGCGGTGGTCTGGGCTGGCAGTGAGCGCAAACAGGTGGCTCGGGCGCTATCAGAGCTGCGGCAGAAATTGACAGCCTCGGTCGTGAAACCTGATTCACGGACAATTGACCTCTTTGTCGAGCCTATGCTTGAGTTGCACGATGACTGACACACCGGTTACACCATTGCACCCACCAGTTCACCTGAGTCCTGCCAACAGCGATGTTGTGAAAGAAGTCCTGGTTGATGGCACGTTCGATTTGCACGTTCCCCAAGATGGCCGCAGGCAACTGGCGCTGGCATGGCTCGGTCTGGGAATGTTTGCGCTGGTGGCGTCAGGGCTCTTTTCAATTCTGTTGGTACTATCGCGCACCCCCCAGTTGCAAGCTCTTTTTCCGGTCGCCGATTTTTTTCGGGTCGCATTGGTCGTGCATGTGGATCTCTCGGTATTGGTCTGGTTTCTGGCATTTGGGGGCGCCTTGTGGACATTGAGCGGTACGCATCGTTTTGCCGGGCTCGCATGGCTGGCATTTGCACTGTCCACCGCTGGCACATTGGTTATGTGTGTTGCGCCCTTTGTGCAAACGGCAACACCGGTTATGGCTAACTATGTTCCTGTGCTGGACGGACCGGTTTTTCTAAGTGGTTTGCTTTTGTTTGGCGCCGGCATTACCTTGTTGTGCCTGCGTTCTATGCTTGCAGTGCAGCCCATTGGCACACAT
This sequence comes from uncultured beta proteobacterium, assembly GCA_903870065.1. GTDB lineage: Bacteria > Pseudomonadota > Gammaproteobacteria > Burkholderiales > Burkholderiaceae_C > Allorhodoferax. The sequence goes on along the minus strand of CAIQBN010000005.1, from coordinate 1,459 downwards.
ATTTCTGGCAATGGTGCCCTGCGGTTTGGATTAAGTGCAGCCATGGTGGCCAATGCAGTGGCAGTCCTGGCGTTTGCCTGGTCCTGGGCAGCGGTTCCACGTGAGCTTGATCCGCGCATTTATTATGAATTGGTGTTTTGGGGAGGCGGGCATGTTTTACAGTTTGCCTACACGCTGCTCATGCTGGTCAACTGGATTTGGCTGACCTCGGCAATCGGCGCGAAAGTTCCGTTGTCGCCGCGCTTGGTTCTGCTGTTGCTTGCAATTGCTCTTCTGAGCGTATTCCTGACGCCCATAACATACCTGGCGCATGACGTAACCTCGGTTGAGCACCATCAGTTGCAGACATTGCTGATGCGCTTTGGTGGTGGCATCGTGATTCCACCTATTGCACTGGCTGTGCTGTGGTCGCTGATTCCGATCAGACAGCTTGATGCAGCGAAGAGACCCCTGCGTGCCAGTCTGATTGCATCGCTGGTTCTGTTTTCAGCCGGCGGAATCATTGGCTTTTTGATCAGTGGCAGCAATGTGCGCATTCCAGCGCACTACCATGGATGCATTGTTGGAGTGACGCTGGCGATGATGGGGGTTGTCTACCTGCTCTTGCCGCGGTTCGGGTATGCGGCGCCAATGTCCAGTGCAGCTGCGTGGCAGCCGACGATTTATGGGATTGGGCAGATGATGCATATTGTTGGCCTTGTTTGGTCCGGAGGTTATGGCGTGCAACGCAAAGTGGCCGGATCGGATCAGGTCTTACGCAGCACGCAAGAAACTCTCGGTATGGGGTTGATGGGCCTGGGCGGGTTGATTGCCATAGTCGGTGGCGTGATGTTTATTGTTATCGTGCTGCGTGTCTTGCGCCGGCCCTCAACCCCATAAATCATGACTAGAAGCCTCAATCTGACTGGCCAATTTTCGCGTGGAGCGCACAGTTTGCGCACTATTGGAGCGGCGGGGTCGGTCCTTGCGCTGGTCATTTTGGGCGCAAGTGTTCTATTGCGGCTCACGACCGCTTTGGATGCTGACGGGACAACTACTTCGAACATGGCGCCGGCTTACGAAAACGCCATTCGCCTGGTCCACCGATTGGCCGCAGCGGGTCTGGGGCTGCTCGCTTTGGTTGCAGCAATTCTTGCCTGGGCTTGCCGGCGCACAGTGCCCATGGCCATCGCGCCGGTGATTTGGATCGTTTTAGCCACCTTGTTGCTCGCTGGGATCGGTCCGTTGACATCGGGCTATCGCTACGGTGCCGTAACCATTGCCAATGTTGTGGCAGGTACGATTTTGTTGGTGAGTTGCTGGTGGTTGTGGGAGGCATTACGGTCCAGCGAAAAGAAGGGTCAAAAATTTCCACCTCTGGTTGGACTCGCGTTGGCAGTCTTTTTGGCGCATGTTTCGTTGGGCGCTGCAGCCAGCTTTTACGCCATGCACGGCATGCACTGGGTGTCTTTTTTACATG
>CAIQBN010000004.1 GCA_903870065.1 uncultured beta proteobacterium | reverse complement strand
TGGTTCCGCCACCGACTTCCAGTCCCAGACCCCAGCCGCGCGAAGGAAAGGGTGTGCTGTCAAAGTTGCGCAGCGTGACGGCATAGTTGCCGCTGACGGCCTGGACCACCGACTCGGGTGTGCTGTCGGTGCTGGCGCTATCGGCTCTGTCATATTGAACGTAGACCGATCGATCGGCACGGTCCTGGCTCTGGCTTCGGCCTGCCCGCAAACGCTGGCTGTTGGTGTCCGTGCTGGCCGACTGCTGGTTTTGCAGCTGGGCCGCGGTGATCCAGCGCCAGTGGTCCGCATCGGGTCTGGAGGTGAGTTCGGTGCTGATGACGCGCGTCTCGCTGTCCAGAGCGAGTTTGGAGACTGCGCGCCAGCCGATGCCTGGAATCATGTGGTGCGTGTGCTCGGCAGACAAACGCGCCCCGGCATCGGTGCTGATGCCCACACCCAGCACCAGCTTCTGACGTTGCGCCTCTCTCACCTCCACCAGAACCGGTGCAGAGACGGGGTCACCTGCCGTGTCCAGGGACACATAGGCCGAATCAAAAAACCCGCTGTCAACCAGGCGCTGTTGCGCCTCCACCAGGTTGGTGTGTACATAGGGTGCGCCATGCTCAAGCCGGGCCAGTCGAGTGACGAGCTCCGTGTCATAACGCTGCAATCCGGTGATCACGAGGCTGCCCAAACGGTAAGGTGGACCGGAGTCGAGCGTGATGCTGAGTCTGGCGAGGTGGTCTTTGGTGTCAATATCGGCGCTGGAACCCGCCACCTGTCCGCTGGGGTAGTTCTGCGTGATGAGCTGGCGCAAGGCCTGCAGTTTGGCAGCCTCCCACTCTGGCTGTGAGAAACGCATGCCGGTGCGCAACGGCCAGCTGTCCTGAATGCGCTGGCGTTGCGCCGCAAACGCCGCATCCTCAGCAATGGGACCCCGAAAGCCAATTTGCACGTCGTTCACCAAGGTCGGGGAACCGGGGTTGACTGTCAATGTCAACTCCGCCGGCAAAACTTGCGCGGTACTCTGGCGCGCAATCTGAACGTCGGCCGAGAAGTAACCCAGCGTAGCCACCAGGTCACGGGTGTCGCGCACCGCATCGGCCATCAGGCGTTCGAGTTCACTTCCACTCAGGTCGCTTTGTTCCCGGTAACGCAACAAATCCAGGTGCCGCTCCAGCAGGGTTTGAATCGTGTCCGGCGCTTCAATTCTCAGCACAAAAGCTGCCGGCGGTGTCGGCTCCTGTGGCGGCTCTTGTGACGGCTCCTGTGCCTGTGCCTTAAGGCCCATGAACCCACCGGCGAGCAAGAAAATGATCCAAAACCGCAGCATGAGCCAAACTAGTGGGCGCTGAGCACGGTGGCACTTAAAACAAGAGATCAATGGCTCCTTCCATGGCGTCAGAAATGGATCGCTGTGTGGTGGTGATTTTCAAATATTTCATATGACGTCGTGCCCGGGGCAAAGTGTAGAGTGAAAGGTCCGGCCGCGTCAGAGCCAGTAACGCAGTAAGCTTATGCCTTGGGCGCTCTCAGCAACATGTTGCGGGCTGGCCTGAGAATTGCAGGCACAGGCGTGTGTCACTGGGGTTGCTGCCGACCCCTTCTGGAGACTGCACATGAAACACCACATGTGGAAACTTACCATGACCCAAGCAACCGGTTGAAAAGCATGACTACCACCCTTTTACGGACTCTGCTGCTGGCCTATCTATTCGCTCCACTGATGGCGGGTGCCGTATCACCCATGGTAGTGAAGGGCTGGAATTATTCCATGGCCTTGCGCACAGACGGCCAGGTCTTTGTGTGGGGTGAAGACACGTTTGGGCAACTCGGGCTGGGGCGCGCCGCCATGGCAACCGCGCCCCAGATGGTTCCAGGCCTCAATCTCGGAGTCGCGCCCTCTGGCGCCCAAATCGCGGGTGGTGACACCCACACACTGGCCCTCAAATCGGACGGCACGGTTTGGGCCTGGGGAGGAAATTACGCCGGGCAGCTCGGTGACGGCGGAACCGCCGGCCAGAGTGCGCCGGTTCGCAGCGGTGCTTTGGGCAATGTGGTCACCGTGGCGGCTGCCGGGGCCCGCTCGGTCGCCGTCAAGTCCGACGGCTCAGTCTGGGTTTGGGGCGGCAATTTCGACGGCCATTTGGGCGACTTTCCTGAAGGGGCACGTCCGGTGCCTGCGCAGGTTGCAGGTTTGTCGGACATCACATCTGTGGCGGCCGGTTACCAGCACACATTGGCACGGCGCCGCGATGGCACGGTATGGGCATGGGGTGCCAACTTTGCCGGTCAATTGGGCACCGGCTCACGGGGCGACGCCACCACGCCAGTTCGGGTGCCCGGATTGGATCAAGTCACCGCCGTGGCCGCCGGCTACGGGCACAGCCTGGCACTCAGGGCCGATCGAACCGTATGGGCCTGGGGCTACAACAACGCGGGCCAGCTGGGTGATGGCAGCACCACCAACCGCACCAGCGCGGTTCAGGTCAGCGGCTTGGCAGACATTGTGGCGATAGCGGCGGCCTACGGGCACAGTTTTGCCCTGCAGTCCGACGGCAGCCTGTGGGCCTGGGGCAACAGCAGTGACGGAGAAGCCGGTGACGGCACCTTCACCGACCATCTGCAAGCGCTGAAAGTGCCGGGCATCAACGGCTTGATCGCCGTGGCACCTGGCCCCAGCCGCACCATCGTTTTGGGCAGCAACGGCACGCTGCTGGGTTGGGGCAGCAATACCAATGGCGAACTCGGTGACGGCACCACACAGGCGCACCGCACACCGGCACCCGTGACGGGCTTGACCACAGTGCAGGCGCTGGCTTCCGGCCAATACCATGGTGCGGCCGCGCTGGCGGACGGCTCGGTCTGGACCTGGGGCGCCAACTACGCGGGCCAGTTGGGCGATGGCAAGGCCACGCTGCAATCGGTACCCGTGGCCTTGAGCGCGCTCAAATCAGTGACTGCCCTGTGCAGCGTTGGCGAGTTCAGCCATGCCATGGCATTGCAAGCCGACGGCACCGTGTGGGCCTGGGGTTTTAACCAACATGGGCAGCTTGGCGATGGCAGCACCCACCCCCGTTATGCGCCGGTGGCCGTGAGTGGCTTGCAAGGTGTCAGCGCCATTGGCGCCGGTGAGTTTCACAGTCTGGCCGTACGGGAGGGTACGGTCTGGGCCTGGGGCGCCAACGGGGATGGACAACTCGGTGATGGCACGACCACGACCCGGCTGGTTCCAACCGCCATCAGCGGACTGGGCCATGCCCGGGCCGTGGCGGGGGGCTTTTCCCATTCGCTGGCCCTTCAATCAGACGGCAGCGTGTGGTCCTGGGGTGCCAACGCCAGCGGACAACTCGGCGACGGCAGCACGGCCGACCGACTGGTTCCAGGCCAAGTACCAGGTTTGGCTAACGTGGTGGCCATTGCATCGGGAGCCGACCACGCGCTGGCGCTCCAGATCGACGGCAGCGTCTGGAGTTGGGGCGCAAACTACGACGGCCAGGTGGGTGATGGCAGCAAGCAAGACCGCCTGGCACCGGCCCAGGTGCCAGACCTGACCGACATTGTTGCCATCGCCGCTGCCGACTCGTTCAGCATGGCCCTGTCCCGACAGGGCCGCATTTGGACCTGGGGCGCGAAATATACCGACCCCTACTCCGCCGAAGAGCCACCTGTGAACACCTCGCCCCAGGAGATGACGGATGTGGACCAGGTCAGCGCCATCGCCGGCGGCTATTCCAACAGCCTGGCCATGCGCAGCGATGGCACGGTCTGGATGCGCGGCTACAACCACTCCGGCCAGGTGGGAGATGGCACATTGGTCTTTCGCCC
>CAIQBN010000003.1 GCA_903870065.1 uncultured beta proteobacterium | reverse complement strand
GCTTTCTTAGCTTGTCAGGCTAAGACATTGATGTTATGGTACTTTTTACGTTTTGAGAGTTGGGCCTTCTGCCCGAAAAAAGCATAGTAATTGCCGCTCGCGTGAGCAGCACCGGAGGCATATAAATTGATTGCTAAGTCACATCGTTGGCAGAAGACCGCTGTAGCAGCCGCGGCTATTGCGTTGCTCGGACTGTCCACCACTGGTGCTTTGGCACTGTCTTTGGGGCGCATAACAGTTCAATCTGCTTTGGGCGAGCCCCTGCGTGCCGAAATTGACGTACCCGACATCAATGCTGAAGAAGCGGCGTCCCTCAAAGCCCAGGTTGCATCCCCCGAGGCGTTTGCGGCAGCGGGCCTGGAGTACAACCCTGCCATGTCAGGTCTTCAGGCCACGTTGCAACGCCGTCCAGACGGACGCGCCTACATTCGCCTCAACAGTGATCGGCCGATCAACGACCCGTTTGTCGACATGATTGTTGAAGCTAGTTGGTCATCAGGTCGCATTTTGCGCGACTACACCATGCTTTTTGACCCGCCGGTGCTGCGTAAGCCGGCTCCTAGTGCGCCAACACTGTCACAAGTGACAGGTAATGCACCGGCGGTTGCTGCGCCAAGGCCTCCAGCGCAGGCAGAACGTGTTCAGGCCGGTCAACCGGTAAAACCCGCGGTCACCACGCCCGTAGCAAAGCTTGCAGCGCCTGCGAGCCCTGATGACGCCAAGCGAATTATCGTCAAGACCGGTGACACCGCCAGCAAAATCGCCGCCACGGTCAAACCGGCTGGTGTCTCGCTTGACCAAATGCTGGTCGCGTTGCTGCGGGCCAACCCGGACGCATTCGTCAACAGCAACATCAATCGAATACGCTCAGGTGCGGTGCTGGATGTGCCAACCGCAGATCAGGCCCTGTCAATATCGCCTGCGGAAGCCAGCCAGACGGTTATTGCTCAGAGCAAGGACTTCAATGAATTTCGTCGGAGTCTGGCTACAAATGCGCCCTTGGGCACCATCAGCACTGCAGGCCGAAAAGCCAGTGGCACTGTCGAGGCCAAGGTTGAAGACAAGAAATCGACGACAGTCGCACCTGACAAGCTGACTTTATCCAAGGGTTCGATTCAAACCCGTAATGACGAGGCAAAAATTGCCAAGGACCGTGCCGACAAGGAGGCCGCCGCACGATCCGCCGAAATGGCCAAGAACATCAGTGACCTGAAGAAGCTGGGAACAGCAACGCCTGCACCTGCACCTGCACCTGCGGCGGTCGCTTCACAAACCCCGGCACCACCGGTATCCGTGCCGATCCCCGTTGCCGCAGCGCCAAGCGCTCCTACCTCAACCCCGGCGCCCGCCACTGCCACAGCTGCGTCAGCACCTGCGTCCGCTGTAACGGTTGCAGCCTCAGCGCCCGCACCTGCCAAACCGAAGCCACCACCCATTGCAGTGCCGGAACCGGTCGAGCCACCGGGGTTCATTGACGAGCTGCTAGAGAATCCATTGCTGCCGTTCGGAGCCGGTGGGTTGATCGCGCTGCTAGGCGGGTTTGCATTCTGGCAGGTTCGTCAGCGCAAGAAGAACCAGTCCCACATGGACAGTTCGTTCCTGGAGAGCCGCCTCCAGCCAGACTCCTTTTTTGGTGCGAGTGGCGGCCAAAGGGTCGACACCAACAACGAAAATTCTGCAACCGGCTCATCCATGGTCTACTCGGCCAGTCAGCTTGATGCAGCAGACGATGTCGATCCAGTTGCTGAGGCCGATGTGTATCTTGCCTATGGGCGTGATATGCAGGCAGAAGAAATTTTGCGTGAAGCGGTCCTGACTACCCCGGGCCGACTGGCGATCCACAGCAAGCTGCTGGAAATTTTTGCCAAAAGGCGTGATGCGAGAAATTTTGAGGCCACCGCGACGCAGGCGTATCAATTGACCGGTGGTAACGGCCCTGACTGGTCCAAAATTTGCGAAATGGGGTTGGCATTTGATCCAACCAACCCCTTGTACCAAGCCGGTGGAGCGCCAGCCAGTAGCGGTGCCTTATCGGGTAGCCAGAGCCCAGCCTCGAGCTTCAACAGTACGATCGCGCAATCTGCCAGCGCTGAATTCAGTGAATCCAGGTCTGGAGTCGACCTTGATCTTGACTTGGACTTTTCGCTGGACGAGGAACCCGAAAGCGCGGCGAGCGAACCTTTCAGTGCACCGGTTGCCGAGCAAACAGTCAAACTGCCAGCCGTTGATCTCAACAGTCCTTTGGATATGGACTTTGATCTATCCGAGATCGAGGCCGCACCGGAACCCGTCCCAGAACCTGAAGAGTTTGCCGCGGCGCCCGAGGATCCGCTGTCGATGGACGGACTCAAACTCGATAGCGGTGACATGCATGGTCTTGGGGACTTTAATCTCACCTCACCGGAACCTGTAGCCGAGGCGACCGCTGTAGTGGCCCCGCCAAGTGACTCCGGCATGCTGGAGTTTGACTTGGGTTCCCTGTCGCTGGACTTGGAGCCAGCGGTGGAGAAACCGACCGAGGCACCCGAAAGCGTCAGCGAGGACCCGTTAGAGACCAAATTGGCACTGGCAGATGAGTTCGTGTCGATCGGTGATGAGGACGGTGCACGTGCATTGATCGAAGAAGTGGTGGCAGAAGCCACCGGTGAAATGCGCGTAAAAGCCCAACGCGCACTTGCAAACCTGAGCTAATCACGCTGTGGCAAGCGTTTGGTGATGAATGCAAATTTGATCAGGCCGTGAGGATTGCACTGGGCATTAGCTATAACGGCCGTGCGTACCAGGGGTGGCAAAGTCAGGCATCAGGGCAAACCGTACAGGACCAGCTGGAAAAGGCACTGCACCGGTTTGCTGCCCAAAAGATCTCCACCTTGTGCGCCGGGCGAACCGACGCGGGCGTTCACGGCATCATGCAGGTGGTGCACTTTGACACCGATCTTGATCGCGATACCTACGCCTGGGTTCGCGGAACCAATGCGAACTTGCCACGCGACATCGCCGTGCAATGGGCACTTCAGACCTCCAGTGCCTTTCACTGCCGCGCATGCGCGACGTCGCGCCGCTATGCCTATGTGCTCTATGAGTCACCCATTCGACCCAGCGTGGACCACGGTCGCGTGGGATGGACTTTTCGCAGTCTGGATGGGGCGGCAATGCAGCGTGCTGCCAATTTGCTGCTGGGGGAACACGACTTCACTTCATTTCGGGCTTCCCAGTGCCAGGCTCTCACCCCAGTCAAGAACCTCATGGAAGTCAACATGAGCAAACGCGGTGCCTATTGGCGCATCGAGTTTGAAGCCAATGCTTTCCTGCACCACATGATCCGCAACATCATGGGCTGCCTGGTTCAAATTGGCCAGGGCCGAAAGCAAGTGCAATGGATGACAGAGGTACTGCACGCGCGGGACCGACGTGCCGCTGCGCCCACCTTTTCACCAGACGGGCTCTATTTCCTGGGGCCACGATATGACACCAAATGGGGCATACCCGACCGCACGGCTGCGTATGATGGGCTGCCATGACATTTTCTACACGAACCCGAATCAAGATCTGCGGACTGACCCGTGAGCAGGATGTGGACGCCGCTGTGGCGGCTGGCGCAGACGCGATCGGTTTTGTGCTTTACGCCAAAAGCCCCCGCGCTGTAAGCCCGGCACGCGCCGCAGTGTTGGCAAAAAGACTGCCGCCCTTCATTACCCCGGTGCTATTGTTCGTCAACTCACCTGCTGCAGAAATCATTGCATCTTGCGAAATGATTGCGGGGGCTACCGTCCAATTTCATGGAGATGAGTCGGCACAGGACTGTGCTGCAGCAAGCGGGAACAACAGCCGTCCATGGCTACGCGCTGCCCGCATACCACTGGGTGATGGTGCGCGGGACTTTGACCTCGTAAAATACGCCCACGATTACTCATACGCCCAAGCCATCCTGCTCGACGCCCATGTTGACGGATTTGGCGGTGGCGGCAAGGCATTCAATTGGTCACTGCTTCCTCCAAACGTCGACGCTCACCTCGTCTTGAGTGGTGGACTCACACCTGCAAATGTGGGCGATGGGGTCAAACAGGTTCGGCAGCGTTGTAAGACACTGGCCGTGGACGTGAGCTCCGGCGTGGAAGCCGTGGATGCTCAGGGGCAGCCCCAAAAAGGCATCAAGGATCCCCAGAAAATTTTTCAGTTCGTTGCCGCCGTGCGCGCAGCGGACCAGACCACCTGAAACCCTGCGGGACAGACCGCCGCACGCAATGCAGGCCCTTTTCCCCCATACATAAGATAACCATGTACGACTACCAGCAACCGGACTCGACCGGACACTTCGGAAAATACGGCGGCAGTTTTGTCTCCGAGACCCTGACCCACGCCATCAACGAGCTCAAAGACGCCTACGCCAAGTACCAGCACGACCCGGCCTTCATTGCGGAGTTCAAGTCCGAGCTGGCCCACTTTGTCGGGCGCCCGTCCCCGGTCTATCACGCAGCCCGCATGAGCCGGGAAATGGGCGGCGCGCAGATCTTTTTGAAACGTGAAGACCTGAACCATACCGGCGCCCACAAGATCAACAACACCATTGGCCAAGCCATGCTGGCCAAGCGCATGGGTAAACCGCGCGTGATTGCCGAGACTGGCGCCGGCCAGCATGGCGTCGCCACCGCCACCATCTGTGCCCGTTACGGGCTGGAATGCGTGGTCTATATGGGCAGTGAAGACGTGAAGCGCCAAAGCCCCAATGTCTATCGCATGAAGCTGCTTGGCGCCAAGGTCGTGCCTGTGGAGAGCGGCAGCAAGACACTCAAGGACGCCCTCAACGAGGCCATGCGCGACTGGGTTGCGAATGTGGACAACACCTTCTACATCATCGGCACCGTGGCTGGCCCCCACCCCTACCCGATGATGGTGCGTGACTTCCAGAGCGTCATTGGCGAGGAGTGCCTGGTGCAAATGCCAGAGATGCTCAAGGCCGCAGACTGTAACGGTGCTCAACCCGATGCTGTAATCGCCTGCGTGGGCGGCGGCTCCAACGCCATGGGCATCTTTTACCCATATATCCACCATGAGACCACCCGCCTGATCGGCGTTGAAGCGGCGGGGGAAGGCATGGACAGCGGCAAGCATTCCGCGAGCATCCAGCGCGGCAGCCCGGGCGTCTTGCATGGCAATCGCACCTATGTGCTGCAGGATGACAACGGCCAGGTGACCGAGACGCACAGTATCAGCGCTGGTCTTGACTACCCCGGCGTCGGCCCCGAGCATGCATTCCTGCACGACATTGGCCGTGCAGAATACGTGGGCATCTCCGACAAAGAAGCCTTGGAGGCATTCCACTACCTGTGCCGCACTGAGGGAATCATCCCGGCGCTGGAATCCAGCCATGCCGTAGCCTACGCCATGAAGTTGGCTAAAACCATGCAGCCCGACCAGAGCATTTTGGTTAATCTCTCCGGTCGCGGCGACAAGGACATTGGCACGGTAGCTGACCTCAGCAACGGCGAATTTTTCTGTCGACCCAGTTGCACCGGGCAATCGGTAAAGGGTGGAGAAGTGCCGGTCAAGTTAGTTAAGAATGGGGTTGAAGCATGAGCCGCATTGACGCCACCTTTGCCGGGCTAAAAGCTAACGGCCGAAAAGCCCTCATTCCCTTTGTGACGGCCGGCTACCCCTATGCCGATGTGACTCCTGAACTGATGCACGCCATGGTCGCAGGTGGTGCCGATGTCATTGAGTTAGGTGTCCCGTTCTCAGACCCAAGCGCCGACGGCCCCGTCATCCAGAAAGCTGGGGATAAGGCGCTCGCCTTCGGCATCGGGCTGGTACAAATTTTGGCCATGGTGCGCGAATTTCGCGCGACCAACAATACAACGCCCGTCGTGCTCATGGGCTACGCCAATCCGGTGGAACGTTATGACCAAAAGCACGCATCCCCTGGTGCATCCAGTGCGTTCGTTCAGGACGCGGCCTCGGCCGGTGTCGATGGCGTGCTGATCGTCGACTATCCACCCGAAGAATGCGAGGCATTCGCTGCCGACTTGCGCGCCCACAACATGGACCTGATCTTCCTCCTCGCGCCCACCAGTAAAGATGAGCGGATGGCACAAGTCGCACGCGTGGCCAGCGGCTATGTGTACTACGTGTCGCTCAAGGGCGTTACCGGGTCCGGCGCGCTGGACATCGGTGCCGTTGAGGCAATGCTGCCCCGCATTCGCCAACACATCCACATTCCCGTCGGCGTGGGCTTTGGTATTCGCGACGCGGACACGGCACGGGCGATCTCCCGGGTGGCCGATGCGGTGGTGATTGGCAGCCGCATTATTCAGTTGCTGGAGGACCAGCCACGCGAAAAAGTGGCACCTGTGGCCTCTGGATTCCTGCGGGAAATCCGGTCAGCCCTCGACAGGTAGACCATCATCGACTGCGCAGCGTGGTAACAGTCAGTCAAAGCAGGATTGGCGCTGCAATATTCGATCGCAATCTCATTCTGGGCCGGTCAATCCCCTGTACCATTGGACCCGTCGGCGTTGCTGGCACACAAGGGTCTGTTGGGACATCGCTTTTTGAACCGCTGACGTACTGAAGGAGGCATTCACGTTGAACGATGCCATCTGCACCCGAATATCGGACTTCGCGTGGGCCGGACAACACGCCAAGGCCGTCGCCTGCGCCTCCGACGCGTTGCTGGGCCTAGATGACAACAGCACCGACCAGCGTTTTGCATTGTTGAACTTGCGTGCCGAATCCTTGTGTGCAGAAGGTCGCTTTGCAGATGCCGCAATAGATGCGGAGTTAATGCTCAGCCTTTCGGCATCCAATCGCCGCCTGAAAATTCAGGCCTTGAATAAGCAAGCGATGGTGCGAATGCGCCAAGGCGACATGAAGCAAGCGGTCGAAGCGGCGCAGCAGGCTGTCGGCCTGGCGCAACGTTCACGCAACCAACTGGCATTGGCTCACAGCTTGCTCTGTTTGGCTGAAGCTCAGCTGCGTGCCGCACAACTAGCAGCCTCACTCGCGACCGGCAAAAGGGCGGTGCGATGCTACGAGCACAGCGGTGACATCGTTGGCTTGGGTCGGTCTTATTGGGTCATTGGTTTCGCGAGCACTCGGCTTTCCCAAAACGAAGAGTCGCGCGCTGCTGCCCTGAAGGCGGTCGATCTGGCGCGCCAGGCTGGTGATTCGCTGGGTTTGGCGAATGCACTGAATGTGCTGAGCTTTAGCTGCAAGGAACTCGCGGCTCGACTTGCTTTGTTGCGGCAGGCGGAAAGGGCCTTTGAACGATCGGGTTACGTCTTTGGGCAATTGATGGTGCTGGGCAACCTGTCGCTTGTCTCCGGCGAGCTTGGCCTGTACCACCGAGCGAAACGACTGGGTGAAAAGGCAATGCAAATTGGCGAACGCATGGGCGCCCGCATGTCCTACGTCATTCAATTCGGTATTGTTTTAATCTGGAAAGTTGCGCTGGGTGAGATTGTTCAGGCACGCAAGAGATGGCCGGAATACGACGCCCTGGTGACCCAAATGAATCAGCCTCATGCGGTGCATGAGCGGGAGTTGTGGGCCAGTGTGCTGGAGATTTCTGAAGGCAACGCATCGGCGGCCGTGCAGCGCCTGCAAACCTGCCTGACCGCGGTTCGTTCAGAGAACCCGGGCTTTGAACTCTATGTGCTGATCGCACTGGCGCGTGCGTTGCTGTTGCAAGGCGATGTGCCCGGCTCACTGGACGTCACAAAGCGGGGGATCATGCTGCACCGCACCAATGGATTTGCGCGTGCAAATTTCGGGCAAAGTCAGGATATTTGGTGGTGGCATAGTCGCGCACTCAAGGCCAGCGGCAAGGCGCAAGAAGCCTGGGCCGCCTTGCAGCAAGCGCATAGCATCTTGTTAAACACCGTTCGCAACCTGCATGACGAGGGATTACGGCGCAGCTACCTTCACAACGTGGTGATCAATCGGCAAATTGTGCGCGCATGGTTAAGCGAATCGGCCCAACGCAAACTGCCCAACACGCGACGACTGGCTCACCTGGCGATCAGCAGCAACATTGGCGAGCCGTTCAACCGCTTGGTGGATACCGGAATGCGCCTCAATGAATTGCGAGACATGCACGCTTTGCGGTTGTTCCTGATCGAAGAAGTCGCTGAGCTCAGTGGTGCAGAGCGCGTCATGTTGGTATTCGATGGCGCGCATGGACTGTCCATTGCGGGCTCTCAACTGCCACGCGGGGAAGATGCGCAGGCGCTTCTGCTCGCAATTACGCCGTGGTTGATCGAAGCCCGACGCACCCGCACGGTGAGCTTGCGCCACGGCCCCAACGGGGTCGACCCAGAAGACCAGCGTTCGTGCCTGGTTGCTCCATTGGTTGCACAGCAGGACGTCATCGGCTTTCTCTACGCCGACATTGAGTGCCAATTCGGGGGCTTTCATGACGCAGACCGTGATCTGCTCGCCCTGCTCTCAAGCCAGGCCGCAGTAGCTTTTGTCAATGCCCAGTGGGCGCAAGGACTAGAAGCAAAAGTCACCCAGCGCACACAGGACCTCACCGCCGCGCTCAACCGACAAACCGCCTCCGCAGAAGTATTGCAAGTGCTTGGCAACTCCATCAATGACACTGGCCCGGTTTTTGAAAAGATCCTGGACGCATGTGAGGGTTTGATCGAAGCCCAGGCGTGTATGTTGCTGATGGTCAGCAACCCCGGATTTATTGAGCTGACCGCCTTACGCGGCAGCGCAGATCATTTGCTCGCATTGCAGCTTGGGGAGCGTGAACCAAGTATGGCGGTCGGGTGCACATTCCCGATTGACCACACTGTGGCGATTGCAGCTTTCAAAAAGGGCGGCAATGTCGAATACACCGACATTTTCAACGATCCTGACGTGCCGGCTGACCTTCGTGCTGCGGCCCAACGCAGGGGCCTGAACCATGCCTTGTTGTGTGCGCCGCTCCTGTGCCAGGGTCAGGGTATTGGCATTATTTTGGTACAGCGTCAGCGCTTGGGACCTTTTACGACGGCTGAGCATTCTCTTGTGTCCACGCTTGCTGATCAGGCAGTGATCGCAGTTCAAAACGCGCAGCTTTTCAAGGAAGCCCAGGGCGCGCGCGTCCTGGCCGAAGGTGCCCGCATTCAGGCAGAAGCGGCAAACCAGCATAAAAGCGATTTTCTGGCCAATATGAGTCATGAAATCCGCACGCCCATGAATGCAATTATTGGCATGAGTCACCTTGCTCTGGGGACCGAGCTGACACCGCGACAACGAGACTATCTGGGCAAAATTCAGCAATCAGGCAAGCATTTGTTGGGCATCATCAACGACGTGCTGGATTTCTCCAAAATCGAAGCGGGCATGATGCACGTCGATCTGGATGAGGTCGGCGTCGACGCACTGATGGAAGACGTGGCCACCCTGATCTCGGAGAAAGCTGCCAGCAAAGGGCTGGAGCTGGTCATTGAAGTCGCGCCAGAGGTGCCGACCACCCTCATTGGCGATGCGCTGCGCTTGCGACAAATACTTGTCAATTTTGCTAACAACGCGATCAAGTTCACCGATGAGGGCGAAGTGGCCATCATTGTTCGTGTACAAGAGCGCAGCGAGACCGCCGCCCTGCTCCACTTTTCGGTCAATGACACCGGAATCGGGTTGAGCCCCGAGCAAATCAGCCGCCTGTTCCAGAGCTTCCAACAAGCCGATTCGTCCACGACCCGCAAATACGGCGGCACCGGCCTAGGGCTGGCGATTTCGAAGCAACTCTGTCAGCTGATGGGTGGCAGCGTAGGCGTCGACAGTCAGCCCGGCAAGGGATCCCGATTCTGGTTCACCGCGCGATTGGGCCTGGGTACCAATCCCCACTTGCCCCAAGCGCCAAATCCCGAGCTACGCACTCGGCGCATACTCGTGGTTGATGACAACGCCAATACGCGCCGAGTCTTGTGCAAAATACTTGAAAGCGCGGGTGTTCAGTCGTGTGAGGCGACATGCGGCGCAGATGGGCTGGCAGCACTGGTCGCAGCAGAACAGTCTGCCACTGCATTTGATATGGTCCTGCTGGACTGGCAAATGCCAGCTCTCAGCGGCATGTCAACCTTCCAGCAAATGCAGGCGTTGGGTCTGAAAAAACGACCGCAGCTCGCCATACTGACCTCTCAACCACTGGACCACGTGGCGCCTTTGGCCAACAAACTCGGTGTTCAGGATGTGCTGCCCAAGCCGGTCAGCCCATCTGTGCTGTTGGGCACAATTTCCCGCGTGTTGTTCCGCGAAAAGTCGACTGATTCCGCTCGGTTAGCCAATCCAGTCCTTGGGTTTCTTTCCGCAACCAAAGCGTCAAATACGCTCCTGGGCTATGGATCACTAAAGGGCGCGAATGTTTTGTTGGCCGAAGACAATGCGCTCAACCAACAAGTAGCCAGCGAGCTGCTCGCCGACGTGGGTGTCTTGGTAACGGTTGCCAACAATGGTCAAGAGGCCGTGACCCTGGCGCAGGAAAAGTTCTTTGACGCCATACTGATGGATATGCAAATGCCAATAATGGATGGCATTGCGGCGACGCTGGCCCTGCGCGCGCTGCAAGGCTGGCGCAATACCCCCATCATTGCCATGACTGCCAATGCCATGGCTGCCGACCGCAAGCGGTGTATGGACGCCGGCATGGTGGACTTTGTGGCCAAGCCAATCGAACCGGCTCAACTCTTCGCGACCCTGCTGAAGTGGATACGCCGCGAATCTGACAATGCCAACGCCGCCACCGGACTGGCAGTGCATGCGTGGTTCAACCATTCATTTGCAACGGTCGCCAAGCCCGACGATGCCCTGGATGACATCCCGGGACTGGACATGCAAGCTGGATTGCGACGCACGATGGGTAATCCGGCGCGCTTCATGGCGATGCTGCGTGGCTTTATTCATGATCAGGGTGACGCAATCCGGAACATTGCCGTTGCGTTGGAGAGTGGCAATATTGCGCAAGCCGAGTTGTTAACCCACACACTCAAAGGGCTGGCAGCCAATATTGGTGCCAACGCGCTTCGCGATACCGCAGAGGAATTAGAACGTGCATTGCGTGCGGGCTCGGACAGCGCTGCGAAATGGCCGGAATTGCAATCCGTGTTGGCCAAGGGTCTTGCTACCCAAATTGCAGCAATCCGCACGGCGATACCAGATGAAGAGCGATCGGCCGAGGCAAAAACTGACCTTGCACCAGTGGACTATGGTCAGCTCAGATCCGTGGTGTCGGATTTGAGCGCGTTGCTGCGTGATGATGATCCACTCGCGGGCCGCCTGTTCACAGAACACGCTGCACTGCTGCATCGCGCATTGCCCAATTACTTCGACAAGCTCAAAGCCACCATTGCAAATTTTGATCTCGATGAGGCATTCGCGCTAATGCAAGAAGCCACTGCGAACTTGGCACCTACGGGAGACAACACGTGACATCAACCATTGACCAACCCGTCAAGCACACCATCCTCGTCGTAGACGACACTCCCGCCAACTTGGAACTGATGACCGATTTACTGTCGGGCACCTATAAGGTCAAGGTTGCTTCTGGTGGCCCCCGGGCGTTGAAGATTGCCACGTCTGCGACGCCGCCAGATTTAATTTTGCTCGATATCATGATGCCGGAAATGGATGGTTACGCAGTCTGCCGTCAACTCAAGGCCGACCCCAAAACTGCCAATATCCCGGTGATTTTTCTGACCGCTCGCAGTGATGCCCAGGACGAACAATTCGGACTGGAACTCGGCGCCGTGGACTACCTGACCAAACCCATCAGCGCAGCCATCGTCATGGCACGCCTGAAGACACATTTGATTGTCAAAGCCTCGGCCGACTTCCTGCGCGACAAGAACCTTTATCTCGAACAGGAAGTGGCGCGGCGAACGGAGCAGGTCCTCGACATTCAGGATGTGACGATTCTGACGATGGCATCACTTGCCGAAACCCGTGACAATGAAACGGGCAACCACATCATCCGAACCCAGCACTATGTGCGGCTACTCGCGCGCGAACTGCAAAGTCACCCGCGATTTAGTAGCTATCTGAGCGACGAAATGGTGAATTTGCTGTTCAAGTCTGCGCCATTGCACGACATTGGAAAAGTCGGCATACCGGACAGCATTCTGCTCAAACCCGACAAGCTCGATGCAGGCGAATTTGAGATCATGAAAACCCACACGACCCTGGGGCATCACGCCATTGAGTGTGCCGAGCGGCGCTTGGGTAAAGATGTGCCGTTCTTGCGCTGCGCCAAAGAGATTGCGCTCTCGCACCAGGAAAAGTGGGACGGCTCGGGCTACCCTCACGGTCTTGCCGGAGATGCCATTCCGATTTCTGCCCGACTCATGGCCATTGCCGATGTCTACGATGCACTCATCAGCCGGCGCGTCTACAAACCGCCGTTCTCACATGAGGCGGCCATGGTTATTATTCTGCAGGGACGCGACCGCCATTTCGACCCGGATGTAGCCGATGCGTTCATCAAAATTCAGCTGGTATGCAAGTCCATTGCAGACCAATATGCCAACCCGGAAGAGGGCTAAACGAGTTTCGACCGATAATTGGAGCGTAGATATTTTCTGGGCTGACGCCATTGAAGCTGCGTGCAATAGTCCGTAATAACCGAGGACGCAACGATGAGCTGGCTTGAAAAACTCCTTCCCCCAAAAATTCAGCAAACCGACCCGGCTGACCGTCGCAGTGTCCCTGAAGGACTGTGGATCAAATGTCCTTGTTGTGAAACGGTGCTCTACAAGACAGATTTGGAGCAAAACCAGAATGTCTGCCCGAGTTGCAGCCACCACCACCGCATCGGGGCACGGGCCCGTCTCAACCTTTTTCTGGACAACGAGGGCCGTTTTGAAGTCGGGCAGGAAGTGCTTCCCGTGGACCCGCTGAAGTTCAAGGATAGTCGCAAGTACCCTGAACGCCTCAAGGAAGCCCTGGAAAACACGGGTGAAACCGACGCTCTGGTGGTCATGGGTGGGGCAGTGCACAGTATCAGTCTGGTTGCGGCATGCTTTGAATTTGACTTCATGGGCGGCAGCATGGGCTCGGTCGTGGGTGAACGCTTCGTGCGCGGCGTGGAAACTGCCATTGAACAAAAGATACCATTTTTGTGCTTTACCGCCACCGGCGGCGCCCGTATGCAGGAGGGACTCCTTTCCCTGATGCAAATGGCCAAGACCAATGCGGCGCTAACCCGATTGGCCAAAAAGGGGCTACCTTATATCAGTGTGCTGACCGATCCGACCATGGGCGGTGTGAGCGCTGGTTTTGCGTTTCTGGGTGATATGGTGATCGCAGAGCCGAAGGCACTGATCGGTTTTGCAGGTCCTCGCGTCATTGAATCCACA
The DNA here is from genome assembly GCA_903870065.1 of uncultured beta proteobacterium. GTDB lineage: Bacteria > Pseudomonadota > Gammaproteobacteria > Burkholderiales > Burkholderiaceae_C > Allorhodoferax. Next base: position 202 of record CAIQBN010000003.1, on the reverse strand, counting down.
GTGCGTGTGACATTGCCCGAAGGCTTCCAGCGCTCGGAGTTCTTGCAAACCAAGGGTGCGGTAGACCTCATTTGCGACCGCCGGGAGCTGCGAAAGACAGTGGCAAGTGCCCTGGCGATGTTACAACGGCAACCGGCAGATGCTGTTATTTGAGGGTGCGCCTGGCAATGTCCATCGCCTGTGCGCTTGCCTCAGCGAATGC
>CAIQBN010000002.1 GCA_903870065.1 uncultured beta proteobacterium | reverse complement strand
TCAATATTGTGGGCGGTTGCTGCGGCACTACGCCGGACCACATCGGCGCCATCGGACAAGCCATCGCACCCCTGGCAGCCCGTTCGACGCGGCGCCAGTTCTTCCATGCGGACGCTGACTGAAACAATGCGCGTTTCAACGCAGGGTCGCGCAAGGCCGATGTCCTCGCGGTATTGGTAATCTGCCGAAAGAGCGGACGCGCTGCGTTATCGGCTTCCAGGGGCCAGCAAATGGTCGATTTCCAACTGCATCGCCTTGGCCAGCTTGGCGTACAAGCGCAGCTTGCGGGCGTTGTCCCGCAGGCGTTCGGCCAGTCGGGCCGAGATGGCCAGGAGTAATTTGGAGCCAATGCTCGGCTCTTCGGTGATCAGGGCCTCAAATGCGTTGCGCGACAGGATGGCGCAGAGTGAGTCCGCGCCTGTGGTGCAAGAGGCAGAGCGGGGTTCCCGGTCGACCAGGCCCACTTCGCCGATCAGGCTGCCTGGGCCCAACACCCGGATGGTCAGAGGCTCGGTGCGGCTGACGGTGACGCTTTCCACAACCACTTCACCTTCGAGTAGCAGCGCCATAAAGCCTTCGTCGGCGGCGTCGCCTTCACGGATGAAAGTGGTGTTGGCAGGAATATATCGGGGCGTCATGTAGCCCACCACCACGCGGGCTTCTTCCACGCTCAGGGGCATCAATGCGTCGGGAGCTGCCAATAGCTCGGCTGCTGTTTCAAACGCCCTTGCGCGCTCATGCATCGGCGAAATGTCGTCAGAGTTCATGGCCGTTGTATTCACCTCTCTGCCCGGCAGTCAACAACCGCAAAACGGGATTGTCTGTGATGGTAAACCACAGTTGCGGGCGTTTAGCACAGTTCTCACCTAAAATAACGCGATCCAAGGAGCGTTGCAGCGGGCCCACCAGTGGTTCCGTCAGGCTTGGATGTCCCAACGACGCTCACCTGATTGTGCTTATTTACAGGTGAGATGTATGTCCCAAGCTCCAATTTTCGTTGCCCCCATGATGCTGTCCGGACTGGAGCCTGTCACGGTCGATGGGGCTTCCCTGTTCGTCAATGTTGGTGAACGTACCAACGTGACGGGCTCCAAGGCCTTTGCCCGCATGATTTTGAATGGCGACTTTGAGCAGGCGCTGGCGGTGGCGCGGCAGCAGGTGGAAAACGGCGCCCAGATCATTGATATCAATATGGATGAGGCCATGCTGGACAGCCAGGCCGCGATGGTGCGCTTTTTGAACCTGATCGCCAGCGAGCCCGATATCTCCCGCGTGCCGGTGATGATTGACTCGAGCAAGTGGAGTGTGATTGAGGCCGGTTTGCGCTGCGTGCAGGGCAAGCCAATAGTCAACTCCATCAGCATGAAGGAGGGCGTGCCCGAGTTCAAGCGCCAGGCTGCTCTGGTTCGCCGCTACGGCGCGGCAGCTGTGGTCATGGCTTTCGATGAGCAGGGCCAGGCTGACACCTACCAGCGCAAGATCGAAATTTGTGAACGCGCTTACCGCATCCTGGTGGACGAAGTCGGCTTTCCTCCGGAGGACATCATCTTCGACCCCAACATCTTTGCCATTGCCACCGGCATTGAAGAGCACAACAACTACGCAGTAGATTTCATTGAAGCCACGCGTTGGATCAAGGCCAATCTACCCGGTGCCAAGGTCTCGGGCGGTGTGTCCAACGTGAGTTTTTCCTTCCGCGGTAACGACCCGGTGCGCGAAGCCATCCACACCGTCTTTTTGTACCACGCCATTGCTGCCGGCATGGACATGGGCATCGTCAACGCCGGCATGGTGGGCGTTTATGACGACCTGGAAGCTACATTGCGCGAGCGCGGGGAAGATGTGGTGCTGAACCGCCGCATCGATGCAGGAGAGCGCCTGGTCGAGATTGCTGAAACCGCCCGCAGCGGCGCCAAGGATGAGAGCAAAAAGCTGGAGTGGCGCGGCACATTGGAGGCCCCTGTGCCCGTGGGTCAGCGCCTGGGCCATGCCATGGTGCACGGCATCACCGACTTCATCACCCAGGACACCGAAGAAGCCTACCGCGCCATTTTGGCCAAGGGCGGGCGCCCGCTGCATGTCATCGAAGGCCCGCTGATGGACGGCATGAACATTGTGGGTGATCTGTTTGGCCAGGGAAAAATGTTTTTGCCCCAGGTGGTCAAGAGTGCCCGGGTCATGAAGCTGGCCGTGGCGCATCTGGTGCCGTACATTGAAGAAGAAAAACGTTTGGACGAAGCGGCTGGGCGCGACGTCAAGAGCAAAGGCAAGATCGTCATTGCCACAGTTAAAGGTGATGTGCACGACATTGGCAAGAACATTGTCACCGTGGTTCTGCAGTGCAACAATTTTGATGTGGTGAATATGGGCGTCATGGTGCCGGCCCACGAGGTGCTGGCCCGCGCCAAAGCCGAGGGCGCTGACATCATTGGCCTGTCGGGCCTGATCACACCCAGCCTGGAAGAAATGCAGCATGTTGCTGGCGAGATGCAAAAGGACGACTACTTCCGCCTGAAAAAGATTCCGCTGCTGATCGGTGGCGCCACCACCAGCCGGGTGCACACTGCCGTGCGCATCGCGCCGCACTATGACGGCCCCGTGGTCTATGTGCCCGATGCTTCGCGCAGCGTGGGTGTGGCGCAAAGTTTGCTCGGAGACGGTGCGCCCCAGTTCATTGACGAATTGAACAAGGACTACGACAAGGTGCGACACCAGCACGCCAACAAGAAGCAGACGCCGCTGTGCAGTCTGGCCAAGGCGCGGGCCAATAAAACGGTGGTGGACTGGAGCCGCTACACACCCGCCGTGCCCAAGTTCATTGGCCGGCGCGTGTTCAAGAACTTTGACCTGGCTGAGTTGGCCGCCTACATTGACTGGGGCCCGTTTTTTCAGACCTGGGATCTGGCCGGACCCTATCCCGCCATTTTGGACGATGCGGTGGTGGGTGCGCAGGCCCGGCGGGTCTTTGCAGACGGGCAGGCGATGCTCAAAAAAATTGTCGATGGCCGCTGGCTCACAGCCAATGCCGTGGTCGCCCTGTATCCCGCCAATAGTGTGGACGAGGACGACATTGCGTTCTACACCGATGAGTCCCGCACAGAGCGCGCCATGACCTGGTACGGCCTGCGCCAGCAAACCGAGAAGCCGCTGGTGGACGGTGTGCAAATGCCCAATCGCTGCCTGGCCGATTTTGTTGCACCCAGGACTGCTATGAATTTGGGAGCTAGTGACGTAGATTCTACGAGGGCTAGCGGTCAAAAACGCTTAAATGTTGCTGATTACGCCGGTTTGTTTGCCGTCACCGCCGGGATCGGTGCTGACAAGCGCGCCCAGGCATTTGAGGCCGCGCATGATGACTATTCGGCCATTTTGCTCAAGTCGCTGGCGGACCGCCTGGCCGAAGCATTTGCCGAATGCCTGCACAAAAAAGTACGCACTGACCTGTGGGGCTATGCCGCCCAGGAAGCGCTGGCAGCGGATGAACTGATTGCCGAAAAGTACCAGGGCATCCGCCCCGCGCCGGGCTACCCTGCCTGCCCTGACCACAGTGCCAAAGACGACATGTTTACCCTGTTGCAGTGCGATGAAATTGGCATGGGCCTGACCGAGAGCCTGGCCATGACGCCAGCGGCCAGCGTGAGCGGCTTCTATATTGGTCACCCGGACAGTACCTATTTCAGTGTCGGCAAAATCGGTGACGATCAGCTGCAGGATCTGGCACGCCGGCGCAAGTGGGATGCCACCGCGTTGCAGCGGCTCCTGGCGCCCAACCTGTAGGTGGCGCCGGGCTTGCGCCCGCGCATGCTATTATTTTTGATCTACCGTAAAAGGAACAGCGCATGAATATGGCAGCTAGCGCGCCCCCCGCGCCGGACGCTCCGCGACCGGCTCCCGGCCGTCCAGAAAAACTGCGCTTGGGCGATGTGCTGGTGCAACAGCGGCTGATCTCGCAAGAGCAACTGCAGCAAACGCTGGAGTTGCAGCGCACCACCGGCAAGAAGATGGGCCGGCTGCTGATCGAGACCGGCATCATTACCGAAGAGTTGTTGGCCAACGGTTTGGCGCGCCAACTGCGTATTCCGTTCGTCAACCTCAAGACGTTTCCGTTTCGCGCGGACGTGGTCAAGCTGCTGCCCGAGTCAGCCGCAAGGCGCTTCAAGGCGCTGGTGCTCGAAGACAAGGGCGACTCATTGCTGGTGGCGCTGGGCGATCCACTGGACCTGTTTGCGTTTGATGAACTAACCCGGATTCTCAAGCGCAATATCGGCATTGCCGCCGTCCCCGAGAGCGGACTGGCACTGGCATTTGATCGTTTGTACCGCCGCACCGAGGAAATCAGTGGTCTGGCGCGCGCCCTGGAAAAAGATCTGGGCGACACAGTCGACTTCGGCGAACTCAGTGCCTCCGTCGGGCTCGAAGGTGCGCCCGTTGTGCGGCTGTTGCAGTCCCTGTTTGAAGACGCCACACAGGTCGGCGCGTCGGATGTGCACATCGAGCCGCAAGAGGCAGGTCTGCAAGTCCGCGTGCGGGTGGACGGTGTGCTGCAAACCCAAACCCAGGCCGACAAGCGCATTGGTGCCGCGCTTGCCCAGCGCCTCAAGCTCATGGCCGGGCTGGACATTTCGGAAAAGCGCTTGCCGCAGGACGGGCGCTTTAGCGTGCGCCTCAAGGACAACACCATTGACGTGCGTCTGTCGACCTTGCCCACGGTGTACGGTGAGGCGGCGGTGATGCGTCTGCTCAACCAGGGCGCGGGCATGCGCCGGCTCGACAGCATCGGCATGCCCGATGGCATGCTCAAGCGGTTTCGTGAAGTGCTCGGGCGCAGCGCAGGCATGGTGCTGGTTACCGGGCCAACCGGTTCCGGCAAGACCACCACCCTGTATGCCGCGTTGGCCGAAATCAACGCCGCCGAGTTGAAAGTGATCACGGTCGAGGACCCTATCGAATACCGTCTGCCCGGTCTCTCGCAAGTGCAAGTCAATGACAAAATTGAGTTGACCTTTGCCCGGGTTCTGCGGGCCGTGCTGCGTCAGGATCCCGACGTGGTGCTGGTGGGTGAAATGCGCGACGCCGAAACCGCAGAAATCGGCATGCGCGCGGCCATCACTGGCCACCTGGTGCTATCCACGTTGCACACCCGCGACGCCATGAGCACGCCCTTTCGGCTGCTGGACATGGGCGTGCCACCCTTCATGGTGTCGACCTCTTTACAAGCGGTGATTGCGCAGCGCCTGCTGCGACTGAACTGCAGGGAGTGTGCGGCTCCGCAAACGCCCTCGCCCCAAGAGCAGTCCTGGCTGGACTCGATGCTGGCCCCAGGTGAGACTGCTTCAGCCAAGCGCGGCTTGGGCTGCTCTGCCTGTAACGGCACAGGTTATTCCGGCCGCCAAGGCGTCTATGAGCTGCTGGAAATGGATGCCCAGCTGACCCATGCAGCATCCCACTCTGACCCGGCGGGCTTCATGCGCACCGCACGGGAGCGGATGAAGGGCCAGACGATGGCCTACCATGCGCTCGAATTGGTGCGCCAGGGTCGCACGTCCCTGGCGGAGGCCTTGCGTGTGGGCTTTGATGCGGGTGACGCGGACCCACAGGAATAAAGCGCAATGGCACTTTACGACTGGCGGGGGCGCAACAACCGGGGCGAAGCAGTAAGCGGTCAACTTGAGGCCATGACCGAAAACGGCGTGGCGGACCAGCTCAAAGCCATTGGTGTTTCACCGGTCCATATTGCCCAGGCCAAGGCCGAGGAGTTGGCCAAGACTGAGACCTGGCTGGAGCGGATGAACCGCAAACCCATTGTGGATGAAGATCTGATGATTTTTTCACGCCAGATGTACACCCTGAACAAGGCCGGTGTGCCCATTTTGCGGGCGTTTTCCGGGCTGCAGGCCTCGGCCGACAAACCGGCCATGGTGGAAATGTTGCAAGACATCCGCTCCAGCCTGGACCAGGGGCGCGAGCTGTCAGCGGCAATGGCGCGCCATCAGGCTCTGTTCGGTGGTTTTTACATCTCCATGATTCGTGTCGGTGAAATGACCGGTCGCCTGACGGAAGTGTTTTTGCGCCTGAACGAACACATGGAGTTCGAGCGCGATGTGCGCGAACGCATCAAGCAAGCCATGCGTTACCCGATCTTTGTGATGATCGCGATGGCGGCGGCCATTGTCATTTTGAATATCTTTGTCATTCCGGTCTTTGCCAAGGTTTTTGCCGGATTTAATGCCGAGCTGCCGCTCATCACCCGTGGCTTGCTCGGTTTTTCTGCATGGATGCTGAAGTGGTGGCCCTTGCTGATTGCCGTGGCCATTGGCGCGAGCGTGGGTGTGCGGGCTTATTTGCGAACCACGGAGGGCAGATACCGATGGGATTCGCGCAAGCTCAAGTTGCCCATTGTCGGCCCCATCGTTCTCAAGGCCACGCTGGCGCGCTTT
>CAIQBN010000001.1 GCA_903870065.1 uncultured beta proteobacterium | reverse complement strand
GATGCGGGCCTCGGGGTCGTGCTCCAGCAGCCACTTGGCAATCAGCACCATCAAAATGCTCTTGCCGCTGCCCTGGGTGTGCCAAATCACGCCACCCTCGCGCTTGGCAATGCGCTCCTGCGCCGCCTTGACCCCCGCGTATTGGTGCGGACGCGGTACCTTTTTCTGCCCGCCATCGAAGATGATGAAGTTACGCACCAGGTCCAGCAGCCGGGCCTTGTTGCAGAGCAGCGCCAGCGGCCGGTCCAGCAGCGCACCGGCGGCGTGTGTCTCACCAGCCGCAAGCGGCACCTCATCCTTCCACTCCACAAAAAACTGTTCCGGCGTGCCAGTGGTACCCATGCGCAAGCCTTGCGAGTCGTTACCCGCCAGCACCATTTGCACGGTGCTGAAGAACCCCTTGTTGAAAATCTCCTCCTGGTTGGTGATGAGCTGACGCACGCCATCGGCCAGTTCCACCGAGCTGCGTTTGAGCTCAAGCACCACCATGGCGATGCCGTTGATGTAGAGAACGATGTCGGGTCGGCGCTCGTAGCCACCTTTGAGCGTTACCTCTTCAGCCAGGGCAAAGTCGTTCTTCTCAGGGTTCACCCAGTCGATCAAATCAACGGTTTTGTGCACGCCACCCGCCGCAATTTGCACCTGCACGCCGTATCGCAGGCATTGGTAGGTGCGCAGGTTGGCCTGGTAGAGGGTGATGCCGGTAGTGTCGGCGGCAGCCTCTATCTTTTGCAGAGCAGCTGAAATGTGGGCGGGAGAGTAGCCACGGGCTGCTAGGTTGTCGCGCAGCCGCGCGGCCTCTATCGGGCGGTTGTTGTCGCGCTTGTTCCATTCACCCAAGTAGCGGTAACCCAAGCAGTCGGGCCGTGCTTTGTCGGTGAACAGGTCAATGACGCGGTTTTGCGTCTTACGTTCGGAGCGGGGGATTTCAGCCATGAGTATTCACGCCTTGTAAGGAATCGGCCGCAGGCCGTCGGGAAGGTACAGCGGGTGCCACGGGGTAGCCCCGTCTTTGGCCAGCTTCAGGCAACACAAAACCGGGTGTTGACTCAGCATCTCGACGACTTTCGGCCCTCGACCCTTGAGTTTTTTGGGCGGCTGGCCATACGCAAGTACAACGGTTTCGGCAAGCCCTGCCATGCGCAGGATGGACTTGTCGTTCTTTGGTCCAACTGGGTCAGCCACCTTCAATAATCCCATTTTGTCGGTGGTGCGGTAGGCATGCACGTTGCCAATCAGTTGCCCGCCATATCCCCAGGAGCGAGCGAACTTGCCAGTTTTAATCAAGGTGGGGTCAGCGTAGTCCAAACAGGCAACGCTCGGATTCATCAATAGCCACAACACCAGCGGCTTGGATTCGTCCCAAATTTCGGCGAGTTCGTAGCGGTATTGGTTGCATTCCGAAAAGCGCGCGGATACCTTGGAGTCACGCGGCCAGGCTGGGCGTGATTTGCCGCCTGCATCGTGTTTTGCCAAAGTATTCATGCCAACGCTGCTTTCGGCGCGACCAATCGAACCCCGCCCGTCAGCAGTAAGCCGATCATGTCCGCCTTGTGGGCTTGGCCTACTGTGTGGCGGCTTTGCCCGGTCACTCGACATCCTCAATCACTTCCCAAGTGCCGCCTTTGGCCGGGCCTACACGGCGGATACAACCGGCCTCGCGCAGTGCTTTCAGATGTTTTTCGACACCGCTGGTGGAGGCCATACCCACTTCGGCCGCCAACGCTGCGGTGCTGATTTGTGGGTTGCGGCGCATGGCTTGCATGAGTGCGAGGCGGGTAGCAGTGGCTTTTTCACCCCACTTTTCACCCCACTTTTCACCCCACTTTTCACCCCTCACCGGGGGTTTAGCGGGCGCAAACGCAAACGTCACCCACACCCCACCGTCCTCCAACTGCAAAACCGGGGCCTGCAAACCGGCATCCAGGCAGGCTTGCACCATGCGCTCAATGCCGCGCCCCCACGACTCAATCTGCCCACCCCGGAAAAACGCATTCGCCACGTCCGGGTTAAACGGTGCAGACGCATGCTTGCCCAGCAAACGCTCCACCGTCCACTCGGGCGACAAACGGCCTGAGTTCCAGATCATCAATTTGTCGGCGTACACACTGATCTGGATCGGCGCGCCACTGGTGTAGTCCTTGTGCACCACCGCGTTGAGCACCGCCTCGCGCAGCGCAGGCAGGGGCACCGGCCAGGTTTCCACGCGCTGCAAACCGTCGTAGCTGATCAACGCCTTCATGTATTTGGCTTGCAGCACCTCGATGGTCTTGTTCACCTGCACCAGCAGCGGGCCGTTCACCTCATCCTGGTAGAGCAAGTCGGCATCGGTCTCAAAAAAACCAATCTTCACAAACGCCCCGGTAAACCAGCGCCCCGGATCGGCATGAAACAGCAGCGCCGTGGCACGCTTGCACACGCCATCGTCCAGCAAGTGAAGGCGCTCCAGCAGCGCGGCGTCGGGCTCTTGCAGCGTGGTCTCTGGCAAGCGCTGACTGCGCACGGCCTGCTGGCGAAACAAGGCCAATGCACCTGCGTCCAAGTCGGCCATCTTCAGGCCGGGCAGCGCCACGCCATCCCAATGCAGCCCCTGCTTTTTCAGCAAGAAGTGCGACAGTGCCGCACCTTTCAGTTCTTGCTTGGTGCTACCACTGCGAAAGTGGTATTCGCCCTTGTAGCTGATGGGGTTGGGGTAAGGCTCCACCCGAATCTCCAGCAGCTCTTTGCCGCCCTCTTCCAGCAGATTCACGTCTGCCATGATGCCCAGCACGTCGCGCACCTTGTTGGGTATTTCTTCCAGCAGCCGGGCCGCGTTGGCCACACCCACGGCTTGGCCCTGGTCGTTGCGCCCGATCACCAGCGTGCCACCTTCGGCATTGGCAAAGCCACACACCCAGCGCAGGTAGTCGTCGCGCCAGGACTCTTTCCACTCGGTGTTTTGGTTTTCTTTCATGCCAGGCGAATCCTGCCGGTCAGCAGCTCCTGCATCATGGCCTGCTTGAGGGCTTGGGTTTTGCTGCGACGGGCTTGCAGGGCGGCGAGTTCGGTGTCCATGTCGGAGAGGACGGTGGCTATGGCG